>CAZOHW010000139.1:0-9931 GCA_964579525.1 uncultured Nitrospira sp. | reverse complement strand
TGCAACCAGCCTTCATCCGCAAAGGACACGTGCCGCCCCTCCCCCATCACGATATGGTCGAGCACACGAATGCCCAACAACTCCCCGGCGCTCACCAGGCGTTTCGTTAAGGCGCGGTCCTCGAGACTCGGGGTTGGATCCCCGCTGGGGTGGTTATGCGAAAAAATCACCGCCGCTGCATTCATGCAAACTGCGGCTTTAAAAGCCTCACGTGGATGCACGATCGAGAGCGTTAAACTCCCGACGGACACAACTTGATAGCCAACGGGGGTGTGTTTCGCATCGAGAAACAGGACCACAAATTCTTCATGCGGTCGTCCATCGAAGTGCGCCCGGAGGAGCCGGCACACCTCACTCGATTGTGACAACCGTGGAGCGCCGTACAGGGCCGAGTGCGGTTCTTTCACTACCTGCAGCCGATAGAGTGGGACACGGACTGACGTCGTTCCTTTCTGATTCTGGAGTTCTGATACAATCTTCTTCGCCATGTGCTCGCCTTTCCCTTGGGTGTGGGGCATGGTCAGGGAGCCGGAACGGCTGCAACCATTCCGGCTCCCACTTTTCTGTTTACCGTGGATTGTTCTCTTTCAGATAGTTGAGCTGCGCCACATGATCGAGCGACGTCAGGTCCAGGCGCATATGCTCGCAGTAATGACGCAGATCCGTGAGGAAATCGGCTAGGACGGTTTCAGCCGAAGCGCTCGGCTCCCGTAAGGCGGCCATGCGATAGTAGGCCAATGCCTGCTCGGCGCGATCCGCCCGGATTGCATTCGGATGTCTCTTTGCCCGTCGGACATTCGGCCTATCCATCGTTGCGATGTTCATCCTGCATTCCTTTCTATTGGACTGTCTCCCTATGAGAACAGCCACTCACGAGACCAATGGCCACATCACGTCGACCCGCCCACTGCCCTCTTTTCACAACATGTGTTGCGCCTCTCACGCACAGCAGGAGGCGCAACAGAATGTCCGAGTCTGGGGCCCCGGCTGGCTGTGGGCGTGACAGCCCTCCGGGCTGTTGGCTGGCGCGGTTGCATCCAGCCGGGCCCCACACCGTGGGGAGCGATGGAAGCAGATGGAGTGGGAGAACAATCCGCACGGTCGAGCCACCAGAGGCGACACGACGGTGCGTGACTGACGGCACGGCGCGAGCGCGGTGCCTCCGTGCTGTTGGAACGTTCCAACTCACTGGCTGGTCGTGATCTGACCTAGGTGAGGCGGTGGAAGGGAGAGAGCCCCGGTCCTTTCAATCCTAGCAAGAGGATTCTTCGCCCTCTCGTGAGATCACGCTGATCACGGGAGATCGTTGATCACAGACAGACGCAGCAGACAAACGAGAACACCTCAGATTTGCATGATGACGGTCTGTTCCATTGATCAGAACGCGGTACATCTCCAGCATGATGTTGAACGTTCCAACACCGACTCAATGAGACAAAGTCATCGAGAAGAGAAAGCGGAGCCGAGGCGAGACAAGGGAACGGATCTGAGGAGGCTACTACTTGAACCCTAACTGTTCAATCAGACAGTCTTTGGCAGGAACTTCCGTGCGTGTGCCGTCGCTCCATTCGATGATGGCATGCATGGCGGTCGTTGGCATGGAAAACAGATCGAGACGGCCTCGTTTCTCGCGATAGACAATCAGGACATCGTGCGGAACTCGGTTGGTCGGGATGGCGTCCTCCCCTCCCCTAGTGCGCCCATCCGCCATCGTTGGCGGAGAAAGGACCGTGCTCGCTGTCGTCTCATCTCTCCCATCCTCAGTAGCGAGGCTCTCTGCTCCCGAGATCTGCGTGCCTTCCGATGGGGGGCGTTTGAGTGTCGCCGCCAAGTCCGCCACCTGGGCTCGTGTCACCTCTTGCGTCCGTGCACAAAACCGTTCGACGGCTTGCGGAAACTGCTTATGGAGACCGCGCAGATCGTAAAGAATTTTGGCCGACCGACATGTGCCCGAACTGTACAGTTCCTCTAAACAGGAGGGCGGCTCAATGAGCGCGAGATGGTGGGTGATCGTAGATCGGTCCACGCCCAGCTGCCTCGCGATGTGCACGGCCTTCTCCCCGCCTTCGAGTTTCTTCTTGATGAACATTGCGAGTTCACGCGGTTTCAGATTGTCCCGCTGCACGTTCTCAATCACCTGCTGGTAATCCGTATGCTGATGATCAACAAACGCCGGAATCGTAGTCTTGCCAGCCAACGCTGACGCACGGAGGCGGCGGGCACCAAAGTTCACCATCCAGGTCCTGATGCCGGTGGGATGCGGGCGGACCGAAATCGGGGTTTTCACCCCATGCTGCCGAATACTCTCTGCGAGCTCGGCCAATGCCGCCTCAGAAAATTCTGTGCGTGGTTGCTCTGGATCTTCCTCGATCTTGTCCAACGGAATGTCCATCGGTCTGCCAATGAGTCGAACCGCTTCTGGGCTTGTCCCCTGCCGCGACGTCGGCTGCTCATCCAAATCGGCCAGATCGAGCAGAATCTTCTGTGTTCGCTTCTGTGCCACCGTCCTCAGCTTCGTCATAAGGACACCTCCATCTGTGCCACGACGGTTTCAAACACCGCGCGGATGTCGGACCAGGCTTCCTTAGAGCTGGTCTTCTGACTGTGCCAGATGGGGATTCCCAAGGCTTGCGCCTCCGGCCAGGCCGTTCGCCGAGCCAAGGCAGCCAGGCGTCCATCATGCAGGGTGAGAAAGAGCGCGGCACAGGCCGTCACAAGCTGTTTCAAATTGTCGCGTTGAAACGGTGTGGCTTCCACCAGATTAGGTAGGATGCCAATGAACCGGAGCTCCTGATTCAACGTGCGTTGAATCTTCAGAATCTGTGTGCGCAGGGTCGCAATGCCATGGATGGCCTCTTGATTTAGTTGAATGGGAGCCAGCACATAGTCGGCGACAACCAAGGTGGCGATCACACGAATATCCGGATTGGGATTCGTGTCGATGATCGCCACATCAAACGAGTCGCGTATCGCGTGGAGAAATCCCCGTAGATTGGTGGCAAACGCGTTGTGCAGCTCCTTCCGTTCCTGGAGTGTCAGCAGCGCTCGGCTTGCTGGCACGAGCACAAACGAACCCGGCGCGATGGAGGTGATCGGCTCCGTCAATAGCTGATGAGACTGAACTGGCGCCACCACCGCCAATCCTGATTTCGTGAGACTACGCGTGGTATTGCCTTGGTGATCCAAGTCAATCGCCAGCACCCGTTTCTTTAGTAGCTCATGCAGATAGTAGCCCAGCTGACAGGCAATGGCCGATTTCCCCACACCCCCCTTTTCGTTCGCCAAGACCAAGGTTTTCATCGTCGCTCCACCCATTGCGCCCTTGCACGTATCTAATCTGTCCCAGCCCGCCAGATCCAGGGGTCCCGCATCTCCGGCGTTCCGGTCCAGGCCATTCTGGTGCCCACTCTGTCCGAGAACGGGCTGATGGACTCTCTCAGATGAGCACACCCTTTTACACGTGATCAAGGATCTGCAGACTAACGCGTGAACCCCTCTGCAGTCCTTCCGCCGGCTGGCGATCAGGGCGATCGGTCTGTCTTCCCTCATCTCAGCGCCGTTCCCGCAACCGGGGATATCCTTGACGTTGGCAGTTACAACAAACGTTGTGACACATCATCGTGCGCGAGGCATGGGATGACGCCAAGAACCGCAGCCATCGCGCCAAGCACGGTGTGGACGTTGCCAATGCCAAACCAGTCTTCGCTGGCCGCTGCGTCACCTGTGTGGATGACCGCGTCGACTCTGGAGCGAGACGGCTGGTGAGTCTGGGGACGCTCGCTGGACGGCTGGTGGTGATCGCCCACTCCCCGCGTGGGCAGGACACCACGCACATCATCTCCATAAGAAAGGCGAACCGACATGAGCAGAACAGTTTTCATAAGCGACTTACCGAGACGTAATCAGCTGAAGGATCGGGAGATCGACTATTTGGAGATCCCGTCGCTCTCTCCCTCGTCGTTCAAGAGGGCGACCGAGGCCTGGCCAGCGGCGAAGCCACACGTCACGGTGTGCCTCAATGTCGAGGTGCTGGACTGGCTATTCTGCCAGAACGTTCTCCTTTTGGCTGTCTACGATCGCGGGGAGCTTACAGGAGGCCTGCGATTGGTTTTTCATTTCAGAGATGAAAAAGAGTTGTCGTGCTGTGGATATGTGGGCGGATTCTCATGCGTCCACATATCCACAGCCTCTTCTTTTAACGGTAAACTAAAAGGAGAACTATAGGAATTAAGATATCGGATTGTCCTAGTAATGTGTCGCAGTATCTCCTTGTAAACTATCGCGGAACTGCCTGTAAAACTGTCGCAGATACTCCTAGAGCAGTGTCGTGGACAATGGTCAAGAGAAAGAGGATATATACAAGGATAAGAATCTCCTAGCAAACTGTCGCGGCTAGGAGATTCCTAGAAAAGTGTCGCAGTCGAAAAGGCTCCTAGAAGACTGTCGCACGTAGAGACGTTGCTAGGAAACTGTCACAGAAAAAGAAAGTCTACGAATGAATAGCGACTCTGGGATCCTAGGAAACTGTCGTGCAGGCTGGGGATCCTAGGAAACTGTCGCAGAAATAGAATGTTTCCCAGTCGTTCTTTATTTGTGGGGAGAACTAAATCGGATGCTAATCCTAGTAAACTGTCTCACTCTGAAGCAAGCTGGAAAGGAAATTTTTTCTTACTCCTCTGGGAGAGTCGTGCGCCTCACGAGGGTTTTCGGATTTGACCATTTTACAGGTGTCATGGAGCGTGGCGGGATAGGAGGCGGACTGGAATACAAAAGAAACCCTTTGTTTAATTCCTCATGGATTCGTGCCTTGGGATACTGTGACAGCACCATCATGAGTGTGGCGCGAAAATCTCGTTTAAAATTATCCATCCGTCGATAGCCCTGCCCAAATTGGTCCATAAGGGCTACCCAAGAAATCCACTGAGGGTCCGTTGGAGAGATTCTCCATAGGCGTTGTGCGAGCCAGGCATACATATCAAGAGCAAAGGCGTTATTTTGGAGCGCGTGAACCGCTCGCATATCAAGAGGAACCGCATAGCGAGTTAAATTATCGAAATATTCTTGCCCGAGCGTGACACGATTGGGCCATAATGTGCGCTGCCCCGGACTATTCGTTGGCCACAAACTGATCGTAGTCACGAGCTTGACATAATGAGTGGGAATACTGCCTTCAGGATCAGGCTGTTCAGTTGCAAGCGTGATCATGCAGGCAGAGAGACGTGAAAGATGTTCCTTCATTTGCCGCAAGGTATATCCGTTGCGCTGTAAACCGAGCGTCCGTACAAAAGCACTTAGGCTGTCATCGACGGGAATGTCCGGTGATTGGGTCTTGATGGCTTGTGTATTGAGATAGGTTAAGATCAGTCGAGGTTTTGGGCCAAACGGCAAACCCAACTTCACAAACTTCTTCGTATCAGGATGCAACACCTCACCGGCTTTGATGAGCAAATGGGTTTTCCCCTGTTTGCGTTCCCATTCTCGTAAGTCACCTGGGTCACGATATGGAAGAGATGTTTGGCAGAAGACCGAGTGCTGGAAGGCCACATCCTCGGAGACCGGAAGATCTAGAGCGATCCG
This sequence comes from uncultured Nitrospira sp., assembly GCA_964579525.1. Classification (GTDB taxonomy): domain Bacteria; phylum Nitrospirota; class Nitrospiria; order Nitrospirales; family Nitrospiraceae; genus Nitrospira_D. Next base: position 4,354 of record CAZOHW010000139.1, on the reverse strand, counting down.
GACTGACGTTTCCGCGCGTTTCGCAGGAATCGCCCGAAGTGCAGGACGTGCGGATCGCTCACATGCTCCGGTATCGGAGGATTCAAAGTCTGTCATGATCTCTCCAGTAATCCGAGTCCCCTACTCCTGAGACGCACGAGGTGCGTCTGTGCATCGTACGGCTGAGTACATGCATTGACACTCCGAACACATCTGAACCATTCAACTTGGCAATCATGACGGGATTCGCACTCACGACTGCGAATGGCCATGTCGAAACCGCTGTAAGTGCTCATCCGCTTTGCGCAGCCCTTCTTCAATAAGGCCGATATCATGAGCACGGTTTGGGTGAAAACGGATCACAAGTCGAAAGGGCCCATCAATGCCTCGAGCTTCAAAGCGGACTGATTGTCCTCCCTGATTTGTCCGCGGTACCCGTGTAACTTCCTCTCGGATGCGGCGCGCTGTCCATGCGCCATCGACGGCTTGACGAGCCAGCTTTTGTAGACGTATGGCATTTGAGCGTAACGGGAGCAACTCTTGGACATGCGTTAATGTCAGCGGTGAGCCAGGACCGAGGGTGAGTTCCAATATATGGTCAGGGAGCTCAAGAACTTGGAGCGCACGGGTAATACGCGTTTTGTCGCATCCAAGACGCTGAGCTAGCTCTGATTTCAAGAAGTGATGTTCGTCGATCAGGCGTTTGTATCCCTTTGCTTCTTCGAAGCCGGTCAGGTCCTTCCGAAGGAGGTTGTCGATCAGTGCTTCCGCTGCAGCAAGTTCGGTACCATCTTGACGTATCAAAGCTGGGATGGTTTTCATCCCAAGCAGCTGGCAGGCTCGCCAGCGACGTTCACCAGCGACAATTTGGTATCGATTTGGTCCGATAGGACGTACGTGGATCGGAGTGCGTACTCCAAAGACCCGTATATTTTCCAATAACTCTGGGTCAGCCTCGGCTTGCAGGCGAGGTTGATCAGGACTAGGCTCTAAGGAATTCAAATCCAGGTAATGCACCCGTTCACCAGGTGACGCTACCGTCTCTTCCGATTCCGCTCGAGTTGCTGGCTCGGTGACGGGTGATGTGATCTGTGGTGTTAAATCAGGATGCGATGGTTGAGGTGATGGTGGGGTTGAATGAGATGCGCCTATCGGTTCGCGAGAACGTGACTGAGCAGTCTGATTAGATTCTGATGGAGGGGCTGATTGAACACCGAGGGTCTCCGAGAGCACTCCCCTCACCGCGGTTTCATTGGTAATACCCAAGCCTTTCAAGGCCTGGCGTGTACGTTCTTCAAGCTGCTGACGCTCTTTTGACATTCCCTTGTGCCGAGGCATCAGGCTGTTGCGACCTCAGTGGGTATCTGGTCGGATACGTCCATCGTTCTTGGTTGCGTGGGCGAGCCTGCATTCGCCTTCGCAACGCGTCTGAAGACTTCAGACGCAAGATCGGCATAGTCCTCAGCCCCTGAGGCACGCAATTCTTGTTGGAAGATCGTCTTATTCACCATAATGGCTTTGCCAAATTCTGTGTTTTCACGGATGATCGTGGAGAATACTTGATCCCCAAAGGTGTCTCGCATCGTTTTCACGATCGTCTTTGCGACGTTGGTGCGCATATCACATCGAGTAAGAAGGTATCCGAGTAATTCTGTCTTGCGATCCGTCTTCACGACGTTGATCTGTTGGACCTTGTTCTGAAGCGAGCGTAACCCATCCAAGGCGTACTTATCACCGGCAGCAACCGGCACAATGACGTAGTTCGCAGAGTAGAGCGCATTCGACATGAATGTGCCGAGATTCGGAGGACAATCGATCAACACCATGTCATAGTTTCCGAGCAAGGCAGATTGACGGAATGCGGCGTCCAATCCTAGGAGCGCACGAGGCGTCCCTTGGATGTAACTCTCTTGTTCGAACAAGTCGATATGTGATGGGATCAAGTCGAGGTTCTTCGTCGTCGTCTCTACGAGAGCTTCATCGAGCACCGCATGTCCACCAAACACCTGAGCCAGCGTAGTCTGACCTTTGTAGTCTCGGCGTTCATGAGGAAACAACGTGGCCGTCAGATTCGCTTGAGGGTCTGCATCAACGACCAGATAGCGTTTCCCTTTACTGCTGCGTGCTAGGCCAGCAGCGAGATTTGCAGCGGTCGTGGTCTTCCCAACGCCGCCTTTATGGGTGGCTATCGCAACTATCACCCCCATACCTAACCTCCTAGTTACGATAAATAACGGTCTAGAGTTCTGATACCAGTATCGAACTTCTGCAATAATGTCAAGAGGAATACGTAATGGCTTGCGATCTCTCATCCATCAGGCCACCATTTATTGGGATTCTAGGAGACTAAACAATATAGATCGCTATGAAGAGTCGGAATGCTAGTTATGATGATTACATGAGGCAGTTCCACAAATAGCCCTATCATCTAGAGCACTCCTTGTGAGTCAAAATTTCTGGTTATCGGTCGAGAGTTGCGTCAACGCAACTTCACAACATTGCATAATATATATAAATACTTTGATGTTGTATGTTATTGCTACACGTGATTTATTACGCAAGTTTATAATAATTTATTATTCAAACTGACAATAGAGAAATGTATCAAATGTACTATCTTGATTCATGAAATATAAAAATATTTATCAGTATTAATTGAACGTTTCGCAGTTGCGTTGACGCAACCCGCGTTCATGACTAACGACTCGGCATAGGTGCGGAGAGTGTTGCTTATAGAAAATGAAAGCGTCTCGTTTGCCGGATGGACCGCAATTATGGTCTCGCCTTCATCTGAAAGTGAGGGGATCTAAGACCTTTCCCTTCCCAGAATGGCCAAATGGCCAGAGGTGGAACATGAATGTCAGGGATGGAAAAATTCCGTAAGCCGTGTGCGGCAAGGGCAATGGCTCGTACGGCGACCAATACGCGCGAATCGGCTCTCTATGGTAAGTATATTATATGAGGGGAAATATGTAGGTTGAGCATCCGTGGTGTCCAGCCGTTCATTAGGAGAGGCAGGTCAACCGATTGAGCGTTACCCATGGCGTTGACTGTTTGCCCAAGTGAGGATGGCATGGATGCGTGGTTAATTTAATGATCAGTCTTGATAAATAAATTATAGTAGTGAGAAAACTATTTATGACAACTGCTAGCGGATATGGGAAGAGGAGGTGTCTATTCACCAGCTCAAACGCCATAGAAAAGGATTCGTTCTTCGATGGCTGAATATTGAGAGGACTCCTTCGTCGGTCTTCAAAGTAGGACAAACGCGTGCCGGAAGAAAGCGAAGGTCGTACGGCGTCTAATGATGCTCAGTCACGAAAGCCAAACGAATCCGATGAAAGAATGCACACTGTCGGATCAGAGATTCGCCCTTATTACCGGGTACACGTGTCATTGGGAATATGCAAAACGGTGAAATGGGGAGACGCACAGGGTGCGACGGTGGCGATGCAGTAGGACGGTCGGTCTAGACCAATCAGCCAGACACGTCTCTTGTATCGACTATCCATCTGTTGGATGAGACCGAGGTGATCGATAGAGGTGCACCACTGCTGCCGTGTTACAGATGAGCCAGGATCATGATGGGCCGACGCAGTGAACCGCTACGGTCATGAGTGAAGAGCAAACCACTCGGGATGCTTACTGCGGAGCCGATGGTGATAGGGATGGGTGATCAGCAGGCGATATTGAAGAAGCTTCCGCACTACATCAGGATTGGGGATCAGGCCCACCTCACGGAGACTCAGCTGGATGTCCGCGATCATCATCTCACGCTCCTGAGGTGCCAGGAGGGGGAGAAGACGAGTGAGTTCCGTCCGATCCTCCTGATCAAGTTGATCATACCGCGTCATGATCGCTTTCACTTCCGCAGGCCGCTCAAGCTGTGGCAGCCAGTGGACCAAGTAGAGGGGCGCCACACGATGACGGGCTGGTTCGCTGGGCGTCACCAACCCCATACTACTCAAGGTTTTAAGATGTTTTTGTACGGTCATCCAGGCAAGTTTAGTCGCAGCGACGAAGCGGTCGACTGACATCCGCACTTCTCGTTTTCCCTCACCGTACGTCAGTTTTAAACAGTGGAGGTAGAGCAATTGCGCTGGCGGGGAGAGGGCGAGGAAGCGCGAATCCTCTATAGTGAGATGCAGACGGTCGAGGTACTCCAGCCGCCAGTCGGATGACAATCGTGCGTGTCCTTCAAGAGCCAGCTCTGGCGGCAGGAAGTCGGCCACTTCCGCTTCTTCATCAACCGGTTGGAACAACGAGGAATCGAAAGGATTAATCATATCGTGTTAGAGGTCTACTTCTAGAGGGATGAGAATGTCAAGAAAAATGTACTCTCGAACATACTAGAGTCGGGGATTGATTCCTTCTC
>CAZOHW010000138.1:0-9947 GCA_964579525.1 uncultured Nitrospira sp. | reverse complement strand
TGTGCAGCTCGCCTGCATCACCATGCTCCTTAAACAATTTTGAGATAGGTTCTAGCCAATTCAGGAAATGAAAGCTATGCGGGCGATCGAGAAGCTAGTTCAATGACAGTGGCTGTGAGGCCATCCGCCACGGCAGTGATGAAGTCGAGGTTCAATGTGTCGAGGGTGTCGGTCGGCCGATGGTAGTGGGGATTCCGGAAGTTGGCCGTATCCGTGAGCATGACGGCGGGGAACCCGTGCTCCCAGAATGAGGTATGGTCGCTCCGTCTGGTATCTGGGAGCATTTCTCCATTGCCTGGCACGACCAGGGGAACGATGGGAAGGTGCGACTTCATCACCTGGGCCACGGCGCCGGTTAAGGTCTGTGACTGTTCGTTGCCGATCACGGCCAGAAAATTTCCCGTTGTGGGAACAGTGATCGGCACACCCGGAGGAATTTTTTGTGAACCGGCTTGATGGCTCGCATAGCCGACACATTCCAACACGATGGCCCCATGAATGGCGTCACCATTCTTTCGTAATAAGGATGTATACGCCTTGCTCCCAATGAGGTTGTCTTCCTCTAAGTTGAAGGCGATGAACTGAATCGGGCGAATGAGTTTCACGCTTCTCACTTGATGAGCCACCAGGAGCAGCACAGCGAGGGCGCTTGCATTGTCATCTGCCCCAGGAGATCCTTCGATCGTATCGAAGTGTGCCGCAACGATGAGCGGTGCCTCTGGTTTTCCTTGTCCAGAAGTGGGCCGTGCCGTCCCGATCACATTCCGATACGTGCCGCCCAAGGCTGGGAACGGTTGTGTGGTGACGGTCAGACCCGCTTGAGCGAGCTGCTGTTGTAAATAGACTTCGGTGTCTCGGAGACGGGTCGGCGATGAGCGAGGATGGCGTTCTCCCACCAGATGCTTGAGGCTTTCCGCGAGACGGTGACGATCGGCAGGCACGCAGTCTGTTCCTCGTGAGTGGGGGGTTAGTTCACGATCTCCGTGCCGATTCCCTTGCGGGTGAAGATCTCAAGGAGAATGGCATGTGGAATGCGCCCATCGATGATGTGCGCTTTCCCCACTCCGTCGCCCAAGGCGTCGAGGCAGGCATGGACTTTGGGGATCATGCCCTCGGTGATTACGCCCTTCTTCATCATGCGCTGCACGTCTTTGCGGGACACGGTGGAGAGGTGGCGTCCGTTGGCATCACGAATGCCTTTGATGTCGGTCATCATGAGGAGCTTCTCCGCGCGCAGCGCGCCTGCGATGGCACCAGCCACCAGATCGGCATTGATGTTGTAGGTATTGCCTTCGCGATCCGTTCCGATGGGCGCGATGATCGGAATGTAGTGATCTTCCTGGAGATTGCGTAACAGGCCTGGATCCACCTTTTCGATATCACCCACCAATCCGAAATCTCCTTCGCTGTCGTCTCCGTGGACGTCACGATTGAGGCTTTCTGCCCAAGCCTTGGCCGTCAATGGTTTGCTGAGGATCAAGCCGCCGTCTTTCCCACTCAATCCGACGGCGCTGCCGCCATGCCGGTTGATCAGGTCGGTCAATTCCATGTTGATTTTCCCGGCCAGGACCATCTCCACGATCTCCATCGTGGCTTCGTCGGTGATCCGCACGCCATGGCGAAATTTCGCTTGGATGCCGAGTCGGTTCAACATCTTATCGATTTGTGGTCCGCCGCCGTGGATGATGACGGGGTTGATTCCCACGTACTTCAACAGGACGACATCCTGGGCGAACCGTTCTTTTAGGGAAGCATCCGTCATCGCATGACCGCCGTATTTCACGACCACCGTTTTCCCGCGAAAGGTGCGGATGTACGGCAGGGCTTCGATCAGGACATCAGCTTTCTTGATGAGTTTATTCATGCAGCACTCCCGACGATCACTGCGTGACTCTTACAAAATATACCGGCTCAAATCCTGGTCTTTCACGACATCTTTCAAGCGCTCCCGCACGTAGGTCGCGGTAATGTCGATCCGTTTATCAGGCCATCCCGGCCCTTCGAACGAAATGTCCTCCAGCAGCCGTTCCATGATGGTGAAAAGTCGGCGTGCGCCGATGTTCTCCGTCCGCTCGTTGACTTGGACAGCGAGCTCGGCAATTTCTTCCAATCCGTCTTTGGCGAACTCGATGGTAAGCCCTTCTGTCGCAAGTAACGCTTGGTACTGTCGAACCAAGGCGCCTCTGGGTTCTGTCAGAATGCGGACAAAATCTTCTTTGGACAATGGACTGAGTTCCACGCGGATGGGGAATCGCCCTTGGAGCTCAGGGATCAAATCAGAGGGTTTGGCGACGTGGAAGGCACCGGCGGCGATGAAGAAGATATGGTCAGTCGTGACAGGTCCGTGTTTGGTTGTGACGGTGCACCCCTCCACGATAGGGAGCAAGTCCCGCTGCACGCCTTCGCGCGAGACATCAGGCCCCGCGGTGCGTTCCCGTCCGGCGATCTTGTCGATTTCATCGAGGAAGACGATGCCGGTCTGTTCCACTTTCGTAATGGCTTCGCGAACGACGTCATCCATATCGATCAGCTTCTGCGCTTCTTCCTGTGTGAGATGTTTGAGCGCCTCCGGCACTTTCATCAGCCGCTTTTTCTTTTTGCCTTGGAACATGCCGCCTAACATGTCCCGAAGATTGCTTTCCAAGTCGTCCATGCCCCCGGCATTGGAAATGACCCCGATGGGGAGTCCTCGCTCCTTCACGTCCATCTCAACCGTTCGTTCGTCCAACTTCCGTTCACGCAATTGGAGGCGAAGCTTTGATCTGGTGGCTTCCTGGGAATCGGTGGGGGCTTGAGCCGGTGCGTCGCCCGTTTCGTCGACAAATCCCGTCCTGGGGGGAAGAGATGGCAAGAGCAGATCGAGCAGCCGTTCCTCTCCCTGTTGTTGAGCTTTCTGTTGGACTGCTTCCAAGCGATGGGCCTTCACCATGTTAATGGCCAGCTCGGTCAAGTCTCGAATGATGGATTCCACATCGCGCCCGACGTAGCCCACTTCCGTAAATTTCGACGCCTCGACCTTGATGAATGGAGCCTGCGCCAATTTCGCAAGCCGTCTGGCGATCTCCGTTTTTCCGACACCAGTCGGGCCGATCATGATGATATTCTTCGGCATGACCTCGTCGCGCAAGTCCGGCGACAATTGTTGGCGGCGCCAGCGGTTGCGGAGCGCGATGGCCACCATCCGTTTGGCATCTTTTTGCCCAATGACATAGCGATTCAGCTCCTCCACGATCTGAGGGGGAGTCAGGCTGTTTACATTCAGGGATTGGACGTCACTTGCTAGGTACTTCATAAGGTATCTATCCTCGTAACTCTTCGATGAGAATGGTTTGGTTCGTATAGATATCGATCGAGCCTGCAATCTTCATGGCTTCCATCACGATGGCGGAGGCTTCCAACGCTGAATGGCCGAGCAATGCTCGGGCAGCTGAGAGGGCATACGGGCCTCCTGAGCCGATGGCCAGGATGCCGTCTTCCGGCTCCACGACATCGCCGGTTCCTGAAATGATGAACGACTGATCTCGGCCGGCGACAGCCAGGAGCGCTTCCAAACGCCGGAGCACACGGTCGGTCCGCCAATCTTTTGCCAACTCAACGGCTGCTCTTGTGAGATTGCCTCGATATTCTTCCAGCTTGCCTTCGAATTTCTCAAAGAGCGTAAAGGCATCAGCGGTGGCACCGGCAAATCCGGCCAGCACTTGGTCATGATGCAGGCGCCGAATTTTCTTGGCATTGTGCTTCATGACGGTCGTCCCGACGGTCACTTGGCCGTCACAACCCATGGCGATCTGTCCGTGACGTCGGACACAGAGGACGGTGGTCGAGCGAATCTTCATGATGATGTGCGATCCTTTCGCGGAGCGGTGTTCGCCACTGATCGTGCGCGAGGATGAGCCCGGTCATAGACGGCTAGCAGCTGATCCATGGCGAGATGTGTGTATTTTTGTGTCGTGCTCAATGATGCATGGCCGAGCATTTCCTGGATCGAACGAAGGTCCGCCCCTTCATCGAGCAAATGGGTCGCGTACGAATGTCGCAAGGCATGGGGACTCACGGCACCGCCCGCCAGGCGACTGGAATACCGGAAAACAATGCGCGCGACACTCCGCGTGGTGATCCGGCCTCCTCGGTGATTGAGAAAGACCGGGGCCAAGGGGTCAGCCCTGTTCACTCCACCTTTGAGCGACCCTCGATATTCGCGAATGGCTTGAAGCGCTACATTCCCAATGGGAACGATCCGTTCCTTGCGGCCCTTGCCTCGCAAATGGACGAGTCCCTCGGTCTCGTTGAGGTCGCCACGATTCATCCCCACGACTTCACTCACCCGAGCGCCCGTGGAATACAACGTTTCAAGCAACGCTCGATCGCGCAAGGATAACGGAGAGGATCCGACCGGGAATTCCATGAGCGCATTGGCATCATCTTTTGTCAGCACGCGAGGGAGCAGCTTGGGTAGCTTGGGGCTTCTGATGTATTCCGCGGGATTGTGTCGTGAAAGTCCTTCACGGATGAGAAACCGATAAAAACTCCGTGCGCAAGCCAATTTTCTCGCCAAAGACGAGGCCTTTTCCCCTTGGTGGTCCAGCCAGTGAAGATACGACCGGATGTCGTCCGCCGTCACGGCATCAACCTGAATGGGAGCTGTGCGTTTATCTGTTTGTCGGAGGAACAACTCCAATTGCCGGAGATCGGACCGGTAATTGCGGATGGTTTCGGTCGACGCGTTCCGTTCCACGCCAAGATAAGTCACGAAAGCCGTGATTGCATCTTCCATGCGTCGAAATCCTCAAGGGCTCGCTGGCTTAATGCGCGACGCTTCTTTTCCTTGTCCTTTGGAGAGTTGGCCAAGGGAGGGAACAGACCGAAGTTCGTGTTCATCGGTTGGAAGTGACGAGGATCCGATGAGGCGACGTGGGACACGAGACACCCATGCGCCGTCGTCGATGGAGGAGTGATCAATGGCTGCCCAGCTAAGGCCCGCGCCGCGTTGATACCGGCTAAGCCGCCCATAGCTGCTGACTCCGTATAGCCTTCCACGCCGACGAGTTGGCCGGCAAAGAAGAGGGAAGCGCGGGCTTTGAATTGCAGCGTATTCAGCAGCAGTTGGGGAGAATTGATGAACGTGTTGCGATGCAGACTACCATACCGGAGAAATTCAGCTTGTTCGAGCCCAGGGATCATACGAAACACGCGTTTCTGCTCCGGATAGGTAAGTTTAGTCTGGAATCCTACCAGATTGTAACAGGTGCGATGGATATTTTCTGTCCGCAATTGAACCACCGCGGCCGGTACGATCCCTGTCTTTGGATCTTTCAATCCGACCGGCTTGAGCGGACCGAACTGCATCGTCTGGCGACCGCGCTCAGCCAAGACTTCAATCGGCACACAGGCCTCAAAATAGGGCGTCTTCTCAAATTCCTTCGGCTGCACCTTCTCCGCAGCCATCAAGGTATCGTAAAACGCATTGTACTGCTCCGTCGTCATGGGGCAATTCAAATAGTCATCCCCGCCCTTGTCGTAGCGAGAGGCGCGGAAGACGATATCCATGTTGATCGTATCCGCATCGACGATTGGCGAAATCGCATCATAAAAATACAGGTGCTGGGATTGTGTCGCAGCTCGAATGGCCTGGGAGAGCTTGTCTGATGTCAATGGACCTGTTGCAATAACGCAGAGACAATCTGTCGGGATTTCGCCGATTTCTTCGTGGAGAATTCTAATGTTCGGATGGCCCTCCAGCGCACGGGTGATGTGTTGAGAGAACTGGTCACGATCCACCGCTAGTGCCGACCCTGCCGGCACGCGGGCTTGTTCAGCTGCTGAAATAATAAGCGAATTGAGCCGGCGCATCTCTTCTTTCAAAATGCCCGGTGCGTTCAGCGGATCGGAAGAACCCAGCGAATTCGAGCAGACGAGCTCGGCTAGGTTTCCCGTCTTGTGCGCCTTCGTCATCTCTTTCGGTCGCATCTCATAGAGCGTGACTTTCGCGCCACGAGTCGCCGCCTGCCAAGCCGCTTCCGACCCAGCTAGACCCCCGCCTACGATGACAATGTCGTCACGCATGTGAGTGGAACATCCAATAGTTGAAAAGTGAAGGCGCATTGTACGAATCGATTTTTTGCTCTGTCAAGGAAAAGGGCTGGTGAGCTCATGAGGTGTCTCTGCGTCCGTTCGTGGTGAGGTCTTCGACGGAGCCAGGTCCGCCAGCATCTGTGTGTAAGACCGGCTGTTATCAAACGAGTAGGCTCCAACCAACGTGGCCTTTGGTCTGTCTGGGACCGAGGTGGAGTGTAGAACCCCCGCGTTGACTGCTCCCAAGACACAGTGCTAGAGTTTGCCCTCGCTTCTCGGGTCCGGGCGATTAGCTCAGTGGTAGAGCGCTTCCTTCACACGGAAGAGGCCACAGGTTCGATACCTGTATCGCCCACCACTCCTTCTCTTCAGCAGGATGTTGAAAAAGTTCTCCAGCGTCGTTCTTGCGTCGCTTAGGGGCTTAACGTACGGAAAAAGTATGCCTCGCCCCCTCGCTTGCTGCGGCCTTGCTGGAAGCCTTTTTGAACATCCTGTGGTCACCGGTCTGCTGGAATCTCTGCCCAACATGCCGAAAATATTAAACTTTGGACAGAACAGATGATGTCGGCTACACTTCTGATTGTCTTGTGAGATCCGCAATAAATTTGGGTGCTGGAGAGTAGACCGAACCAAACGAGGTACAGCCATGAACATCAGGTCGACGGTGATCGGTATCGCGATGCTGGCGCTGGGTACCACAGGGTGCAGCACGACGCATCAACCAGGGATAAGTGCCGAAGACAAGGAGTACATGCCGCCGACGAGTATTTACAACATTCTGGACAGCACCGCGCTGGTTTATTCGGATCCGGCTGCCGGATCACCGGTGAATGATAATCCTGTCCGCTGGCTGGGATTTCTTTTGCACCCGATTGGTCAGGCACTGGATTATGGAATCAACCGGCCGGCCTATCGGTTCGCCGGGAAGTTTCAGTATCTGAGCGGATATACCGCGGAAGATACAATGGTGGACAGTCAGCGCCGCTAATATAATCGTCTGGCTGAAGATGGAAGCCCGCTCTGTCACAACAGAGCGGGCTTTTTTATCTTCCTCTTCGCTATCGACCCTTGAAATCATGTATTGTTTGGCATGAGAAGGGACGTCTGATGACTCTGTTCAGATATCTACCCGGCCTAGGTCTTCTTGCTGTCATTCTCTCGTTTGTGGGATGTAGCGGGGCAAACATCCCCAGTCGCCCACCCTTGCCTCCTTCGGAAACAGACCTGGTATTGCTCACGCCAACCGCGCTCTGTGATCAGAGCGCGGGATTCCAGAAGAAACATCCTTCTGCCAGACAGTCCGAACAGGCGTGGGGAAGCGGGCAAGAACTGTTCATTCCGTCTGAACAGAGCACCTTCCATGGGGAAGAATCCTATTTCTTTGACGATGACGGGGTGTTGGTTGGCGCCCTGTTCACGTTTCCCAAAGGTCTGGATCTCCAATCCTATCCTGTGCTCCGACGGACGCTTTCCCAGCTCAAACCATCAGTCGAGTTTTATTTGACCATCGCGCAACTGGAATCACGCGCCAATATGGAAAGCAGTGCGCTTTTGCAAACTGGTGACGAAAAGACCACGACTCAATACCTCGTCATCGGTCTTCCAGACCATCCGATCCTCCTAGCCGTCTCGTTGACCATTGACCCATATGTGCGGCTGTTCTCTCCGTACCGACGAGAATTTCTCGACCGTCTCCGGACTCCAGGCAGGGGGAAAGACGGACAGATAATGGAAAGTCAGGGTAGCGAAGACAAGGAACCGTTCGCATCGTTGCAACAATTCGCCCGTGGCCAAACAGCGCAGCTCGCGTACTGCGGGGAAAAAAACTATACCATCGCAGCCGAGGCTTACCAGAAAGCCATAGCTAGCGGATTTACCAATAAAGTGTGGCTTGCAGAAGCTCATCACAAGCTAGGCATTGCCTGGCAAGCACTCGGTCATTTGGAGAAGGCAAAAGCGGAGCTGCTACAATCTCTCTCCATTAGGCCCAATACGCCGGAGGTCTTGAACAACCTCGGTACTGTCTACGTCAAACTCGGGGATCGAGATGGCGGACGCACTTTATTTGAAAAGGCAGTAGTTCTTCGTCCCAACTATGCACTGGCTCGGTATAATCTTGCTGAGGTTTACGAAGCCACGGATACCAAGCGGGCCATTGCGGAATATGAAACGTATCTCGCTCTTGTCGAAGGAATTCCTGAAGAGGAAGACCGGATTGCGCACGTCCAGAAACGTCTCAAAGCGTTAAAGGAGTAAGGTATGCACCTTCTCCTTAGTTGATACGAGAGGATCGTTTCTTTTCTGAACGGAATCGTTCAGCGGTAAGCGAGAATGGATGGGTGGGTTCAGGCCTTGGTTTGTTCTTCCTGTTCCTGAAGGGTTTTGCACTCGATGCAGAGGGTTGTCACGGGACGTGCTTTGAGCCGTTTGTAAGGAATTTCTCCTTCGCAACGCTCGCAAATCCCGTAGGTTGCCGAGTTCATCCGTTCTAACGCTTCGTCGATCTTCTTGAGGAGTTTTCGTTCACGGTCACGAATGCGCATCGAGAAATTTTGATCAACTTCGGCCGAAGCTTGATCGCTGACATCGGGAAAGGCGTTGGGGTCTTCTCTGTGAGTGAGAACTTCCCCGGCCTCCTCTAAAATCGCCGCCCGTTGACGTTCAAGATCACGCCGGATGGCGAGATATTTATCCTTTTTTACCTCGGTCTTTCGAGTGCCGGTGGAAGACTTGGCAGGAGCGGAATTCTTCGAATGAGTTGAATCGGAGCGTTTAGCGGACGAGCCTGCTTTCATAGCCATTTGTATCCTGCAAGAAGAGGCGAAAGGATCACTATACAGCTGCCTTCACGGAGGGTCAACCAGACTGGTGTGCATCCTGGACCTAGAGATCCCGTCGCCCTTCGATTGACTTCAATAATGTGACCTCGTCCGCATACTCAATATCCATGCCCACGGGAATTCCATAGGCAATTCGCGAGACACGTACGCCGAACGGCTTCAGGAGTTTTGTTAGATAGATGGCTGTCGCCTCACCTTCAATGGTGGGATTTGTTGCAAGGATGACCTCCTGAGCTTCGCCGAGTTTCACTCGCTCGACGAGTTCATCGGCTCGAATGTCACCGGGACCGACTCCGTCGAGTGGAGACAGTGTGCCCAACAAGACATGGTAGAGCCCTCGGTAGGCACCAGCTCGTTCGACCGCATATAGGGTGCTCGGTTCTTCAACCACAAAGATCTTGGTCCGATCTCGTTTTGGATCGAGGCAGAATTCGCACAAGTCGCCTTCGGCGATATTCCGGCATTGTCGACAGAAGGCCAATCCCTCCTTGACTGCACGGATGGCGTCTGCCAAGCGCAAGGCGTCTTCCCGCTCAGCCTTCATGAGGTGAAAAGCTAAACGTTGTGCGCTCTTATGGCCGACGCCGGGAAGACGCACCAATTCCTTGATCAACCGTGCCAATAACCCTTGCTGGTCGACGGCCATGTTAGAACAAACCTGGGATCTTCATGCCGCCGGTCAACGCTTTCATCTCGCCTTCCATCAATTCCTTGGCTTTGCGCAAGGCCTCATTCGTCGCAGCGACGACCAGATCCTGGAGCATGTCGACATCGCCGCTCTTGACGACCTCGGGATCGATCACCACGCTCACGATCTGCATCGCCCCGTTTGCCGTGACCGTTACGATGCCACCACCGGCCGTCCCGCTGGCCGTTTTCGATGCCGCTTGCTCTTGAATCTTAGCCATCTGTTCCTGCATGGCCTGCGCTTGCTTGAGAATGTTGCCCATGTTACCAAAAGGGTTTTTCATTCGCTTGCCTCCTTCTGCGGCACTGTCCGGACTTCGGCTAACTCAGCACCGAACACCTCTAGTG
>CAZOHW010000137.1:0-9994 GCA_964579525.1 uncultured Nitrospira sp. | reverse complement strand
AGCTCGCCTGCATCACCATGCTCCTTAAACAATTTTGAGATAGGTTCTAGTCTTGCCAAGCATAAGCATTGGTACAGAACGCACGAATTGGCTTGGTACATCCTCAAGGCCTTTGCGCCCACTCTGCGGGTTGAGGAAGCGAAGAAGTATTTCGCCCACGCGAACTCGGCGAAATGCTGCATGAACAAAGCGCAGAGGAAAAAAGCAGACAGCATTTTGTTCAAGAACTGTCAACGGTACCTCGGAAAAGAGCTTGAAATACTGGCTCCGGCAGTAGTCATTACTCAGGGGAACGAGGCTAAGACGGCGATTCTGGAACTGATCGAGCGTCACCTGAGGCGAATTGATAAATTTGCCGCCATCGTTCGGATCGGTGGCCGACAGATCTTTTGGCTTTATACATACCATCCCAACAATTGGGGAGCCTTCAACCATCACCGAAGCTTCAACAAGGACACGCAAATCGCCGAGGGCTGGGCGTTTTATTCGAACGAGATTCATCAGTTTATTACCCAAGGAAATGCCTAACCACGTGTTCCAGCCCACGGACTCGCCTCGCCATATATAATCACTATCTTCGCAGGAAGCAGGTACGTCATAAGCGTTCACCCATTTGTTTTCAGACCAGGCCAGCATGAGCTGGCCTTGAATGTGGTTGGAACACAGGCGACGGTGTTGGCGTCCAACGCGGCGTGCTATATTGATGGTCATAGCTGGAGGGATGAGGATGGATTGGAAACCCTACATTTCGACTGACCCGCAGATCATGCATGGCGCGGTGTGCTTTCGAGGTACGCGAATACCGGTGTCAGTCGTTCTAGACAATCTTGCCGCAGGCGAAACGTCCGAGCGCATTCTCGATCAATACCCTTCGCTTCAGCCTGAGCATATTCCTGCGGCTATCAGCTACGCGGCGGACTTAGCGAGAGAACGTATCGTTCCCATTCCTGCGTAAGTTCGCAAGATGCCGATTCGGTTCAAACTCGACGAGAATCTTCCCCACGACGCTGCAGTACTGCTTCAGGAGACTGGTCACGATGTCCATACCGTGCTGGCTGAGCATCTGGGCGGCAATCCCGACCCACAAGTGTTTGGCGCTTCTCAGGAAGAGAAGAGGATTCTTGTCACGTTCGATCTCGATTTTTCCGATATCCGTATTTATCCTCCAGCGGGGCACCACGGTGTCTGGATATTACGCCCTCATACGCAGAGCATTGAGAACGCACTGACTCTGTTGCGTTCCGCGTTACGAGTTCTTGAAAGTGAGCCGACGAAAGGACGATTATGGATTATCGAGCCTGAGCGGGTTCGTATTCATGAATAGTGATGATGTCGAACCTAGCCACGTGAAGACACAGTTTCCCATGGGCCCTCGACCCTGATTCCCCCTTCTCTCCATCATCCTGTTATACTAACCCATCGCTTCGTTCACTCTGAGGATTCACCTCATGAGCTCTCCGACCTGGGATGAATTTGCCGAGCTCGCATTAAAACGTATCGCGTCTTCCGGCGCTGAATACGGCGACATCCGCATCCAAGACAGCAACACGGAGCAGATCGAAGGCGAAGATCAACGAATTGCTTCGATTCGGGACGTCCGAGACAGCGGCTTCGGGGTACGCGTGCTCTATCGTGGAGCCTGGGGGTTTGCCGCGAGCTCGATCCTGTCACTGGAAGAAGTCCCACGTGTCGCCGACCTAGCCGTCGAGATTGCCAAGGGGTCTGCATCGGTCGCGATTGAGAAGGTTCGATTGGCGCCGGAACCAGTCCATCGTGATCGTATCGTCACACCGTATCGTATCGATCCCTTCAGCGTACCAATCGAGAAAAAAACCGATTTGTTGCTCAATACGATGGAAACAATGCATCGGCGATCTGGCATCGCGAGAAGCAGCGCGAGTCTGTGGGCGCGTAGGGATAGGAAGTTGTTTGTGTCGACGGAAGGGTCACGTTTGGAGTTTGATCTATTGGCTGGACAAGGCGAGTGTACCGCGACTGCGCTGCATGACGGCCGGTTCGCTTCGCGCAGTATCAATACTCCACATCTTAGGAGAGGCTATGAACTGATCGAAGAAGCGGACTTTCTTCGGGAGGCCTCACGGGTTGCCCATCAAGCCGTTGAAAAGGTCAAGGCACCGGCCGTCGATGCTGGTACATATGATCTGGTGCTCGACCCAGAACACCTGTCGCTGACGATCCATGAGTCCTGTGGCCACCCCAGTGAACTCGATCGAGCGCTCGGGTACGAAGCCAATTATGCCGGCACGAGTTTTTTAACGACGGAAAAGTTGGGACACTTTCGATATGGTTCTTCGCATGTGAATCTGGTCGCCGATAACACTGAACCGGACACGCTTGCGGCTACTGGGTATGATGACGATGGGGTCCAGTGCCAGAAATGGGACGTGATTCGCGACGGAATCTTCGTCGGTTACTGTACCAATCGGGAGGTCGCGCCGAAGATCGGGGACGCTCGTTCGCGCGGATCCAATCGAGCCGATGGGTGGGGCAGCGTCCCTATCGTACGGATCGCCAACATTGGGCTCGAACCAGGTTCGGCGACTGTCGAGCAGCTTATTGCGGACGTGAAGCGCGGGATCTACATCGAAGGGCATGGTTCGTACAGCATCGATCAGCGGCGCTATAACTTCCAATTCGGGGGGGATGCGTTTTGGTTGATCAAAGATGGCAGGCGGACTCATATGCTGCGGGATGTGATCTACCATGGAATCACACCAGAGTTCTGGACTAGCTGCGATGGGGTGGCTGATCGAGCTGCTCGCCGTCGGTATGGATTCATTACCTGTGGAAAAGGTCAACCTGGCCAGTCCGGCTGGATGACCCATGCTGCGTCACCGGCGAGGTTCCGCGCAGTTCAGGTGATCCGAGGAGAAGGCAATTCATGACCGCGGTGAGCGGGAAGTCTTGGCCGACCATGACGAGTCGCGAGGAGTTTCGGTTTCTGAGCGACCTGGTCCTCACTCGTTCGTCTGCTGACCACACCCTGGTCAGTCTTCGTGACCATCACACTGGGACGGCTAGATTTGCGAATAATCAGGTTGTGCAGAATGTCGATACCAGACGTGGGGTTTTGGCGATCACCGTTGCGTTTGGTGGGCGGCATGGAACGGCCAGCACCACGGATTTTACTGCGGGGGCGCTTCAGGACACCTTGACGCGTGCGGAACGGATTGCTCGAATCTCCCCTGTCGATCCTGAATATCTCCCTCCACCTGTCCCCTGCGAATTTCCTGACCGGGAAACGGCCAAGCCGGAGACGGTCGCTGCAGGACCATCCCGACGTCTGGAATATGCCAATGAAGCGATCGGGCAGTGCCGTATGGAAAACCTGATGTCTGCGGGACTCGTATCCTCGGGTGTGGCGGCGGTGGGGATCGCGGCAAGCAACGGCCTGTTCGGGTATGAGGTACGGGGAGATGCCAAATTTAGCCTGACCGTGCAGGCGGAGGACGCCACAGGCTGGAGTGCGGCGACCCATCGGTCGATCGACCACTTAAAAATTCAAGAGCGGACCCTGTCGGCGATTGCAAAGGTGAAGCAGGGCCGTGAGGCCCTTGAGCTTCCACCAGGACAGTATCCCGTGATTCTTGAGCCGGCTGCGGTCGCGGGGCTGTGGTCCGCCCTACTCTGGTGTCTGGATGCCAAATCGTATCGGAAGGGGACGAGTCCATTTAGCGGGCAACTCGGCCATCGGATTGTGGATGAGCGTCTGAAGTTCGGTAATCATCCAGAACATGGTGACCTGCTCGGGCAGGGATTTACCGAGGACGGTTTACCGAGTACACAATCGGTGTGGATCGAGCACGGTGTGCTCAAGCAGTTGGCCTATGATCGCTATACGGCGAAGGTTGATGGTGTGGACACCATCCCGACCTTGGAGGCGCCTGTCCTCACCATACGAGGTTTTGCAGAACAATCGATTCGAGATCTCATCAAGAAGACAGAACGGGCGATCTTAGTGACGAATTTTTGGTATATCAGACCGGTCAATCTCCGTGATCTTCTGTTGACGGGGATGACACGTGATGGAACATTTCTGGTGGAAAAGGGCGAAATCGTCTCAGCGATCAAGAATTTCCGCTTTCATGAGAGTCCACTCCAAGCCTTTCAGCGGCTCAGCGCCTGGACTGCGCCGCTGGAGGCGGTGAACGCTGAAACCGGAAAAATGTTGGCGCCTGGGGTCGTGCTCCCACGCTTCAACTTTTCGAGCGTCACGCGGTTCTAAGATCAGTGATTAGGGATAGGAATATTCCAGGGCCATACCACGAAAAAAACATTGACTCTTGCCTCTATGAGGAGTACACAATTCGGGCTATCTCGGGAGGAAAATGACGCGATGCCACGCCGACATAACTATGAACCCATCAACCTGATTCATCGCATTCCCACACCTGAACAATTGGACGCAGCTCGGACGGTTGGTCCATCTTTAAGTCAGACATTCGGTCGTGTGCTGGCCCGTGCCGGTGGAGTGTGTTGGCGCAAGGCTATTGACCTGCTGAAGTATGTGGCTCGCTATGAGGACGACGTCACGAAGGCGACTCGAGTTCCACGTGCGCTACCTCCCCCCAGGAACTACGTAGAAAACGCTGAGGTGTCTTCCTTCAGGTCGGAGAGCCGTGAGCAGAGACTGAATGGAAATGACACGGCCGAATCACGAGTCCATGCGACGGTGATCTTTCCGCGCGAGGAGCACACAAACTCGGCCGGGTATACGGGAGCCTCAGTGGAGGCGCGACCGGAAGAGGTGGCAGCTTTAAGATCCTATATCGTGGGGCAGCAGCAAGATATCGCCAGCCTCACCGCGCAAATTCGGGAGCTGAAATCCCTCGTTTCGTCTCAGCAGCAGGTTCTCGTCCACCTCGGCGAAGAATTAGAAACAGGCACGTTCCCCGCGGTTGCCAGCCGCTCGGCTTCTGCTGCACCGAGGCGAGATCGAGTCGCCAGAGACAAACCGATCACGAATGATAATCCGATCCCCCATACCGAAACTGACGGTCGATCCCTGAATTTATGACCCGCTCGATGTGTTGCCGATAAGCAGTGTCGGTCTGCCGCATTGACCACAAGCATCATTACAGGTTTTGCTCACGACCAACTCGTAGCCATTGACATTCGGTGGAAGGGTGTGTGCCGCCGTTTGTTGTGGACCGTTCTAATCCTTATCCTGTTGCCGGAACATGCCGGCGCAGCATTGCCGTCAAGCCCTCAGGGGGTTCCCTTCTACGAGAATCTCGGCACGCTGCATCACCCGATCACGACGACATCACAGCGAGCCCAACAGTATTTTGATCAAGGTTTGCGACTGGTGTACGCGTTTAACCATGAAGAGGCCATTCGTGCGTTTGAGGAATCTGCTCGTCTTGATCCCTCGGCTGCGATGACCTATTGGGGGATTGCACTGGCGCTAGGTCCAAATATCAATGCGGCGATGGAGAAGGAGCATGAGCGTCGTGCCTGGAATGCTGTGCAGAAAGCGCGACAGTATAGCGACCATGTCAGTACGGCGGAACGAGCATACATCGATGCAATCAGTAAGCGCTATAGCGGCAGAAATCAACCGCGTGCATCACTCGACAAAGCTTATGCAGAGGCCATGCGATTATTGTGGCTCCAATTCCCCGATGATCCTGATGCCGGTACCTTGTTTTCTGAATCGCTGATGGACTTGCGGCCGTGGGATTTATGGACGGTGGACGGTCGCACAAAACCTGGCACTATGGAAATTGTTGCAACATTGGAATCAGTCCTTCGACGTGTTCCAGACCACCCCGGAGCCTGTCACTACTATATTCATGCTGTTGAAGCATCATCCACTCCGGAACGAGCACTTGACTGCGCCAAGCGATTGCCACAACTGATGCCGGGGGCTGGGCACTTGGTCCATATGCCGGCGCACATTTATACTCGGGTCGGTCGGTATCATGAAGCAGTCGAGAGCAATGAACGGGCCGCACAGGTTGATCAGGAATATCTCGCCGGGAGAAAATTGCACGGTGACTATGCCGATGGGTATTACACGCACAATCTTCACTTTCTGTGGGCGTCCTTGATGATGGAGGGACGAAGGGAACGATCATTGACTGTCGCGCGCCAAGTGGCCCATACCATCGATCAAGCGGAAGCAGGGAAGGATAAGTCGAAGGAATTATATCTTCTGACACCGATCTGGTCGATGATTCGGTTTGGGCAATGGGACCAGCTCCTTCGTGAGCCGGCCCCACCCTTGTCGCTCCATCTCTATCAGGGTATCTGGCGGTTGGGTAGAGGGTTGGCCTTGGCTGCTTCTGGGCGACTGCCTGGAGCCGAGGGGGAACATGTTGTCCTTATGGGGCTGACTAAGCGTTTGGGGAGGGATCGGACGACGGAAGAGAAAACGCAACGAGGTCTCCTCAATATTGCCGAGCGGCTGTTAGCTGGAGAACTCGCCACCCGACACAAACGGTATGATGAGGGGATTAAACTATTGACTGATGCCGTGAAACTGGAAGATGGCTTGCCATATACTGAACCTCCATTCTGGCCCATCCCAATACGCCATTACCTTGGGGCGCTCTTGCTGACGGCTGGGCATTCCGGTGAAGCAGAACGAGTCTATCGTGCCGATCTTGCCAAGCATCCCCATAACGGGTGGGCCTATTGGGGGTTGCTGCAGAGCCTCCGTGCTCAACGGAAGCACGGTGAGGCCGGGGCCGTCACGCAACAATTTAAAAAGATGTGGAGCCATGCGGATATTGTCCTAACGGCTTCACGGTTTTAGCCTGTGGTCGGACTGTGGGAGGAAGCGATGCGATTTGTAGTAGGAGTGATGGGGCCAGCAAAAGCGGCAAAGAAGGATCTGGACAATGCGCGAGTGCTTGGTGAGTTTATCGCACGACGCGGGTGGGTTGTCTTGACCGGCGGCCGAGATGTGGGGGTGATGGATGCAGCGTGTGAAGGGGCGAAGCGGGTAGGCGGAAGTTTAACGATCGGTATCTTGCCCACGGCCAAGGATAAAGTATCTCGGCATGTGGATGTCTCCATCGTCACGGAAATGGGCAGTGGTCGTAATAATATAAATGTTTTGACGAGCCATGTCGTCGTCGTCTGTGGATTAAGTGGATCAGGAACCGTTTCCGAAGTCGCACTCGCCGTGAAGGCGGGGAAGCCGGTTATCTTGGTCGAGGCCTCTTCAGCCGATGTGACATTCTTTCGCAAGCTCGATAAACGGCTCGTCTATGCAGCGGGTTCACCAGAAGAGGCCATTGAGCTCATCATGAAGCTTATGGGAGGACGACAACGGCGGGGACGATCTCCCGAACCTAGTGAATATCACGAACTCCCGATATGACGGCAGGTAGGCAAATGGATTTCTCCTATGATTCTGCTCTTGTGGGAGAGCCTCGAGCCACTCGATCAGATGGCCTGGCGTCTGAAGATGTAAGAGATCACATCCAAGGACGACAATAGGGAAGGAGGAACGGAACATGACAATCATAAGGCAGTTCACATCCCTTGTCGTTGGTCTGTGTGTCTGTGTCAGCGTCGTGGTCTGGACATCAGGTACGTCCGTTCGGGCCGGTGAGTCTGCGAAAGCGTATTTTGCGGGTGGTTGCTTTTGGTGTATGGAGGAAGCCTTTGAAAAGGTGGATGGCGTCATCGCCGTGGCGTCCGGCTATATGGGAGGAACCGTCGCCAATCCAACCTATGAACAGGTCTCAGGTGGGCACACGGGTCACGCGGAGTCTGTTGAAGTGCTCTATGACCCATCAAAGGTCACGTACCAAAAGCTTCTGGATGTGTTTTGGCGCAATGTGGACCCGGTGACTCCCAACGCACAGTTCTGCGACCATGGGTCCCAATACCGTTCAGCGATATTCTACTCAACTGATGGCGAAAAACAGTTGGCGGAAGAGTCTAAGCGAGCCCTTGAACAGTCAAAGCGGCTCTCGGCGCCGGTCGTAACGCAATTGGTTCAGGCCTCGAGCTTTTACCAAGCTGAGGATTACCATCAGGACTACTACAAGAAGAACCCTCTCCGCTATAAGTACTACAAATACGGCTGTGGCCGTGCGCAACGGCTGGAAGTCCTGTGGGGAAAGTAAGAGGGAACACGAAAGGCGACGGGATCCCCACAGCCTGCTGTGCATGATCAGACCTCGCAGGCGCTCGAGTTGAGCCAGGCGAATGAATATATCTCTTAACGTGAGTCCCGGTCGTCTTGGATAAGCGGGCGGGAGTGGAGACTGATGTGACGACACGAACAGTGAGTCGGCGGATGGTGGATCTAATCCAATCGGAAATTCGGGCGATGACGCAGGCCTGTATCAGTGCAAACGGATTGAATATGGCACAAGGGGTCTGCGATACCCCGGTGCCATCGATCGTGCTGGAAAGTGCGCAGCGAGCGATCAGGGACGGCCATAACGTCTACACGCGCTTCGATGGATTGGCCGAATTACGGCGAGCGATCGCCAAAAAACTCGCCCAGTATAATGGGATTGCCGCTGATTCAGAGACAGAGGTTGTGATCAGTGCTGGAGCAACCGGCGCCTTTCACTGTGCCTGCGAGGCGCTACTGAATCCTGGAGATGAAGTCATCCTCTTTGAGTCGTATTACCAGTATCACATCAGCGCACTCCGGGCAGTTGACGCGGTCCCTGTCATTGTGAAAATGGAGGCACCGGACTGGACCTACACGCTGACACAGCTAGAACAGGCAGTTGGGCCACAAACAAAAGCGATCGTGGTGAACTCACCGGGTAATCCTTCAGGGAAAGTACTCTCAAAGGTGGAACTGGAGGCCATTGCCGCGCTTGCATGCAAGCGCGATCTCTTCGTCTTCACTGACGAAATCTATGAGTATTTTCTCTACGATGGGCAGAGCCATGTGAGTATGGCGACATTGCCGGGCATGGCGGAACGAACGATTACGATTGGAGGCTACTCCAAAACATTCAGTGTCACCGGGTGGCGCATCGGGTACTGTGTGGCAGCCCAATCTTGGGCCAGAGCGATCGGCGCGATAAACGATTTGCTTTATGTATGTGCACCGGCTCCGTTACAGGTCGGTGTGGCGAGCGGAATCGATATGCTTCCAAGCGAGTTCTACAAGAATCTTGCTTACGAGTACCAACATAAGCGAGATCGATTCTGTCGTGCATTGGCTCAGGCAGGACTGACTCCCTCGATTCCCAGGGGGGCCTACTATGTCCTTGCCGATGTCTCGCGACTTCCTGGGAACACTGGAAAAGCTCGTGCGATGTATTTGTTGGGGAAAACCGGTGTCGCAGGAGTCCCAGGTGAAGCATTTTTCTCCGGACCGGAGGGAGCAAACTTCATCCGTTTCAGTTACGCAAAAACAGATGCCGATTTGGATGAGGCCTGCCGGCGCCTGACGCAGACCAGATTCTAGCACTTGGAGGGTACCTCCATGTGCTATGAACCCGCCATGATGTTCCTACGGGTCTTCTCGATTGTCTGTATGGCGGCTGTGCTGCTTGGTACAGGATGCAGCCACAGACAATAAGTTCATCCTCTCCTTCCGTCACATGTATCTGCTGCGGATCGCTTCATATTGGCCGGAAAGTAGGAACATGAAGACGATGGTAAGGACCAACCGTTGGGATGAAACAAACCATCTGCCTGTATAGTTGTACATCTGCTCATGCTCTCCGCTGTATAGCATAATTTGGTTTCCCCTCGCTGTGCGCTCAGCCAACTGACAAGGGCTGGGTTAGTCTTGTGATGCCAAAAATTGTCATCGGTTAGCGAAAAGATTGCATGTATTCCTACGGCCAACAATATATGAGTTCCAATAAATCAGTGAGTTAGATCGACGTTAACATTGTATGTCTATCGGCATACGGTTTGCTGCTGTTTTATCAAGATGCAGAGTGGATGCATGCGGCCGAGCCATGTCGAGAACTGAGATGGAGCGGTAGTGCATCATTTTGACTGAGCCTCGGCTTGTTCGACCAATCCCACGATCTCA
>CAZOHW010000136.1:0-10110 GCA_964579525.1 uncultured Nitrospira sp. | reverse complement strand
CACCCATAGTCCTCACCAAAGTCTTCATAAGCTATTCGGCATGAGGCGAACGGAGGGGACAATCCTACGGTACCTGGTAGACGGTGCGCGGTGGAACCATTCACTCAGAAATAGGACACCGATCGCTTGAAAAATGAGCGATCCGGCTTCTATGTTAGTGCGGCTCACAATCTGGCTAGCCCGCATTCTTCACGAGTCGTGAGCCATACGCCATCTGGACTTCGACTTCGGCCCCATCAACGCCGGGCCTCCGCTCAGGGCTAGCCCTGAGGAGGTGCAAAGCACCGTGTCAAAGTCAGCCAGTTGGCAACGAGTCTACTGGCTAACGGTGTTGAATGAATGCAGCGCTCATGAATGAACCGGGCTAGGGTGTGTTCAATAGAAACCGCTTCCCTTTTGATAGTGGGAAAATCATGCGACGGCGTTGGATGCTCCTGAGCCTGGGTATTTCACTTTTCCTCGTCTCTTGCGCCACTCAGGCCGACCAGCCTACGACCAACTCGAATCAGTCGGAGAAATTGTCGGCTACCGGGTACACTGAGTATGGCTGCCTCATCAATCTCAAGACCGAAGCCCATGAACGAAACGTTCGGTTGGATCTCCAAAGCATCACGGTAAGCTCGAGTGTCTTCAGCTCGCTATTCCCACTCATGGATCGTGAAGGCTATCGATGTACTGGGGCTGTGCGTCCTCCTCTCCGTCCCTTCATGGGTGGCGATACTTCGCTCTACCCCGTCAATTGATCGGTATCAAACACATTCCCAGTTGATCATCTCACCATTCTCCTATCCCCGAATGTCACTTCGCTCCCCCTGATGAGGCGTAGACAGCGCGTATCCTGTCTCAGTTGAGTTTGAGGACTGAATGCTATCCAAACAAGGTGATCGTTGAGCGGTAGTGCCGACAATTGACAGACCAGTCATGGTCGAATTACGGTTGGAACCATGTCAGACCATCACGACATCGTGAATAGCAACCAGCTGCCTCCTGGCTATCGCCTTTCAGCACAGGGACGGCAGGGAATCGAAGATGATCGGCTCAGCCTTCTTGAAGCAATCTTCGACCCGCTCTCCTGTCAACGGCGCACCTTCGTCCAACCAGGCTGGCGCTGCCTCGAAGTCGGCGCAGGCCGAGGGTCAATGGCTGTGTGGCTCGCACAGCAAGTCGGCCCACAGGGCAGCGTCGTAGCAACTGATGTTGATACCACCTACCTTCAACGTCTGAATCACCCAAACCTCGAGGTGCGGCGGCACAATATCCTCAGCGATCCATTGGATATGCTGAAGCCTGGCTCATTCGATCTCGTCTGTGCACGCCTGGTGCTCTTTTGGCTGGCAGGGAAACAAGAGGACGCCATCCACCGCATGGTGCAGTGCTTACGACCAGGAGGATGGCTCATTGATGAAGATGGTGATTGGGGCATGGTCACCCCTGTAGACCCTTCTCACCCGCATTATGCACTCTACCATCGTGCCTGGAAGAATGGTGAGTGGTGGACAGTACGCGGTTATGACCCCGCATTTGGGCGAAAACTTCCGGCGCTCTTTGAACGCTGTGGGTTGGCGAATATTCACCATGAAGCGAGTGCCTCGGTCGTGAGAGGTAGCAGTCCATGGGCCAGATGGTGGCAGCAAAGCCTGGAAGGGATTCGGGCCTTTGAGCACACCAACGGAAGTCTGACAGAGGTACGAATAGAAGAGTATCAGACACTCACCA
Organism: uncultured Nitrospira sp.; assembly: GCA_964579525.1. Classification (GTDB taxonomy): domain Bacteria; phylum Nitrospirota; class Nitrospiria; order Nitrospirales; family Nitrospiraceae; genus Nitrospira_D. Next base: position 8,394 of record CAZOHW010000136.1, on the reverse strand, counting down.
TGCCGTTAACCGACTCCTCCTTTTGGTTTCTTACGGCGCTGATCCATTCGTGTCGCGGCCAACGAAAAGCCTCTTAACTCACACCTGTCAACTAGGCGTTGACTGAAGCTCGGCGACCATGGCTCTGTCTAGACGTTTGACTTTTCCTTGACCGTCCGTCACAGCGAGACGAGCCAACCCTTTCACCACCATACGACCGCTCATCTTCTCCCGGACGACATGGGAAAAGGTCAGCGCGGCCCTGGTCACGTCACCGACAGTCGTCTCGATGACCAGCGTTTCTCCATACCGACCAGGCGAGCAATAGTCCACTTCAGCATGGACCACGACAAAGACGACGCCTTGTACCATTAGCCCGGCAACCGAATATCCACGCGTTTCCAGATACTCTGTCCGGGCTCGTTCAAAATATTTTAGGTAATTGGCGTAGTAAACCACCCCGCCGCAGTCGGTGTCTTCGTAGTAGACACGAATGTCCATAATGAGTCAGGAGCACACTGAGAGTACCGCGCCGGGAAATGCCCGTTCGCAGTCATACCTATAAGCTTAACACCGGAAACTTCGGTAGCGACGCCTCATGAACCGCAGCCAGTTTGAGAACCACATCATACAATTGCTGAACACGTTCCGATTTAATCGGTTCAAAGCCATGTCCCAATATCGCGTGGTTCGCCGCATCGAGCAGCGGCTTCATCTTCGGCCATTCCCGTAAAAATATCTGGCCCAGTTCATCACCCAATCCGGCTAAGACACGGAATTGAGCTTGGAGTGGAAGCTTGTACTTGCCATCGATGTCTTCGAGGTAGCAGGTCCGACAGACTTCTTGAAGCGCGGCGGGCAACTGCGCCGGCTGCACATCCCAGCTCTTGATTTTGTGTGACTTGAAGAGACGAATCTGTGCGAAGGCTTCCAGTGCCCGGAGAAGCGCTATCATAGCGGATTCGGGATCGTGTCGAGCATGGAGTCGTCTGCCGGCGCAAGCCAACAAATCCAGCGCGAGTGATTCTTTGACCTCCACAGGGTCGAGTACAAGCCTTTCAAGGAAACTGGCGTTCGCTTTAATGGAAGAGAGCATGGTCTTTAATCCAGGCGGCCCACCCCAGAGCGACGCCATCTCCAATGCCTTCGTCGCAGTCTTCAATTTCTCCCAAGCCTGACGATAATGAAATCGTTCCCACAATTCATACCCATCCGCTAAATCCACGAACGCCCGATACAACGGTTTTTGTCCGCCACTGACACGTAACTCCACGTCGCGGAACAGTTTCGCTGCAGCGTGAAACAGTCCTCGGTTGAATAACTCACAGCCTTCACGCCGTGTGACCGATGCCTGCTCATCCCACGGATTACTTTGGGTCCAGACAAAGGACTTCCCCTCCAATTCAATGCGATCGTCCTCCTCACCGACTTGAGCAGGGATCATCGCGACCACTCGAGACGTCCACGGCACGGCCACCAATGTGAGCGCACCGGCCATTGCGGGAGTTGCTCCACTGATATCCACAACCAACTCGCCATATTGAACGTCCCATGCCCGTAACAAATCAGGAAGGGACCGGGCCAGTATCTGGTAGCATGCGGCAAACTCACCGATCTCGGCGGTCATAACCCAATCCCACCGCCTCGGCATCTGCTGAATCTTTGGCTGTACTGCAGACTCCACCAGTGCTTTCCCGGCTTCCGGCAAGACAAAGCACAAGGCCTCCGGTTTCAGCCTGTTGATCGAATAGATCGCCGGTGCCACGTCATCGACTACCGCGATGACCAGTGCTTTAATAGGTTGATCTTGCGCCATTGCGCGACGACTATAACATCGCCCCAGTATCCATTCAATTCAGTGAGCAGGAACGTGAAAATCGCCCGCAACCTTGACAGCCCAGGCCCCCTCTCATAGAATCGCGAGCATGCAAGCAGTTGTGTTGACAGCCTTTACAGACAGTGCCAACGTGAAGCAGCAATTCGCACGCGATCATGTCGATCGCATTGTGCAGGTCGCCACACTCATCGCGAAGGCCTTTGCTAACGGCAATAAAGTGCTCTTGTTCGGCAATGGCGGGAGCTCGACAGATGCCGCGCACATCGCCGCAGAGTTCGTCGGACGGTACAAAAAAGAGCGTGTCCCCTTACCCGCCATTGCACTGGCAACGGACATCGCCGCAATCACATGCATCGCGAACGACTATGGCTATGAAGAATTATTCGCGCGCCAGGTGCGGGCGCACGGCCGCATAGGCGACATCGCCATCGGCATCAGCACCAGCGGAAACTCTCCCAATGTGCTCAGAGGGATCACCGCGGCTCGAGAATGCGGTCTCACTACGGTGGCCTGGACCGGTGGAACAGGAGGGAAACTGGCTGGCCTGGTCGACTATCCCTTCATTGTGCCGTCCACCCTCACCTCTCGAATCCAGGAAAGCCACATTACGCTCGGCCATGTGCTTTGTGAATTGGTAGAGGACCATCTCCTTGGGAAAACGTCCTAATCCGACGCCCTCGGCGCAGCCTCCTGCCTTGATTCCTCCGATTAATGCATCGGATCTTAAGACCTATCCACTGAAGAAACGACATAGCAAAGTTCAACTGTCGGACTTTGCAACCCCATGGCAAGCCGGTGGGACGTTCAAAGCGTTTGCAGCCGGTCTTCCCGATATTCTCGCGGTGAAGACGCTCCGTGCCGTCGCACAGGCCATCATCACGGCTCATCAAAATCGTCGCCCAGTCATCGTCGGGATCGGAGCCCATGTCATCAAGGTCGGACTGGCTCCCATCCTTACCAATTTGATGGAACGCGGCATTGTCACAGCAATCGCCATGAACGGGGCCGGGATTATTCATGACTTTGAATTGGCCTTCATGGGGCACACCTCCGAAGAAGTCGATGCCGAGATCGATGACGGTCGATTCGGCATGGCGGAAGAAACCGGACGGATGCTGAACGAAGCGATCAGCTTGGGCGCCAAACAGGGTTGGGGGCTGGGTGAAGCCATTGGCCGCTACATGCACCAGGCAGCGGACACGTTTCCGAATCGTGCCAGCAGTCTCCTCGCAACGGGTGTGAAACTTGGCATCCCTGTGACCGTCCATGTCGCGGTCGGAACCGATATTATTCACATGCACCCTTCCGCCGATGGTGCGGCAATCGGAGCGACTTCTCTTCTCGACTTCCGACGTTTGACTGCCGTGGTGGCAGAGATGGAAGGCGGCATCTATGTGAACATCGGGTCGGCAGTGATTCTTCCGGAGGTCTTTCTCAAAGCTCTCTCGTTAGGCCGCAATCTGGGCCATCCGATTGCCGACATTACGACGGTGAACATGGATTTCCTGTCTCATTATCGTCCGCTGACGAATGTCATTCGCCGTCCCACGCAGAAAGGCGGCAAAGGCTATTCCCTGACCGGCCATCATGAAATTATGCTCCCCTTATTAGCCACAATCGTCCTAGAGGAATTGGGATGACCCTGTATCAAGAGGCATCGGGGACATCGGCCCCCTTCTCGGCAGAAGGTTTGCGAACCCACTGGCGACAGCTGAACACCCGATACTTCTCCGGCGCGCTCCCTCCGATTACCATCCGGTGGAGTCGTCGCCTGACCTCCTCTGTTGGGATGTTTGCCAGCCGTGGGAGTGCAAGAGCGCTCCAACAAATGCCCCCTGGCTCCCACCTTCGGGAGATTCGTCTGTCTCTTCCGCTTTTTGAACGCCTCGCTGGACGAACTCGTTACGCGGAACAAGAGATACTCAACACACTGGCCCATGAGATGATCCATCAATGGCAATTTGATGTCTTAAAACGTCGGCCTGATCATGGGCTGGAATTTGCGCGGAAGATGGCGGAAATGAACCGCTCTGGTGAAGTGACTATCACCACTTATCACTCACTGGAGGCGGATGTCCTGGCTCTGTCACGATTTGCCTGGCGCTGTAAAGACTGCGGACACATCTATCGCCGGCAACGAAAGACCATCCATCCGAAGCGTCATCACTGTGGAGTCTGTCATGGCTCCTTGCAAGAACTGACTCAGCCAGCACAAATACTGACACAGCAGTCCCTCTCTCATTTCACTTCGTTCTCAGACCGGGCCGCCCGATCATTCCAGCCACGCAGGTCAGTGGAACGCTTTGAGCAACTCTCGCTCGCATTGATGTAACGAGCGGATCCGTCAAGAGATAGGCATCTACGCAGCTTCTTGACTTCTATCGGACCGTTCTACCACAGATTCCTGGCTTGCTCGATTCAGAGCTTCGACTAAGGCCGCGACTGAAATGGGTTTGGCGACGTAATCGTCCATCCCGGCAGCGAGACATCGCTCACAGTCTCCGGGCATCGCATTGGCCGTCATCGCAATAATCCGCACACGATGGGGAGTTTCGGATTTCGGGTTTCGGGCTTCTGGTCGTCCGACGGAGTGATTCCGTTCTGGACCAGAAACCTCAAATTCGAAACTCGAACCAATTCCCGCCGCTTCCCTTTCCCGAATGAGATGCGTCGCTTCAAATCCATCCATCTCCGGCATCTGACAATCCATAAACACTATGTCATACCTCATTCGCGAGAGCGCTCCCACGGCTTCACGACCATTGGCAACGACATCGATCCGATGACCCAATCGTTGGAACAGTCGAACGGCAACCTTCTGATTGATGAGGTTATCTTCCGCTAAGAGGATGCGGAGATCCACCTTGGCTTTGATTTCAGCGAGTGTATGCCGAGTGATCAATTGGGGAGAACTACTCGTTCCCGACATCGATGGAGATACTGAACGTCCGTTCATAACAGTCACAAGACAATCGTACAGCTGTTGTTCGCGAACCGGTTTGGTCAGATACGCAGCCAATCCCGCTTCTCTGGCTGTCTTGGCATCCCCTCGTCGACCGAGTGAGGTGAGGAGTATGAGTCGGATTTTATTACCGATCGCGCGATCCTTCATCGCGCGGGCAAGATCAATTCCACTCATGGCCCCCATATCGACATCGAGGAGAGCAAGCTCAAACTGCGGCATGTGCTCTTGGTCATATGTCAGGAGTCCTATGGCCTCAGATCCGTTGGTGACAAGTGTGGGAAGCATCCCCCACTTTTTCGTCATCAATTCCAATATTTTTCGATTCACTGGCTTATCATCCACAATCAAGACACGGAGCCCGGCCAAGGCTGCAGACGACAATTCTGGACGACAGGAGACACCTGTTTGCCTCCGTAGAGGGACGGTAAACCAGAAGCAGCTCCCCTGCCCCACTTGACTGAACACTCCGATCGTCCCTCCCATCAACTCAATCAGACGCTTGCAAATGGCCAGCCCAAGACCAGTCCCACCATACTTCCTCGTGGTTGATCCATCGGCCTGACTAAACGATTGAAAGAGCCGTTGGCAGGCCTCTTCAGAAATCCCGATACCGGTATCAGTCACAGTGACGCGAATGGTCGCGTCGTCTTGGGATTGGGCTTCGACTGTCACTTCTACGACCACATCACCACGTTCAGTGAACTTGACGGCGTTCGCCGCCAGGTTCATCACCACTTGGCGTAGCCGTCCCGGATCGCCGACGAGATGTCGAGGAACCTCCGCGTGAAAGAGACAGGCCAGATTGAGCTCCTTGGAGGCTGCTCGTTCGGCGACCAGCTCCAACGACTCTTCAATGGCCAGGCGAAGGTCGAACTCAATCATCTCCAATTCTAATTTCCCCGCTTCAATTTTAGAAAAATCCAGAATGTCGTTGATGATCGTCAGGAGATGCTCTCCACAGACTTGAACGGTCTCGGCATAGTCTCGTTGCTCATCCGTCAATGTGGTATCCAGCAGGAGGCCGGTCATACCGATCACACCATTCATCGGTGTACGTATCTCATGACTCATGGTCGCCAAGAACAAGGACTTGGCTTCAGTTGCCGCTTTGGCCTCCCTGAACGCGGCATCCAACTGGCGATTGATGCGCTCTAACTGGCCAGCATAGTCTTGAAGTGACCGTTCCGCTTCTTTCCGACTCGTGATATCCCGAATAAAGGCGCTGAAGAGTACTGAATCGTCGATCGTCAACGGAGTGACCGCGAGCTCCATGGGAAACTCCTGTGTATCGCGGCGAATACCGACCATCTCCACCAACCGATCGGCAAGCGAACGGGCGAGTGGATCGAGAAGACGTTCCAGATACTCGGCATAGCGCGTACGATGCGCTGACGAAATGATGGTCGCTGCGAGATCGTATCCAATGACTTCATGGGCGGACCAGCCGAATGTCCGCTCCGCCTGTGCATTCCATTCAGTAATTCGCCCATCACGATCCATCGTGATCACGGCATCGAGTGCCGTGTCGATGATCAACCGTGTGCGCGCTTCGTTCTCGTGGAGAGCGGCTTCGACTTCCGTTCGCTCAAGGAACAGGCTGATTTGACTTCCAACCGTCCCCAATACTTTCAGTAGTCCCCAATCCTGGGACTGTCCCTCTCCGCTGAAGAACTCCATTACTCCATAGACGTTCGCCCTGAGCCACACTGGGAATGCGCAGGCTGAACGCAACATCCTGGCGTCGCCACCGACCCTCTTTGTCATGGTCGGATCACAGGCAACATCCTCCACCCATATTGGTTCACCCCTCGCCCAACAGCGCCCTGCCAAACCGAGCCCTGCACTGTACGTCTGTTGCCTGCTGGCCCGCAGGAAGTCCTGCGACATTGTGGCATCAACGGACCAATCCCTCGTGCAGGCGATGCTCAGGCGGTGGTCGTCCACTTGCCAAAACAAGCCAACGCTCCAATCGAGGCTCATCGTAATCGCTTGGAGAAGCTCCGGTATCGCTTGCTCAACCGTGGAGGCTTCCGCGAGCACTTTCGCGACCGCATGCTGGAGCGCTTGCCGGCGATCGGCATACTTTTGTTCCGTAATGTCTTTGACGACCCCCAGCACCGACTGCACCGTCCCGTAATCGGTTGGAAGGGGGGCCAATCTGATGTCAATCCAACGAACCTGCCCAGACAGCCCAATCAGACGCCCCGTCCCGCAGGCCTCATGACCATTCAACGTCGCCTGATACATGTCCTCAATCAGGTGCCGATCGTCGGACGGAATAAAGTCTCTCACATCTCTCCCAATGACCTCCTCCGAAAAACCCGCGTCAAACACAAGACAGCCGGCGGGGTTGACCTGCAATACTTGGTAGTCGAGTCCGATCACCAGAATGCCTTGCGGTTCAGCTTTCCAAATACTTTCGAGCCGACGTTCATTGTCAGAGATACGATTCTTTTCTGCCTTTGCCTCATCTGATCCCACTCGAGCGCTCCGCGGTGAGCGGACATACAACAGGATCAACGGAACGAGCAGGACAACACTCGCCGCGACCATAATCCAGAATGCACTCACCACCCCTCCAGAGCTCTTTACACTCAACACACAGAGGCCTCCGAGGCCAGTCGAATGCCAGGCCTACGAATCCGTTACGTGCTCTATCGGTCTCTTGATGGTGGACTTGAGTCAATAGGTGATGTTCTTTGACGAAAACGGCCCTCTCATGGGATAGTGGCGTCAGGCGAGAACAATACACCGTCTGCATGGCTCTTTCTCTTCGACGAACACCTAGGTATGATGGGGCCATGACGAGCAAAGTGTTGCCGCGAGAGCAGCTCCTCACCACACTCTCCGGAGAACGATCAAAAGGAAACCGCGTCGTCTTCACGAACGGCTGTTTTGATCTTATGCATATCGGACATACTCGCTATTTGGAGTCGGCAAAGGCACTGGGTGATGTGTTGGTCGTGGGAATCAACAGTGATGCCTCGGTTCGCCGGCTCGATAAGGCTCCAGACCGTCCTATAGTACCGGAGGCACAACGCGCCGAGGTCTTGGCGGCCTTGGGCTGCGTCGATTTCGTCACCGTGTTTGATGAATCCGATCCCCTCCAGCTCATCACGGACGTACAGCCGGACGTCCTGGTCAAGGGTGGAGACTGGGCCATTGACCGTATCGTCGGTCGAGAGATTGTGGAAGCCCGTGGAGGGCTTGTGAAGACGATCCCGCTCGTCCCCGGTCAGTCCACGACAGGGCTGCTCCAACGTATTCGATCAACTGCGAAGTAATACGTGCCTGACACGAATATCCCCACTCCATCCTGGATTGCGCCCCTTCGATCGGCACTTGGTGATCCACATGCCAGGCCCTGCATGCTTGGTACGCAAGGATCGACGGCAGCCAGCACGCTGACCCACCTGACCGCGCACTCCCAAAAGCCTTTGGATCGGCCTTGGGGCGTGATCACGGCCAACGACGATTCAGCCGAGCGGCTCTTCAATGACCTGTGCTTTTTCCATCAGTGGATGTGGCGTCCTGGTGACTGGCTGGCTTGGTTTCCAGAGTGGGTAACCCGTGCCTACGAAGCCACTGCCCCACATCTGCGCGTGATAGCCCG
>CAZOHW010000135.1:0-10115 GCA_964579525.1 uncultured Nitrospira sp. | reverse complement strand
CCTGCAATATCAAGGCTCGTTTCAATGTGCTGATCTAATGTTTTCGTGGTCATGAAGGACCTCTGTACCTGCACGAGCAACAGCTTCTACTGTAGCAGAGTTGTTTCTGATACACCAGAACCACCGGCGAATGGTCAATGGCTCAAAAGGGAGTCGTGGTGGTCGGATGCTTGGAGCACGCATTGAATGGGTGTTGTAATCTTGAAGCCCCGTGAAAATTAAAAGGATCGCCCATCGCGAAGGCTCCGATCAAGTGGAACATAATGCCTCCCACACGCCCCTGGTGGCGCCGAGCTTGCAGAATCCGCAGATCAATGCTCTCATATGCGAATCTCCCAAGCCGATTCGACGGATTTCCTAACTTCCCTTTCCGCCAGAATTCTAAAGACGATGTCGTACTCTACATACCCTCATCCTCTGTTACCACGCTGCTACCAGGACAGGACAAACTAGCCCCACCTTGCGCCATGTCGGGTAAGTCCTGAGTTGTGGTTTCTTGTGGGTTAGATTGTCGGAGGAAGGATCTGGGACAGTTCATAAACCGCAGGTCGCCCGTTCAATCCGGGTCGCCGGCTCCATCCTTTTCCATTTGTCCGATAAGGACTTCCGAAGCTTCCGGCTTCCCGGTCCCCTCTCGATCCGAACCCACTGCCACTGTTCCGTTAGAAATCGGTTCTCTCGGTGGGCTGTGCTAGGCTCCTGCCTCATGGCACGAACCTCCCAGATGAAACCGGAGCCTGGAACTTTCGGGACATCCCCCGCGAGCTCATGCGGAAGACCAAAATGGTGGCAGCCCATGAAAGTCGGTCAAAGCATTACTCATGGAACTGGCGCAGGTGAGGATTCAGGAGTTAGAGCGGAAAGGGATTCTCCCTCCCAAAAGCGAAATAAGAGTTAGGACGTTTTCCCGGCTTTTCCTAGAAGACGTTGTGCTTCGATCGCGGCTTGTTCTCCTCTCTTTTTCTACGCTAAACTTTACCCAACAGTACGCTTGCACTTCTGTCTCGGAGGCTCTCCTATGACGCTTCGTTCGTTGCTTCATGCCCTCGTCATGTCGAGCGCACTGGTTTCAGCAGGCGTACATCTGTCTGAAGCCGGAGATACCCCGCAACAATTGGGAGTTGAGTGTGAGAAAGGCATTGCATCAAGTTGCAGCAGTCTCGGCTTCAGATATCAGAACGGATTTGGGGTCCCACAAGACGAGGCTCAAGCCGTCGCCTTCTATCGAAAAGCCTGTACCGGCGGGGATGCGGGAGGTTGCTTCTATCTCGGCATGGAGTATACGGAAGGAAGTGGGGTCCCACAAGACAACGGTCAAGCTGTTGCTTTCTTCCGGAAAGCCTGTACCGGCGGAGATGCGGGAGCCTGCTCCAATCTTGGGCATATGTATGACCAAGGGCGTGGGGTCCCACAAGACAACGGTCAAGCCGTTGCCTTCTTCCGGAAAGCCTGTACCGGTTCCTCGGCGATAGGCTGCTTCAATCTTGGCTTGTCGTATATTGACGGCAAAGGAGTCCCACAAGACGATTTTGAAGCCGTCGCCTTCTTCCGGAAGGCCTGTGACGGTGACTTTTCGCAGGGCTGCGCTAATCTCGGCGAAATGTATCTGAAAGGACATGGGGTCAAACAAGACGATACTGAAGCACTGAAATATTTTGGGCAGGCATGCGATCTAAAAAACAAAATAGGTTGTGACCGTTACGCAACGTTGAAGACCGGTAAACGGTGAAGTCATCCCTGCGAGGCAATGTTAGTAATTCATAAAAAACAACACCGGTCGAAATTGCAGAAGCGGTAGCTGAGATTCGAGTAAGCCGCCTCACTGGGAAAGATTCAACCGCCAAGACGGAAGAGACGATGTCAAACTGGGGATCACTGAACAGCCATACTATCAGTGCAAAGAAGACTGGATGGGTTCAGAAGCTCAGCGGTCTTGAAGGGCCCTATCCTCTAGGGGAATAGCAGGATACACGGGCAGAAGAGAATTTCCGAATCTCTTTGGAAACTTTTCTCTCCTCAACTCGTTGCCATTGCCCTCTCGATATACAAGTTCGTCGGTGTCTAAATCATATTCTGGGATCTCAGAACTCTCCCATCTCCTTGTGAAGTAGTGATAGAAGAGCGTATAGAGCCCATAGTCATTATCGTTTTGCTCAAAGACATACTCGGGCATCATGTGCACATCCAGACCCGTATGATAATGCTGCAACCAGATGGACTCCCCCAAGATGGCCAATTTGACATGCGGGGGGTCGGAATAGAGTTTGAGACGTACTGACTTCTGGCCTGCTTTGAGTCGCTTGAACAACTCGATGGATTTTTCGACTTGCTCACCGAGAGCTTCGGGAGTGACAGCGGAATCGAGCAGGGCGCTCGCTCGAATCCGTGCGGCTTCACTATAGGGGTTGAGCAACATGATTTTGGCTTCCAATGATTTCCATATCACCGTGTGAAGATCTCCGTCCGACTCCACGAAGGTGTGGTAGCCGGTTGAGCCGATGACCATGAGATTCTTGACTCGACCTTGTCGGGTTTTTACATGATCGATCTGGTTGCGAATGTTAGTCCCGCTAGTTGGAAAAACGTGCTTGAGTCCCGCCTGGGTTGCCATCTCGGCGAGACGTCGATTCCTAGCCGTACGGCGTAGGCCATTGATACCAGCAAGGAGCAGGATGGCCACGGCAACTTCAATTCCGACGACACCGATTTTGTAGCTCTCAATAGCAGACCAGTGAGTTGCAAAGGTCCGGGCGACCAGGGTCACAACATGCGGCAACGACAAGGCGACCCCTGCACTCACCGTCACCACCACCACATGATAGAAAACGCCTCCCGCCTCGTTGAGCAACTCCCTGAATTTGGTAAACGTCCATGTCGTCATAGGTACTCCTATGAGTAGTTCCCTCCCCTCCCTTCGCCAACTCGAAATAAGGTTGAGCTTGGTGTGACTCCACCACACTATGCAGATTGGGAGAGAGAACCGTTTAGGGAGGGTCTCTAGACAGCGGGACGGCTAGAGGGCTTGGGCCATCGATGGGTCGTAACAGGTGCATGCAAAAGAACCACAGCCGAGGCCCAACTTCGGAGAAGGACTCCAACACTGCCCTGTGATATTTCTCGACAAACCAGAATCGTTGGCTGGATTCAATAACAAGAGCACATGGGCGGAAAATAGTTCCCACCTCTGAACACCAGAACGGAAGGAAAGACACGGCATGGACTGTGGTCGGTAGCTCCATTGTGTGTCCCCAATAACTAACTACAGGCTAGCAAATAGCCTTCAGCGCACATGTTACGATCATGTTAAATCCTATTACGAATCATGTTAAATCCTACCGGTACGGAACAGTTTTAATGTTCAATGAGAATAAGACTGGTTGATGAGAGTCCTCGCACACGACATACGTGCACTACGGACAGCGCGAAACAGGCTACGTCAGACTTCGTCTTTGTCAGGACCGTCACCGTCCAGAGCCACGATCAGGACAAGTACAAGCGTACCCATAAAAGACGGGAATACACAAGGGGGTACGGCAACTCAAAACTGGGACAGGTTGAGCTGGCCCAGGTTTGACGGACACCTCAAAAGGGGGCACGATGAAGCTCTCGAGGAGGTGCGATATGGGGCAGCGACGACGGTTCACACCGGAATTCAAACACCACGCTGTGCAACTCCTGAATGCTGGGCAACGCCCGGCGGCCGAGATTGCTCGGGAACGCGGCATTCCTCGCAATCGTCTGTACAAATGGCAGAAGGAGGTCGCGACGCATGGTGGCGCGTTCCCAGGCTCTGGGCGACAAGCCGAGCCGACTGCCGAACTCGCCCGTCTCCGGCGTGAGTGAGCACGCGTCACCGAGGAGCACGACATTTTAAAAAAAACAGCGGTAGGTTCAAGCGATCAACGCAACCCCAACTGGGGTGCAGTGAGGTTGGAGGGGGATCGACGTGGCACAGATGGAGCCTCCGGGCTTATCCGCATCCCAGAAGGCGGAACTCTGGCAGCGATGGAAACAGGGGCAGTCGTTGAGCGAGATCGGGCGAGCATCGTCGACCATCAGTCGAGAGATTCACCGTCATGGTGGGGCTCATTGGTATCGGGGCAGATTCGTCCGCTCTGGACGTTCAACATCGTCGCGATCACAGTATCAGCCCAGTTTATCCAGAAATCTGATTTGCATTTTTCAGGCGTCCATCTATATCACAAGTGAGGCAGAACACCCTGACTCGCGTACTTCGTTTCGATCGAGGAGCGGAACCAAAGCCTTACACGATCGAGATAGAGATAGACGACGGGTGTCGTGTACAACGTAAGGAGCTGACTGACCAGCAGACCTCCCACGATCGCGATACCTAGCGGACGCCGCAATTCCGACCCCACCCCCGTGCCGATTGCCAAAGGCAGTGCCCCCAACAGCGCTGCCATGGTCGTCATCATGATCGGCCGAAAGCGCATCAGACAGGCTTCATAGATCGCCTGCTCCGGCGGTTTCTCGTCTTTCCGCTCGGCCTCCAATGCAAAGTCGATCATCATGATGGCGTTCTTCTTGACGATGCCGATCAGGAGAATAATGCCGATCAATGCGATCACGCTCAGTTCCGTCTTGAAGAGGAGCAGCGCGAGCAAGGCGCCGACTCCCGCCGAGGGTATCGTGGACAGAATGGTGAGCGGGTGAATATAGCTTTCGTAAAGGATCCCCAGCACGATGTAGACCGTCACGAGGGCGGCAAGGATCAGCAGCGGCTGATTCTCCACCGAGGCCTGAAAGGCTTTGGCCGTACCCTGGAAGCTGCCCTTGATATCGCCCGGCAGGCCGACGTCCAGCATGGATTTCTCAATCGCCTGTACGGCCTCACCGAGCGAGATGTCAGGCGTCGTATTGAACGACAGTGTAACGCTGGGAAATTGCCCCTGGTGGATGACGGACAGCAGTGTGGAAGAAGGCTCATAGTGCGCCACTGCACTCAGCGGCACCTGCATCCCATTTGGCGACCGCAGATAGATGTCGTTGAGCGCAGCGTCGCTCTGCCAAAATTGCGGCGCGACTTCCATCACGACATGATATTGATTGAGTGGGGTATACATAATCGAGACCTGCCGCTGGCCGAAGGCGTCGTAGAGCGTGTCGTCGATGAGCTGGGGGCTGAGACCCATCCGCGAAGCCGTGCCACGGTCGAACGTGACCAACGATTGCAGCCCCTTGTCCTGCTGGTCGCTGTTCACGTCGGCGATCTCCGGCAACTTGCGCAACTGGCCCTCGACCTTCGGCGCCCAGGTACTGAGTTCAGCGAGATCGACGCTCTGCAGAGTGTACTGATATTGCGCACTGCTGACACGCCCGCCGATCCGTAAGTCCTGAACCGCCTGCAGAAATGTCGGCGCACCTGGTACTGTCGCGAGCTTGGGGCGCAGCCTGGCGATTACCTGGTCCGAACTGAGTTTCCGTTCCTCAAGCGGCTTTAACGAAATGAATATGCGCCCGGCGTTGGTTGTGTTGCCGCTGCCGCCGCCGGAGAATCCCATGACGGTATCCACGGCAGGATCGCTTCGAATGATCTCCGTTACCTCTGTGAGCTTTTGGCTCATAGCCTGAAACGAAATGTCCTGCGAGGCCTGAATGTTTCCACTCAGGCGGCCTGTATCTTGTTGGGGAAAGAATCCTTTGGGGATCACAACATAAAGGTAGATGCTGAACCCCATAGTTAGCAGTGTCACGGCGAGCATACTTCGAGGGTGTCGCAGCACCCATGTGAGGCTTGCCGCATAGCCGCCGCGCATCCCGGTGAAGAACCGCTCGCTGACGCGATACCACCAGCCATGAGGTGTCCCCTGCTCCGGCTTCAGCAGTCTGGCGCACAACATGGGCGTCGTTATTAAGGATACGAGAAGCGAGAAGATAATGGCCACGGAGAGCGTCACCGCAAATTCGCGGAACAGCCGCCCAATCATGCCACCCATTAATAGAATAGGCAGGAACACCGCTACGAGCGAGAGACTCATCGAGAGCACAGTAAAGGTAATCTCCTTTGCCCCGCGCAGCGCCGCCTGTATGGGCGGGGCACCCTGCTCGCGATACCGGCTGATGTTTTCCAGGACGACGATCGCGTCGTCCACAACGAAGCCGGTTGAAACTGTCAGTGCCATAAGGGAGAGATTGTCGAGACTGTATCCGCAGAGGTACATAACGCCGAATGTCGAGATCAGCGAGACCGGTACCGCCACAATCGGAACGAACGCCGCGCGGGGACTCCGGAGAAAAATGAATACCACGAGAATGACAAGGGCAATGGAAATGGCGAGCGTCCGTTCGACATCATGCAATGAAGCGCGAATGACCGGCGTCCGGTCCATCACCACTGAAAGCGTCATGGTGCCCGGAATGGAGGCCTCTAGTTGCGGAACTAAGGCGCGGAGTCGATCCACCGTTTCGATGATGTTCGCGCCAGGTTGTCGAAAGATGATGACGAGAATCGACGGTTTCCCATTGGCTGTCCCAGAAGTTCTGAGATCCTCGACGGAATTTTCGACCGCCGCGATGTCCGACAGTCGCACCGCTCGGTCTTCCCGATAGGCGACGACCAAGGGCAAATAATCCTCAGCGGTATGCAGTTGATCGTTGGCCTGGATTTCCCACGTGCGGGTTCCGTTCGCCAGGTAGCCTTTTGGCTGATTCAGGTTGGTGCCGCTCAGCATTCTGCGGACATCTCCCAGCCCGATCCCATACTTGTTCAGTGCGGTGGGATTGAGATCGACGCGGACAGCCGGGAGCGAGCCGCCTCCCACGATGACTTGCCCTACACCGTCGACCTGCGAGAGCTTCTGCTGAAGAATACTCGATGCAGCGTCGTACATTTTGCTCCGGTCAACGATCTCTGAAGTTACCGCAAGGATCAGTATCGGAGCATCCGCCGGATTCACCTTACGATATCTGGGACTGCTCGGGAGGTTTGCCGGGAGGTCAGCGCGCGCCGCAGTGATCGCCGCTTGGACGTCACGAGCGGCACCGTCGATGTCGCGGCTCAGCTCAAACTGTAAGGTGAGGGTTGTGGACCCGAGTGTGCTGTAGGAGGTCATTTCAGTCACACTTGCGATGCGCGTGAACTGGCGCTCCAACGGAGCCGCGACCGAGGTTGCCATCGTCTCGGGACTCGCGCCCGGTAAATTCGCCGTGACACTGATCGTGGGAAATTCCACTTCGGGAAGTGCGGCCACGGGAAGAAACCGAAAGGCGATCACCCCGACAAGCGTGATGCCGATCGTCAGCAACGTCGTGGCAACCGGCCGATAAATAAACGTCCCTGAAATATTCATGCCGAACTCGTGTCGATGGCTTCGTGGCTCGCGGCCGCTGATCGGCGTGCTCCGAAGCGTCGCGCCAATCGGTCGAATGCGAGATAGACCACCGGTGTTGTATAGAGAGTCAGGATCTGACTGACGATGAGCCCGCCGACGATGGCGATTCCCAAAGGACGGCGGAGTTCGGAGCCTACGCCCGTACTGAGCGCTAGCGGAAGCGCCCCGAGCATCGCCGCCATCGTCGTCATCATGATCGGCCGGAACCGCAACAGGCAGGCTTCATAGATCGCCTCTTCTGGTCGCTTCCCTTCCTTCCGTTCCGCCTCCAGCGCAAAGTCGATCATCATGATGGCGTTTTTCTTGACGATGCCGATCAGGAGAATGATGCCGATCAAGGCGATGACGTTGAACTCGGTCCGAAAGAGCATCAGGGCAAGCAACGCCCCTACGCCCGCGGACGGCAGCGTGGAGAGGATCGTTAGGGGATGGATATAACTTTCGTACAGAATCCCGAGCACAATGTAGACGGTGACGAGCGCGGCGAGAATCAGCCACGACTGGTTTTCCAACGAGGCCTGGAAGGCTTGGGCTGTGCCCTGAAAACTCCCGCGAATGCTAGGCGGCAGGCCGATCCTCTGTGCCGTCCGCTCGATCGCCGTCACTGCGTCGCCGAGCGAGTCGCCCGGCGCCAGATTGAACGAAAGGGTGATGGCGGGGAACTGTCCCTGACGGCTCACGACCAGTGGCGTAGTTGTTTCCAAGACCTGTGTGAACACGTTCAACGGGACCTGGCCTCCGCTGAGGGACCGGACATCGAGGAACTGTAATGCCTGCGGACCCTGACGAAACTCGGGCATCACTTCCAGCACGACACGATATTGGTTGAACGGGGTAAACATGGTGGACACCTGCCGCTGGCCGAACGCGTCGTAGAGGGCATCGACGATCACTTGCGGTGTGATGCCCATGCGCGACGCCGTGTTGCGGTCGATGATCAGCATGGATGCCAGTCCCTGGTCCTGTTGATCGCTGCTCACGTCGCGCAGTTCGGGTAGCGTCTGCAAGGCTTCGACGAATTTAGGTGCCCACCGGTTCAGCTCCCCGGAGTCCGCATCTTCGAGGGTGTACTGGTACTGCGTCCGGCTCACGCGATCCTCTACCGTGAGGTCCTGCACCGGCTGCAGGAACAAGACGATGCCTTCGACCTTAGCCAACTCAGGTTGCAAGCGGCGGATGACGTCACCGGCACTGATCCCCCGCTCGGCGAGGGGCTTTAAGTTGATCTGCAGACGTCCGCTGTTCAGCGTGCTGTTCGTGCCGTCCACCCCGATGAACGAGGAGAGACTTGCGACAGCCGGATCGGTCAGAACCATGGTGGCCAGTGCCTGCTGCCGCTCGACCATCGCCGGAAACGAAATCGATTGGGGAGCCTCGGAAATTCCCAGGATCACACCAGTATCTTGAATCGGAAAGAATCCTTTGGGCACGACGATGTAGAGCAGGACGGTGAAAATCAATGTGCCTACCGCCGAGGCCAGCATGGCCGATTGATGGTTCAACACCCATTTCAACGTGGTGCCGTAAACCGCGATGGTCCGGTCGAACGCTTCCTGAGAGGCGCGATAGAACCTGCCTTGCTCCGCCTTCTTGGTGTGGCGAAGCAACCTGGCGCACATCATCGGGGTCAGTGTCAGCGAGACGACAGCCGAGATAAGGATCGTGATGGCAAGGGTAAGGGCAAATTCGCGGAACAACCGGCCCACCACATCGCCCATGAAGAGAAGTGGAATCAGAACGGCGATGAGCGAGATGGTGAGGGAGAGGATGGTGAAGACGATCTGCTTCGATCCCTTGAGTGCGGCCTCGAGCGGCGAATCGCCTTTTTCGATATATCGTGCGATGTTTTCGATCATCACAATCGCATCATCCACCACGAAGCCCGTCGAGATCGTGAGCGCCATCAACGTCAGGTTGTTCAGGCTGAACCCCATCAAATACATGACTCCGAAGGTGCCGATGAGCGACAATGGCACGGCCGCAGCGGGAATGACGGTAGCGGGCAGGGTACGGAGGAACAAGAAGATCACCATGATCACCAGCGCGACTGCTAACATCAGCTCGAACTGTACGTCCCGGACCGACGCACGAATGGAGATTGTGCGGTCGGTCAGTATGGTGACCTGGACGGACGAGGGCAGCGCGCTTTGCAACTGCGGCAATAGTTTCTTGATGCGGTCGGCCACATCGATGACATTGGCGCCCGGCTGCCTCTGGATATTGACGATGACCGCCGGGTCCTCGTTCATCCACGCTGCCTGTTTGACGTTCTCCACGTCGTCGATGACATCGGCGACGTCGGACAGATGTACCGGCGCACCGTTGCGATAGGTGACGATCAACGGCTGATATTCTTTGCTCGAGAGCAGCTGATCCGTCGCATTGATGATGGAGGCCCGTTTCGGGCCGTCGAAGGTACCCTTCGCTTGATTGACGTTCGCGGCGGCCACGACGACGCGCAGGTCCTCCAGGGTGAGCCCGTAGGCCGACAACGCTCTCGGATTCACCTGAATCCGCACCGCCGGCCGCTGCCCTCCACCGATGCTCACGAGTCCGACACCGGCTAGTTGGGAAATCTTCTGTGCAAATCGGGCTTCGGCAAGGTCTTCACCCTGAGACAGGGGCAGGGTCTGGGACGTCCGCGCCAGCGTCAGGCTCGGGGCATCCGCCGGGTTGACCTTGCTATAGATAGCCGGGCTGGGAAGATCGCGCGGGAGGCAGGGGGAGGCGGCATTGTTGGCGGCTTGCACCTCCTGCTCGGAG
>CAZOHW010000134.1:0-10124 GCA_964579525.1 uncultured Nitrospira sp. | reverse complement strand
GTGTTCGCCTATGCAACATTGGCCCATGGAGACAAGGCCAAGACCGGGGGGAAAGTATAACCGCAACACACGTCTTTCAACGGCCACGGAGAAGGATTATTGGCTGTGGACTTCTTATTGTGAGGCTACTCTTGAAAACCAAGACACAAACCATACTGTTTTGGACAGTGGTAGGCCTGTCCGTAATATTCCTCTTCAGCTTGTGGAATCTGCCTACGCGTCAGCCAGACGACCAGGTTATTTTTAGCGATTTCATGGCTAAACTCGACCGGGGTGGCTTCGAGAAGGTCATCATCCAAGGGCATCAAATCAGTGGCGTGCTCAAGGATAATTCTCAGCTTCATACCTATTCGGCGGACTATCCCGATCTTGTCAATGTTCTGCGAACCAAAAACGTCCAGATCGAAGTCAAACCACCAGATGAAGGTCCTTGGTATCTCCGATTTCTCATGGCCTGGGCGCCATTCCTTCTCTTTCTCGGCCTGTTCGTGTTCGTCATGCGGCGGATGCAGGTTGGAAACCAAGCCTTGTCGCTCGCAAAGAGCAAAGCCCGCATGCTGACCGATGACCGTAAAAAGGTGATGTTTTCCGATGTGGCAGGCATTGATGAAGTGAAAGAGGAAGTACAGGAAACAGTCGAGTTCTTGAAAGATCCGCGAAAGTTTCAAAAACTTGGTGGACGGATTACTAAAGGTGTCTTAGTCATCGGCCCGCCGGGAACCGGGAAGACATTATTGGCGAAGGCCATTGCCGGCGAAGCGGAGGTGCCCTTCTTCAGCATTAGCGGGTCGGATTTTGTCGAAATGTTCGTAGGGGTCGGAGCCTCTCGCGTGCGGGATATGTTCGAGCATGCGAAAAAACATGCGCCCTGTATCGTGTTCATCGATGAGATCGACGCCGTCGGGCGGTCGCGGGGAGGAGGAATCGGCGGTGGAAACGATGAACGCGAGCAGACGCTCAATCAGCTGCTGGTTGAGATGGATGGATTTGATACGGCGGAGGGCGTGATTCTGGTGGCCGCGACCAATCGACCGGATGTGCTCGACCCGGCATTGCTCAGACCAGGCCGATTCGATCGGCAAGTGACGGTGAATCATCCGGATCTTCGAGGACGTTCGGAGATCCTGAAGGTGCATACGAAGAAGGTGCCGCTCGCAGCTGACGTTGAGCTTGAGAAGATTGCGAGAGGCACCCCTGGTTTTTCTGGCGCCGACTTGGCCAACTTGGTCAATGAGGCGGCACTGAGGGCGGCCCGTCAGAACAAAAGCAACGTTGGAACTGTAGACTTCGAAATGGCCAAAGATAAGATCATGATGGGCACCGAGCGCAAAAGTATGATCCTTACGGATGAGGAAAAGCGGGTGACCGCTTACCATGAGGCCGGCCATGCGTTGATGGCCAAACTATTGCCGGGCACAGATCCGGTCCACAAAGTGTCGATTATTCCAAGAGGCCGCGCCTTGGGCGTGACTATGCAGTTGCCGACCGGCGATCGCCACAATCATTCCCAAGACTTTTTGTACAACGCGTTGGCGATTCTCCTCGGGGGGAGAGTGGCGGAAGAGCTGGTGTTTCAACAGGTCACCACCGGGGCAGGCAACGACTTGGAGCGTGCCACAGACCTGGCGCGTAAGATGGTCTGCCAATGGGGCATGAGTGACAAGCTGGGGCCGCTGACGTTCGGGCAGAAAGAGGAATCGATGTTTCTGGGACGCTCGTTTGGGGGCAGACGTGATGTCAGTGATGAAATGGCATTGGAAATTGACCTGGAAATCAAACGCCTTGTCACTGAAAACTATGAGCGGACCAAGCGAGCTCTGACCGAACAGATGGTGACCTTGAAGGCGATGGCGGAAGCACTGTTAGAGAAAGAGACGCTTGATGGGTTGGAAATAGACCAAATTATTTCGAACTCATCCTCCCTCGTGAACCTTGTCTAAAATGTCAGGGCCAAGCGTGAAGACACATTGCGGAAACTGGAATGCTCCGCCGCCAAATTGGCCGCGGAGCATTCGGAAAAGAGAGGCACGCGGTTGGCGTCACTACGCTTGTCACACCTGATGAACGAGTCCGGCTGGCATGCCTTGGTGGTGAGCACATGAAAGGCATCACCTTGAACATCAAAATGGTGGAGGCGAGGGGAGTTGAACCCCTGTCCGAAGATCGTCAGTGCACTGTGTCTACATGTGTAGCCGACAATTTAAGTTTCGCAGCCATCCACGCCCGTCGGCAGGCTTAGAACGGCTGCTAGCCCAGAAATGTCTCATCCTCAGCCGCTGAGCACCGGCCTGGGACCAGCCCGCTGCATCGCGCCGTTCCACCCCCGCGGGCCTCAGATGGAACGACGTCTCAGCCTAAATTAGGCTGCGAGTGCCAGTTCTTGATTGGCAGTTGCGTTTTCTCGGACTTTTACGAGTTCCCGAGAGCTCGACATGCGACAGTGACCTCAGTATCCCCGTCGAAACCGGTCGCCCCCCCTTTTGTGAAGATTGTAAAACGTGAAACGCAAAAAGTGAGAGGCCCCGTTCTCTGAAAGGATTCATCCGTTCCTCAGGAACCATTGACCTTTCACATTCACCTTTCACTTCTTACAGATATGCTCATGATACCCCACAGGTCAAAGAGATGCCAGTGATGCTGACGGAGCGAACGTGAGGTCACACAAGAAGCGGTTATTTACTCTTGAACGTCGTCAGCTTCGCAAACAGGATGGCGGAGAACGGAATAATTCATGAAAGCTGTGCGTTCATTCGACACCGTCAACCAGCAGGCTCGTGGCCACCGACTGACTTCGACAGGGTCCGTCGCACCGGTTCAGGGCCAGCGCTGAGTGGAAGCCCTGCGCCGACGGGGCCGGAGTCGAAGCTCGGAGGGTGTATGGCTCACGACTCGTAAATACTGCGGACTAGTGACTGACGGCAGGATCGCGCAGATAGTGGGCCGGCTCCATGGTCTCTGCAGACCAGACGAGGATCTTGCGATCGAACGTGGCGATGACCAGATGTTTTCCATCGTTCGTCCAATGCAGGTGGTTAGGCAGCTTCAGGGCGAACGTTCTCTTCTTCGAATGCGTCGCCAGGCTCCATACAGAAACAGATTCTCCTACTCTGGTCGCCGCCCACTGATGTTGTGGATCAATGGCAATTGTCGCACCAAGCGCGATAGCCGGCCCCCCGTCACGCATTTCTGTGTCCTGTTTGGTGAAGGTCTCAAAGCTGGCCAGGACTTTGTTGTGCGTCGTGTCCCAGAGAGCCAGTGTCGATAAGCGCTGATCCTTAGAACGAGTCGTCGTTGAAACAAACGGACGCTTCCATCCCAGACCAGACCAGGTTTCAGGAAGCCCCGCCGGCTTCTCGACTTCCTGCCATGTCGTGATATCCCACACCGCTCGGCCGTTCCGTGAAGTCGCCAACAAAAATGGGCTTCCGTCCAAGAGACTCAGATGTTCAACGGCCTCCCCAGGTTTCATCTGCATTTTCGGACAGCCTTTTTTTTCGCAGTCTGGAGAGGAGCCTGCGGGTGTGAGCTCCTTGACGACCTGACGAATCGCCAAGTTGACGACCTGGACATCTGGATGCTCTCCTGCAATGGCGATCGATTGCCCATCGGGAAGGAATTGGAGCTCACTGATCTGTCCTGGACGACCAGGATAGGGCACAAATTCCTTCCACGTCTTGGTCTCCCAAAGCCGGACTTCTCCCCTGATCGTCCCGGCCGCTAACACCACCCCGTCCGCGCTGAAGGCCAGCGCGGTAGCCGCAGTGGGCAATGCCAGCTGACGCAAGAGCTTCCCACGCCCGGGATCCCAGACTTTTAAGAAACCGTCATCACCGCTCGTGACTAACAGATTGTCTGTCGGGGAGACCGCCACGGCACGTACCGCCCGCGCATGGGCAAACGCCGGATCGGGAGTAGGACGGGATGCCGTCACCTTCGCAGGCGGGACCATCGTGACGGTTGGCGGTGGAGGGGTCCGCTTGGCCAGGACCTTGGCGTTTGGTTGACTCGGGTCGAGAACCAATTCCGGTGAGCGTGAAGGAACATCCCACACCGAGATCTTTCCATCCAACTCCGAATTGGGGCCTCCTTGCATGGCCACGACGACCTTTGACCCATTCGGCGACCATTTCAGTAATAAGACACGCGGAGCCGTATCCCGGCAGTCGGCTCCACAGAGTTCGGGCAGCATCGATCCGGTCTGCACATCCCAAATCTGCAGCGTGTTGGGATATCCCGGTTGTCCCACCAAATACTCAGCATCGTCAGAAATGTCGACCGCTTGGAGCGGCGTATGAACCAGGACCCCTCGTTCTTGATCACTGTAGGTCAACTCGGTCAACGCCGCTAACTTTCCTGTGTCAACCTCAAAGAGCGGATAGCTCCACTCTTTATGGCTGGCGAGCAACCGGAGGCTATCGTGCGAAAATCGCCGAGGCGTGATCTGTCGTTTGCCTTCCTCCACCGACGTCAATGTCGCTCGCGCTCGCACCGCAGGCTTCGCACTATCAACAAAGACAACCGCGTCTCCAACACTCGCTGCTAAAGTCATACTGTTGGGCGCAAAGAGCAGATCGCGCGGCTTCCCTTCCGGAATGGTCACATCGCGGATGCCCGTGCTCATCAAATCATGGAACTGGATCGTATGGCCGCCGGCGACGGCCAACGTCTTCGTATCAGGGGAGGCCGCCAACGACGAGATCTCCTTACCGACATCGAGCGCGATATGCTTCAGCGGCACGAGTTTTTTGCCGACCTGCCAAACTGACGCCGCCTCGTTCCCATGGCGAACAACAAGCCGATCCGTCTCACGGGAATAGGCCAGCAATCCAAAATCATTCGGCCCCTCTGGTGGCATCGCCCACACCACGGCTTTGGTCTTCCAATCATAGATGGTCAGACCATTTCCCACACAGAACACCCACCCGTCCTGTCGTAACAACATGAACTCGCGACATTGAAGATCTGGAATTTTCGCCACGAGCGTCTTGGTCTCCAGATCCCATAAGACTAACTCGTTCATCTGGATCAGCAAAAGTCGTCCGTCCCCGGAAAATGTGGCAGGGATTTCGGATAGGTAGGCGTGGGCCGGCTGTCCCAATAGCATCGGGACACACAGACCTGCAACGAACAGCATCCTCACAAGCACGCGCGTACCATTCCATTGATTCATAGGGATCTACTCCTTCTTCCGTTGCATAGCAGAACCGCTACACCGGCCTCGTCCACACTGGTATACAGCGCCATGGGAATACGATATCATCTCGATGTATCCAAACTCTTAAGAGGTGAGCGCGAGCGTCACCTTACCTCTTGGCCTGCCTTACCGACTCCTTGGGCTTTGCTGAGAGACTTGGAGACTTCGTCGTAAGCGGTGAGGCACTTTTCCCGACTGGTAAGACGTCTGTGAAATGATCGAGCCCCTGCTCATCCTTCCAGCGATGAACCGGCGCCTTTGCGTTAGTCTGAGGTCCGTCAAACAGTTGCCAAGGACTGACCAACGTCGCCCGGCGCGGACTCAACCCTTCAGTGGCTAACTGAGCCGGCCCCCCCTTGGTCGGAGAAGAGAGGGACATCGAATTGAGGACTGGAGGGACTAGCGCACGAGATTCCCCCGCCACATCAGATCCTCCAGTCATTTTCTGAGGCGGTGTGGATCGGGAAGGCTTGGCACTCATTGGAACCGACTTCTTTTGATTCTCAGGGGGTGGGATATCGGTAATGTGGAGATTGCCCTGCTCATCCTTCCATTTATAGAGCTCTGCAAATCCACTGATTGGCCAAACAAGGATGGCACACAGCAGGCTCAAGAGGAAGACCTTCATACCCAGATTCCAGGCCTATAGATGATGTCTTAGTGATTCAAAGTATAGCAGGCAGTGCCAACCAGCCCGTAGCAGTAGATATGACACACCAGGCGAAATCAGAGAAGAATTCAGAGGATTTGAGCAGTTGTGGAGTGCTGTCTGTAAGAGTGGGAGGAGTACGCACCTAACCGAGGACGATCAGGTACGGCGGTGATCTTGGGAGGAGTTTAGGCTTCCCAGTACAAGCTGGGCCTGCACACCGTCCTCACGCTCGATCCCCTTTTGAACCATATTCCCTCGGGGCGTTTAACTCCCCCCACCAGAATACCATAGGCTTGAACCGTGAATGAGTCAAGAAAACTATTGTGTCGCTTGGTATCATGATCGACAAAGGAAGGCGCAGTTTGCGTGACGAGTAAAATCGTCTCGCAGAAGACCAATCGCTATCGTCGATCTATTGAAAAGAGGTGGTCATGGCCCAAGCCGTAACGAGTCAGGATGTGCACGAAGCGTGGTCGGTATTGGTACGGGATGTTCGCACAGCCGTGCTGCTCACGATTCGAAACGGACGTCCGTTTGGCTCGCATGTTCCCTATGTAGTCGGATCGGACTGGACCAGAGCCTATCTGCATCTGAGCCGCCTCGCACTCCATACGCAACACCTACTGAATGATCCGCACATATCGCTGTTCATCGTCGAAGCAGACGGACCTGAGAAGAATCCGCTGGCACTACGGCGGATCAACATCCAGGGTGAAGCCGCCATCCTCTCGCCCGATGCACCGTCTTATGACGAGGTTAAGGAACGATACCTGGAACGGTTTCCCCAAGCTGAGATGATGTTTGGCTTTGGTGATTTCGCCCTGTGGGAATTACGCCTCGACGATGCCCACTTCGTGCTTGGCTTCGGCCAAGCCTTTATCTCCTCTGCCACAACTCCATCGAGATGGGTGCATCAGAAAGTGAAGCCATGAAGTTGGCAGCCAGCCTTGCTGACGATATCATGGCCAAGCCAGCCCAAATGCGACCACAGTTCATAGTGTCACCGTGAACCCACGATTTTTGAGAATGGTACGGATGGCATCCACAGCTTCTGAAACTTCCATTGGAGCCGAGAGGATGCCATAGACCGCTTTCGGTGTCCCCCACAGATGGCTCCAGGTTATTGAAATAGGACCAACTGCTTTGTCGGCCAAAGCGCTCCACAGCGGAAGGAAATCGGGATCTGGCTTGCCTTGTGGCTGAGACTCGGTTGAGGCCCCATAGCGCTTAGGATGCACGTCACCAGGGGGAATCAGCTTCAACGACTCCTATAGTGACGAAGATCAAAGCGAGAGTGTTCCAGGAACACCGTGGATCGCAGCATGATCAGAACCACCCATTCTCCCTTTAGTAAAAGGATGTGTGACCACGTAGAATCCAGGGACGCTATAGACCCATCATGCATGAGGGATCATCCTGTCACGATTCGCCCTTGTTTCGGCAAAGTAAGCCGATAGAACTCCCCAGTGTGAGGCCGCTAAAGAACGTGAGGCCAAGGATCAGACCGAGCAGCGAGGTTGATGGCCCTGCTTGGCGACTCACATGCCGCCGGGCCTGTGCATTCACGGTCGCTTCCCCGCCGATCCACCCATGGGAATCGTCTGCTTGGGTTTCGGTCGAGTTGCTTACAAGTTTCATGCGTCTCTCCCTTCATCCGGTGCCATCACTGTAGGCATGACACTGCTTCATATATCATATCCAAACACTCCAGCTGTTGGAGCACCACAAACCTGATCCCGAACATAGTGCCCGGGCCTGGAACTTACCTGAGAAAACAAGCCCGGTCTCGCTGTCGACGATATTTCATCTATCGTTCGACGAAGAGGGGGTTAGCATATCCGTTTCACCGAGGAAAATCATCCCAGCGAGCTTGCAAGTTGCTGATTGTTCAAGCATTCTCTTGCAAGTTATCGAATCTTTTCGATAAGGTACGGTACGATGAACCCACCCCGTGCGCTCCAAATCCTGTTCGCCTGCGCGAGCGGACTGCTGTTGCCTCTCTGCTTTCCCAATTTCGACGTCGGGTTACTGGCTTGGATCGCCCTCATTCCCCTCCATCTTGCGCTCGATCAATGTTCTAGACAACGGGCATTTTGGATCGGCTGGTTAAGCGGTGTACTCGGATTCACCGGCATCATGGCCTGGGTCGTCACAGCGATGACCACATATGGGAAAGTCCCCGAGATCATCAGCTATGCCATCCTGCTGCTCTTGACTGGATACCTTGGTCTGTATGTCGGACTGTATTCGCTCGCGGTCGTATGGCTGCGTGAGCTGATCCCACGATACGGCATTTTTTTCGCGCCCTGTTTTTGGGTCGCATTGGAATGGCTTCGCACCTACCTCCTCTCCGGTCTTCCCTGGTGTCTGTTGGGATATTCACAATACCGCGAGCTGGGATTGATTCAAATAGCCGACCATACCGGAGTCTATGGGGTATCCTTTCTGGTCGTCCTGGTCAATTTGGCCTTCGCGGAATGGCTGTTATGGATGATGCCGTTTTTTCGCCGATTTCATCCAGTCCAACTTCCCTGGGAACTCCTGACAACCGCGGCAGCCTTCATGGTGCTGTCCTGGTTTTATAGCTCCGCGGTGTTGAGTGATGAAAAGTCCCAATTTGCAAAGCCGCCTATCACCATAGGGATTGTCCAGCCCAACATCGATCAGTCGATCAAATGGGATGCTGCGTTTCGCGATGAAACTATGCAGCGGTTCGAACGCTTAACTGCCCAGCTGGGAGCCACCACGGATCTGATTGTGTGGCCGGAAGCCTCAACCCCGTTTTTGTTCGAACGAGAAAAGGACTACCAAGTGCAGCTGGCCTCGTGGGCGGAGCGAGCACAGGCGCCGATTCTTCTCGGCAGTCCGGCCTTGCGATACTATGCAGATCGCCGACCCTATCTCTTGAACAGCGCCTATCTGCTCTCCCCGGACGGGTCCCTGCTCGGCCGGTATGACAAACAACATCTGGTACCCTTTGGAGAGTATATTCCACTGAAATCCTCGCTCTTATTCTTTCTCGAGAAGCTCGTCGAAGGCATCGGAGATTTCGAACCAGGGCCGGGACCGACAGTCCTTTCCTTCACCCCGAAAACTCGGGCTCACGAAATGGCCACCGCTTCTCACCCCGTGAAGTTCGGAGTGGCGATCTGCTATGAGGTCATTTTTCCGGATTTAGTCCGTCGATTCGCTGCCAATGGTGCTGAGTTCCTCGTCACGATCACGAACGACGGATGGTTCGGCCCGTCGTCGGCACCGGCGCAGCACTTCTCCATGGTCGTCTTTCGTTCCGTAGAAAATCATCTGGCCTTTGCGCGCGCCGCCAACACCGGCATCTCCGGATTCGTCGATCCATTCGGGCACATTCTGAGCGCGACACCCATTTTCACGGAACAAGCACTGTACGGAGCTATTCCCATCAGACAGACTCGCACGTTTTACAGCTATTATGGAGATGTCTTTGCCTATGCCTGTGTTATACTCTGCGGGCTTTTGCTCCTGTTCGGTTCGTTCCGCACTAAGGAACCAGCCCTCACGGCTATCACACCGGCGTAAGAGAGAAGGAGGATCGGGGTATGTTGGAGGAAGTGGAGGGTCGTGTTCGCGCCATTGGAGAACAGGTGTCTGAATTACGGGGGCATCTTTGACTTCGCCCACATGACCGCCGATTTACAAGAACTTGAAGCCCAGATGGGGCAACCGAACTTTTGGAATGATTCCCGTACCGCTGCCGTCGTCAGCCGAAAGAAAGCGACTATTGAGCGGGAGCTTCAACAGTGGCAAGACATCGAATCCAAGATGAGTGATCTGGGTGCCCTCTTGGAGCTCGCCCGCGAAAGCGGCGACGCCGAGCTCGAAACTGAGCTGGCCTCGGAACTGAATCAACTCGAACCTCGCCTCTCAACCCTGCGCGTTGAGCTTCTCCTTTCCGATGAGCTTGACCCGAATAACGCGATTCTCGCGATTCATCCGGGCGCCGGAGGAACAGAATCACAAGATTGGGCACAAATGCTCCTCCGGATGTATGTACGTTGGGCGGAGCACAAGAAGTTTAAGGTGGAAACGCTGGACCTGTTGCCCGGTGACGAAGCCGGCATCAAGAGCGTGACCCTCTCGGTCACCGGGCCCTACGCCTATGGCTATTTGAAAGCGGAAGCAGGGGTCCACCGCTTGGTCCGCATTTCTCCGTTCGACTCGAACAAGCGTCGGCACACCTCCTTCGCGTCCGTCTTTGTGTATCCGGAGTTGAGCGACGATATCGATGTCGTCGTCGAAGAC
>CAZOHW010000133.1:0-10124 GCA_964579525.1 uncultured Nitrospira sp. | reverse complement strand
GCCAATCCGCTGTTCCGACGAGCCTGCGGCCGGCGGGCTCGCCCCTCGGATCCTCGACGTACTGCACGAGTACGTCTCGGATCCTCCAGCCTCCGCGCGCCGGTCTCACGACGCGGCTTGGCAATTTCGCCACGAACTGTCATGAATAATGTGGGCTAAGGAGCGCGCCTTGCCTGCCGTTCAGTTGCCGCTCGAAAAATTACCGTGGTAGGATGCCTCTGGAGTCACAGTGACCGTCGCCATGTCAGTGATCGTGTCAGCGCGATCAGGATGTATGAAAATGGAGGTTGTGATGAGACGGCTGATGTTGGTGGGCGGGCTGCTCGTTGAAGCGCTCCTTTTAACGTCACTTACTTGTGCAGGCGGGCTATTCCAGTTAGGAGAGAAAGCGCCGGCCTTTACACTCACAGCCATGACAGGCGAAGCCGTCTCTCTCGATGCGTATAAAGGGAAGGTGGTGGTGCTGGGTTTGTTCCATATCTGTGAGCCTTGTCTGATACAGGGGACGGCGCTGCAAAAGGTTCACGAGGCGACTCAAGGGAAAAACGTGGCGGTGATTGGAGTCAATTCTTCAGGAAATGCCAAGAAAGAAGTTGGAGAGTTTCTCGAGGCGTTCCCCGTACGAGTCACTTACCCTTATCTCCTCGATCCAAAGAAGACCACAGACAAGCTCTATGGGGGAGGAAAATTTATTCCGAATGTGTATGTGATTGACCAGAATGGAATAATCCGCTGGCAGCGAGTCGGTAATATGGACCTGGCTGGAGCGGACGTCATTCTGGTGGAGGTGGAGAAGCTGTTGGCGGGCGGAAGTAAGATGTAGTAGGCAAGGACAGATGTTTCTCCGTGCTCGCTGACCCCTAGTCTATGCGTGTAATAAGAGAAACACCAGCCCCGCCTACATATAGGAGAAAAGAGTGTAGATAAGGAGAGGATGAAGGCATGGATGAGATGGAGGCGGGGAAACACAAGTTTCTCGAGGTGGTGCGGGGGATTGATGGAGCTGTCCAGGTGGTCATTCCAGTGAGTCCGTCCAACAGCCTATTTCTTATCTCGCTGACAAAGGGAGCGAATCGGAAGTTCATTACTGTGCCGGAAGACGATATGATGGATTTGCCTCACGAAGCGAGCATCGAGGCAAAGGTCGTGAAGATAGTTAAAGACGCCGTCTCTGCGTTGTGACCGTCCTTCATGGTACCCACTCGAGAAAGCTAAATCATCAAGACTTACGATGAAACACATCTTACCGGGTATCTGGCAATGGTCGTGGTTTTCAGATGAGAAGCAGCTCGACTTCAATGGACTGTTTCTCACGACCGGTGAACACAAGATCTTGGTAGACCCGCCCCCCATGACGGCTGAGGCGAGAACTGTCATCCGTCGCCAGGAGCCGATCGACTATATCATCGTGACGAACCGAGACCATGTTCGAGAAGCCGCCACGTATCAGGTGGAATTTAAGTGTCAGCTATTGGTACCGGAAGCGGATGCCGCTCAGATGGATGTGAAACCGACGAAGACCTATAAAGATGGGGAACTCTTGCCAGGTGGAATTTGGGCGATCAATCTCAACGACCAGAAGTCGCCAGGAGAGAGTGCCTTATTCATTCAACAGGGCCGGGGAGTATTGATCGTTGGAGATGCTTTGATCGGTAAACCGCCTGGAGCTGTCAACATGCTTCCCGCTGAAAAGTATGCAGATGCGGCGAAAGCCAAAGAAGGGTTGCGTCGTCTGCTGAAGTATGAATTCGACAGCCTCCTGGTGGGGGATGGTGCGTCTATTTTGAGCGGCGGGAAACAGGAAGTGAAACGGTTGCTTGGGATGTCGTCATGACGTTGCGGAATGGCCTGTCTGAAGACCTCAATCGTCAAGGCAATGAACACTTTTCACGCGGCTATTACACTGAGGCCTATATCTGTTACGCCAAGGCCTTAGAGTGTGATCGGTTGACTGGTGATCAGCGGGCCTTGGTTGCAACGTTGGGGAACTTAGGCAATATCTGCGCAGTCAGCGGTCGTCGGGATTCGGCTCAAGCTCACTATCAGGAAGTCTTGGAACTGCAGAAGGTCCTCGGTGACGAGAAGGGAATCGGTACGACTTTAGCCAATTTGGGCAATCTGCGGGCAGATGCCGGCGAATGGGATCGTGCCAGGGCCTACTATCTGGAGGCTCTCGATCTGATGACGAAGACCCATGATGAAGCCGCCAAGGCGGTCTTGTTTTCAGATTTGGGATTGGTTGCGCGAGAGACAGGTCAGTTCGATGAGGCGATTGAGTGGTATGAGCGGTCGCTGGCATTCATGCGTCGTTTTGGGAATCAGGGCGGGACTGCCGATGCATGGCGTATGATCGGACGGACATTTCTGATGCAGCAGCGGTACGACGATGCGGTCGCCTGCTGTCAAACCAGTCAATCGATCGCGGAACGATCGTGCGATGAACTTCGTGCTGGTGGTGCCCGCTATGTGTTGGCACAGTGTTATGAAGACATGGGACGATTGCAGGAGGCCGCGGATCTCCTCGAGCAGGTGGTGGATATGGATCGCAAGTATTGCCTGCCCAAACTTCAAGAAAACACGCAGCGTCTGCTGGATTTGCGTCGGCGTCTTGAAGAACAGCATCATATGTCGTCGTAACAGAGGCAATCCATGACCGAACAGGTTTCTTCAGACTGGACACAGTTTCGCACGGAGTTGGTGCAAGCCTTCCCTCAGCTGTATGAATTGGAACCGAATGGGCCGCTGGCGATGGATCTTGGGGAGGATGGGTGGCTCCTGGAAATCAGACCCGAGGGAACCCTGCTCTGTCAGTACGGTGTTGCAATGGATGATGTGATGGCCCTGATGTCCGATGGAACTCCTGAGGACTTGGGGACCGACGAAGTAGCCAAGCAGGCGAAGTATTTTCTTCAGCCGGCTGTCTCCAAGTACCGGGCGCTGTTACTACAGTCCGGGTTTCTCGAGGAGACTGAGATAAACGATGAGTTTGTGGCGGTCACCTTTACTCGCCCGGTCGATCTCCAGAATCGCGCTAAAGTGGAAGATCTCTTACGATGGTGCCGCAGACAAATTGGTGGGGTTGCATGACCCAACATCTTTCGACGTTTGATGAATTCCGCAATGCTATCTCTGCCTATCGATTGCCCCGTGTCTTGATCGCCGCATTGGAACTGGACCTTTTTACGACCGTTGGTACCGGCTCATGGGCGATTGCCGATCTTGCCAAGACCCTCAACGTCAGTGAACGAGGGTTGACCATCCTCTGTCGCAACCTGGCTGCAGTCGGAGTCTTACATAAGCGAGGCGCTCGCTACACCAACAGCAGACTCGGTGCTACCGCGCTTAATGCCCACCATCCGGCCTACCGCGGTGGATATTTGAGTTTAATGAAAAATCACTGGGATGACTGGATCAGGTTGTTGGAATCTGTGCGAAACGGACGACCCATAGACTCTGATGTGCCGGATAGCCCAGATTTTCGCCGACAATTCACTTGGGCTATGCACCATCGTACATTGGAGCCCGCTCCCGCCATTGCCTCACAAATTCGTTTGGGCCGAGCCAAGACATTGCTGGACCTCGGTGGAGGACCTGGGACATATGCGATGGCCTTCCTTGCAAAGAACTCAATGCTTCGTGCCACCGTCTGTGATCGAGAAGCGGCCCTGGAGGTGGCGAGAGAAATTGCTGCGACCCATAAAGCGAGGCGTCGATTATCCTATCTGCCGTGTGATTTTTTGAAAGAGCCAATACCAGGCGCCTATGATGTGATTTGGTATTCCAATGTGCTTCATATCTATTCGCCGGAAGAGAATCAGGCTGTCTTCCGGCGCGTATTGGCATCATTGGTGCCAGGTGGTCGGTTGATTATCCAAGACGCGTTTCTCCATGATCGAGAAGGACTCTGTCCACTGGAGGCCAGTCTGTTTGCTGTGTCGATGTTGCTGTTTACCGAGGGTGGGAATACCTATTCAGCTGCAGAGACCGGGAAGTGGCTCAAACAAGCCGGATTTGTCGGTATCAAGAGGGTCCCACTCAAGAAGGGGACGGGGGATTGGGAGGACGGAATTCTTGAGGCATCAGCGCCTGGTCTACATTCAAGAACGACCGTCCTCCGAAGATGATTAACAAGAAATTGAAGAGCCCGCTGACTCCATTCTGTAACAAGGTCATATCCACTGCTACGTCGTTTTTCAACACTTGAACGACGGTAGCGATATCCATTGCCAAACCAACCGTAGCATACATCACGCATACCATTGCAGCCCATCTGAGCCGAAACCAAACCAGTACTGCGAGTGCAAGCGGCAAGCCGATGAAAAAGCCAACCGGCCACCCCATACTGGGCTTCACCGTTGTGCCATTGGATATGAAGAACAATCCCATCTCGATGAAGCATAGACCTAGCAAGAGATTGAGTAGGGCGAGCCGTTTCATCCGGAAACTATAGACCGAGGAGTAAACCGTCGGCAATGGCTGTCTTGTTGGTTACGATCTCAGAATGCTAGGCTGCTTCATCCAATGGAACCTGATACAGAGCGAGAAACTCTCTCATCTAGGCGAGTGTGTGTACTGGTCTATGACGGTGAATGCCGACTGTGCGGGTTTATCAAGGGAAAAATGGAACAGGTCGGGCTAGGGCGGCCAGGTTCCGATGTGAGATTTCTTCCCTACCAGAGTAAGAAGGCTGCAGATATCTTAGGGGCACGCTATCGATCTGGCCGCCCCGATATGGCGTTTTTGATCCAACCAACGGGTGAGGTGTTGCAGGGGATTGATGCATTCCTCCCCGTCTTCCAGCACTTTCCAGGGGGAAAACTGTTGTCGTGGGGATTGCGGTTTCCTGTGGCCAAGTGGTTGGCAGAACGAGGGTATCGGATAATTGCCCGTTACCGATATCGATGGTTTGGTGAAGCCAGGTCTGTTCGTCCATACAAGTGACCCTCACGTTCTATACCCACCTTTTGATGGGCATCTTCCCACAGTGAGGAATTTACTGGTTCTTTATCTCTCTTGCAGAATGACCTCAATTCTTCAGGAGGATTCATGCGACATCAATCAGGGTATTCAGATGACGTGGCGGTTCATAATCGATCGTTAGATAGACGGCAACGTAATGGTTGTCGAAGACTCTCTGGAGTGCTTGCTTGGGTAGCTGGGGTGGTGCTGGCTCTTACTCCCCTCAGCGGGCATGCCGGGGGAGATTCCCAGTCAGGCGTAAAAGGATTGATTGTGGCGGCAGGGTTTGGCTACCAGAACGGATCCGACTCCGTGATTACCATCAAAGTGTACGACGCACAATCAGGAGCAATCTTGTCAGATGATGTCTATGAGTTGAGTGTGAAAGAGGACAGTAGTTTTGGAGCAAACCATCGGGAGCGTATTTTTGCGGGCGGTGTCGGGGGAGGCGCGACAGATCTCTCGAATTTTGTCTTGCGGGTCTACGATGCGCGAACCGGTCTCTTCCAATGGCAAGGTCAGCTCAACCTTTCGCCGACTGATGGACTGAAGGGAGGAAAGCTTGTGGGGACAACGGTCCCACGGCGGGCTGTCATTACAAGAGTTCATAGTTCGGGAAAGACCTTGCTTCAGCCCATGTTCATGTTGAGCGCATCGGATACGCTGACCGGCGCACTTCTTTGGCATGATGAGTTTTTTGCGATGGACACGAAGAATCAGCGAGTTCCCACAGCGACCAAACCAGATCTCTCAGATGGACACGCGTCCGGATCTGCGCCCATAGTGGATTTTCGAATCCGCATGTATGATCTTCGCGGGCAGGATGTGATGTGGGAGGACCAGTTGTTTCAGCATGAGGCGGAAGAAGATACGAAGGAGACGCCTCACGATCAGGCGATGACGCTTCCTGCCTGGCCTAAACCATCTGCGGATGAGTCGGCACCGGAAGAGATTTAAGCGTAGCAATCTATTCAGAGGTCAAACTGGAGTGGGAAAAGAGCAGCTATGAGTGATGCGGCTCGAATTGTTCGAGCCACTGTCGGTGAAATTGTTCATAGGAAATAGCCAACGTGTTCTGGAGGGCCGTCTCTATGGAGGCGTTGGCCTTCAGGGCATCCAGCAGGTCATTGACACGGGCCATCCCCCATCGGTCAATTAGGTAGTGCGCAGCGGAATTCGCCTCCCCATACGCCACGGACACTGAGCCAGCTGGCAATGTACCCCAAGAACCATGGAGAGAATTGAGGGGGATCACCTCGTTCTCTTCCTGTATGGCCTGGTCGAGGTTTGACCAGGTGTCTCCAGACAATTCCATAGCCAACCCTTCGTTCAGCCAGGTCGGTAAGGCGCCGATCCCTCTTGCCAACCGGTCATGGAGCAAGGCGTGGACATATTCATGGCGCAGCACATGACCAAGCCATTTCATGTCAGTCGTCGCGCCCTGCGTGGGAATGTGAATGCGTCCAAGGGTGGGATCGTATAGGCCGTCGACCCAGGCAGGACTTTCTGTGGCTCCTTGGAACGAGTCCTTTGCATGGAGCACGACGATGATGGGTTTTGAAGGGAAATGGCTACATTTCTGTCCGATCTCCCGATAGGCTGTTTCAAGAATTTCCAGCACCACGTTCCAGGTGGTCTGGTCCTCACCGCCGTCGAACTTGACGACGAAATGGGTACTGCTTTTGGTGCTCATGGGAGACTCAGCGGACTCGGTACGCTTGACCTTGGCGGTAACCGTCGCGAGGTAGGATTGAAGCCCAGAGTCCTTCTTCGCACGCTTGGTCGCTTGGGCAAGATGCTTGGCGGCTTCTGACAGGTGATCCTGTTCCTGTAAGAGATCTGCCATGGCCAAGTGCGGAAAAGGGTCCTCTGGAGCCAGCCGAATCAATTTTGTGAGAAACGCGACATCCAGGGCATGGTCACGCTGTTCCCAATAGGCTTGAGCGAGGTTCATGAGAATGACGGGGTTGGCGTCGTCCAAATCAGCGGCTCGTTTGAATGCCTTGAGAGAGGCGGGTGTGCCGCTGAGTCGTTCTTGCATCAGTCCGAGATTGTTCCAGAGAATTGCCACAAAGGGTCTGACCTTCCCATTCGATAAGACAGACGCGGGGAGATCCTTCAGTTTGCTCTCAGCAAGAGAGAGATTGTGCTTTTCAATTTCATCGCGAATAGATTCTAAGAGCTTGTCGTGCTCGGTTTTTGGTATCACGCTCTGATCCAGACTGCGGGCTGATCGAATCTCCTCCTCACGAGGTCCGCGTTGTGGGGGAAGTGGAGGCGGAGTTACGGCGACGATGGATTCCAGCGGCTGGGAAGGTGGCTGTGATGGGCCTGTCTGGGGCGGCTTCATGAAGAGGTGGTAGCCGATTACGAGAGCAAGCCCCAATGCAAGGGGAGTGAGGATATGGGTGATATTCCGGCGATACATGGTACTGTACGGAGACTGTAGCACCCTCAATAATGATGACCAAGCAATCGAGGAAAACCCAACAATAGCGCGGGAGATGGGGCATCGTGCGCTCGTTGAGCAACGACCAACGCTATGCTACGATCCACTCCGGTATGCAGGATCTCACTGAGCCGAGTCCCCCCACGCCGTTTCATGAGTGGTTGGACCGCGTGGCGCGCCCCATTGAGTTCGCGAGCCGGGATGACTGTGCCCATATAGGGACGGTAGCCAATCTCGGCTCTTTTGTGTCAACGCAAATTCTTGCCGAGCTGCGACGAACGGTTCACTCCAAGGCCATCGAGGCTCGCCTCATTTCACTGCGTGATCTTTTTATCGGATTTCAATCGACCTTGCCCATCGAGGAGCAACGTCACCGGTTGCAAGCGGCAGGAGTGCTGATTCACGCAATCCGAGCGACGGTGAGAGGCCTCTCCTTACCGGCAACGGGACAAAGCAGACAGGTTGAACCAGATTCCAATGTACTTGAAACGGCGAAGCGTGATCTGTGGAGGATTCCAATCCGATTCGCGAAGGGGGTAGGGCCGAAGCGGACCGACGTCTTACAGCGTTTGAGGATTGAGACAGTGGAAGATGCCCTGTGGACGATTCCCTGGAGGTACGAGGATCGATCGGTGATGACCCCAATCGGCAAATTGGTACCAGGGATGATTGCGTCGGTCTGTGGCAGGGTTGGGAAGTGTGTGACCAAGCGCACCAGGAATCGACGGTTGAGCCTAGTGGAAGTCGGGGTCGAGGATCAGACCGGCCGCATGCAGGTGGTCTTTTTCAACCAGCCCTATGTTGCGGATCTGTTACCGGT
The DNA here is from genome assembly GCA_964579525.1 of uncultured Nitrospira sp. Classification (GTDB taxonomy): domain Bacteria; phylum Nitrospirota; class Nitrospiria; order Nitrospirales; family Nitrospiraceae; genus Nitrospira_D. The sequence continues at coordinate 1,896 of CAZOHW010000133.1, read as the reverse complement.
CGGCACGCAGGTTATGATGAGTGGACGAGTTCTCGCTGGCCGGCAAGGGGGGCAAAGGGCGCAGGGGGCAATGGTGCCGCGCATGGACATTGCTCAGTATGAAATTATCGGACAGGACAGTGACTCGACATTGCACGTTGGGCGGATCGTCCCAATCTACCATGAAACGAAAGGGTGGACCTCTCGTCAGATGCGGGTCCTCCAACGAAGCCTGTTGGAGGAGTATGCGCCGGTGGTGCCCGAGCACTTATCCGTGCCGCTTCGGGCCAGACAGCGATTGATCCCGATTCACGAAGCTATTCAGGACATACATTTCCCTAAGGCCGGGAGCGATTCCCAATCGTTGGAATTGGGGAGGACTCCGGCGCATCGTCGGTTGGCCTTTGAAGAGTTGTTTCTGTTGCAAGTCGCGTTGGCCACGAGGCATCGATCCGTGCAGGAGGAGCGAAAGGACCTTCGATTTAACCCGCGCGCGCCATTGCTTGGTCAGCTCAGCCGACTCCTTCCGTTTCAACTGACGGAGGCACAAGATCGGGTCATCCGAGAGATTTTTCGCGATATGATCTCGCCACGGCCAATGAATCGTCTGGTGCAAGGCGACGTGGGGTCAGGGAAAACCGCGGTAGCCTTGCATGCGATGGTGATGGCTTGTGGATCCGGCTATCAAGCGGCGCTGATGGCCCCGACGGAGATTCTCGCTGAGCAGCATTATCGAAACTTGTCCGGCATGCTCGCGGCCTTGGGACTTCGGACCATCCTCATGCGCGGCGGTGAAAAAGCGACAGTGAAAAAAACGCAGCTCGAGCAGCTGGCCTCAGGGGATGTGCAGGTTGCCATCGGCACCCATGCCCTAATTCAACAGGGGGTCACCTTCAAGAATCTTGGGCTGGCCGTGGTCGATGAACAGCACAAATTCGGCGTACTCCAACGAAAGGTTTTGATCGAAAAGGGGTATCGACCGGATATCCTTGTCTTGACGGCCACCCCCATTCCACGGACCCTGGCCATGACGGTCTATGGTGATCTCACTGTCTCAGTCATCGACCAATTGCCCCCAGGACGAAAACCGGTGCACACTTTCCTATTCCAGGAGGCCCAGCGGCGACGAGCGTATCAGCTGGTGCACGATCAGTTGCGAAACAAGAAACAGGCCTATGTCGTCTATCCACTCGTGGAAGAGTCTGAAAAGACAGATCTTCAGGCGGCAATCCAAGGAGCCGAACAACTTCAGCAGGGCGAGTTGTCGGAATTCCGCGTCGGGTTGCTGCATGGGAGGATGAAGGCGGCGGAAAAGGAAGCCGTGATGGCGGACTTCAAAGCCGGGACCACCCAGGTCCTCGTGGCCACGACGGTGATCGAGGTAGGTGTTGACGTGTCGAATGCCACCGTCATGATGGTGGAACATGCGGAACGGTTTGGTCTCGCACAATTGCATCAATTACGCGGGCGGGTGGGTCGGGGCAGCGACCAATCATATTGCCTCCTGATGGCGGCTAATCTTGGTAGGAGCAAAGGGAGTGGCGGATCACGATCTGGGATCAACCGTGAAGCTCCAACGATGGCGCGAGAGCGCCTTGACGCCCTGGTGCGATCGAATGACGGCTTTGTGATTGCGGAAGAAGATCTGCGCATCAGGGGGCCCGGTGAGTTCTTGGGGTTACGGCAATGGGGAATGCCGGAATTTCGTGTGGCGAACCTCGTGCGAGACGTGGAGTTGTTGCAGGAGGCTAGGTTGGAGGCCTTCTCGTTAGTGAAGCAAGATCCAACATTACAACAGGAAGCCCACCAAGGATTGCGGGAAGCGATGTTGCACAAATGGGGAAAGAAACTCGAACTTGGGTCGGTCAGTTAGGAGCACCATGGGATATTTCCAACGACTAATGGACGATCTAAGAG
>CAZOHW010000132.1:0-10162 GCA_964579525.1 uncultured Nitrospira sp. | reverse complement strand
CGCTATACCTGTTCCATCATCATACCTGTGTGGAACAAGGTCGATTTGACTATGCAGTGCCTAACGGAGTTAGCGAAGGTGACAGAGGGGGTGTCCTACGAGGTGATCGTGGTCGACAACGGGTCGACCGACGGCACATCGGTGTTTCTGGCTACCCTCGGTGGTGATGTTCAGATCATCAGCAACCGAGAGAATCTGGGATTTGCGAAAGCGTGCAATCAAGGGGCCCAGGCGGCGCGGGGGAAATATCTCGTGTTCTTGAACAATGACACCGTTCCCCTGGAGGGATGGCTGTGTGCCCTGGTGAGTGAGGTGGACACCGACGGGGACGTCGCGGTGGTGGGCAGCAAACTGTTGTATCCGGACCGGACGGTGCAGCATGCCGGCGTGGCGGTCGATCGACGGATCCGGCCCTACCATATCTACCAGAGAAGTGATGATCGAAACTCCGCTGTGAATAAGCGTCGTGAATTCAATGCCGTGACGGGGGCTTGTCTGTTGGTCCGCCGGTCCGTGTTTATCGAGGTCGGGGGCTTTGATGAAGGATATGTCAACGGTTTCGAAGACGCAGATATGTGCTTCAAAGTGCGCGAGAAGGGCGGCCGCATCGTCTATCAGCCGCGGAGCGTGCTTTATCATCTGGAAAGTCAAACCCCTGGGCGCAAACAGTTTGATGAGAGGAATGCCGCTCGTTTACATGAACGATGGGGCGGCTACTGGTGGCTCACCGATGAAGACCTTCATTACCATGCCGATGGATACAGAATCATCCGGTCTGAGTTGAATGGGAACTGTCGAGGCGCTCTGCAGTTATTAGGTGGAGTGAAGGATCATATCGTATGGGCGCATGTGGCGGCAGCACAGGCAGCCGCTCTAAAGAAGGATTGGCCATCCGTACGGCGGGAACTCGCGTTGGTCGACGATTGGCCCAACGATGCCTATATCTTGTCCTGGGGAGCCATGGTCTGTGAGCAACTGCAAGAGAGGGGTTATTGGGCACAGTTCCTCCAGCGATATGTCGCATTGGTGGATGCGCCGGTTGAACGACTCCAATTGGTCCGTATGTTGCTGGAGCAAGGGAGTCTGTCTCGTGCGGAGGAACATCTCGACATCCTTCTGAAGGTCTCACCAGATCATGCGGAGGGATGCTTGCTCAATGGTATTTTGTGTATGCAGCGCGAACAGTATGAACAGGCGGAGATTGCGTTCAATACGGCACTTCAAGCGGGGGCCGAGCGTAAAAAGTGTCTGATGGGAATGGGAATGGCCGCTATGGGAAGAGTCTATGCACAGGGAGCCTGGGAATGGTTTCTACAAGTTCTTGCCGAACATCCTGACGATGCAGAAGCGATTCATTGGCTGCTCCGTGCCGGGACTGTGCAAAACCGATGGCGAGAGCTAGGCGAACAACTACGTGCTTATGTGGCGAGAAATCCCGGCGACGTTGCGACGAGATTTGCCTTCGTGAGCGTCTTGTTTCGAAGTGAACAGATCGAAGCGGCTCGTCGGGAATACGAGGTGCTTCGAACCCAGGCTCCAAACTACGACGGCTTAGATCAACTTCGACAGATGATTGCGAGAAGGGAAGCCGCTCTTCCCGCAGGGGCCGCATCCTGTTAGCGCTATGGTGATGCGCGCGTTGCTCATCCAACTGGCAAGGCTGGGCGACTTGGTGCAGACCATCCCGGCCATCACAAGTTTGCATGAACGTCATGCGGACTGGGTTTTGGATCTACTGTGTCCAATTTCCTTGGAAGGGCTTGGTCGGATGTTTCCCGGAATTTCAAGGGTGGTGCCTTGGGATGGGATGGCATGGAATCGACGGGCAATGAGTGCGGAAGGGGGCGTGCAGGCTGAGCACGTCGCGGAAGCCGATGCTGAATGTCGTGCGATCACCAACGAGAGTTATGACTATGGAATTGTGCTGAATCAACATGCTCGATCGATCTTGGCAGGGGCACTGCTCGCAAAAAAGCTCATGGGAAGTATCACCGGTGGTCCGCTCGATCAGCAACTCTCGCCCTGGGCAACGTATTTGCGATCTGTGGCGGCTCAACGGGGGAGTAATCGCGTTCATTTGGCCGATGCCTTTTGCGGGATGTGCGGAGTCCTGCCGCCCAAGCATGTGCCCACGATAGAAGTACCCTCCTCATCACTTCCGGGTGATCTTGAGCTGATCGGACAATCGACGAGACCCTGGATCGGGCTCATTGTCGGAGCGGGTGATCCGGAACGAGTGGTTCCATCGGAGGTCTGGACTCATTTCATCGTCGACTGTATGGAGCGCCTTCCGTCCAGTCGCATGGTACTGATTGGACAGGCCCAAGAACAGGCGAGAGCGGAGTGGATTCAATCATCGCTCCCATCCTCCCTGTTGGGGAGAGTGTGGGATACCACTGGCCGTCTGTCGCTCACAGAACTCGCCGCAGTGCTGACCCGCTGTCAGATCGTGGTCGGTGCCGACACTGGACCGCTTCATCTGGCTGCGGCAGTCGGGACGAAGGTGATTGGATGGTACTTCGCCAGGGCTCGGGTCCATGAGACGGGACCATACGGTGAAGGACACTGGGTTTGGCAGGTAGAAGGGGTGGAGAGGAACGACCAGGCAGCAGTTCTACCGTATGCGTGGCCGATTCAGGAAACGATTGCGTTGGTGTCTCAAGCCTCAACTCCTCGCTTCAATGGGTGGTCCCTGTGGGCGAGTCGTCGGGATCAATGGGGTGCCTATTACGTGGAGGCGGGACATGACCCGATCGCACCGATTCAACGTGAACAGGTTTGGCAGGATTTCCAACTGTCCGCAGCATGACGAGAGGGGTTCGTGGAATACCTAAATCACAACATGGAGAGTCTTTGCCAGGCTGCTCCGGCTCTTGCGGCAGCGGTGAAAGACAGTTGTGGCAATGTGCTCTCGATCGTGGCCTCGCGCGAGGGGGTGCCAACAGCCACGTATCAAGACCAATGGGTCCACAGCGCCTATGACCCTCAAAAGGAAGCGAAAACGTGGGCTGAACAACACAATGGGGAATGGAAAGCGGGGGAGTTGGGTGTGGTGCTGGGCGTAGGGTTACTCTACCACCTGGAAGCCTTGGCCTTAATCAAACCAATGGGATCGCGTCTTGCGGTCATTGTGCCGGATGTATCGGTGCTTAAGGATGCGGTGAACGTCAGGAAGCTTGGGACATGGCTTCGCAACATTATATGGGTGATCGGGACTGCAGAGGAAATGGCCAATCAGTTGGCTTCGTATGCAGCTCCTCTTCGCTTCTTCACCTATGGACCAGCGGCACGATTGCACACAGAAGTGCACCAGCAGCTTGAGACGAGTCTCCGTCACGTCATGGCGAAGAATGCGGGGGGGCAACTCCATGTCGCGGTCGTCGGACCCATTTATGGCGGATCACTCCCGATCGCCCGCTACGTGGTGGAGGCGTTGGAAGCACTCGGACATCGTGTCAGCTGGCTGGACCACAGTGTCCACCACGAAAGTTATCACGCGTTCGGGACGTTCCGCGATGATCGGCATCGACTCGCGATGCAGAGCCGCTTTGCGGAGGTGCTCAGTCTGAGTACGATCACCCATCTTGCAGAAGATCCACCCGATTTGGTTCTGGCCATGGCCCAAGCCCCGCTCACGCTTGCGGTCCTGCAGCATCTGCGTAAGAAAAAATTTCTGACGGCCATGTGGTTCGTCGAAAACTATCGACATTTGACGTATTGGCAGCAACTGGCTGCCGGCTATGACTATTGGTTTGTCATCCAACAAGGGGAGTGCTTGGAGGCTTTGAAACGGGCCGGCGCAGCGCATGTTCACTATCTTCCCATGGCGGCAGATCCTTCCATCCATAGGCCTCTGACACTCACCTTGGCAGAGCAGCAGGAGTACGGGGCTGATGTGTCGTTTGTCGGAGCGGGGTATGCCAATCGGCGGCATCACTTGCCACAGTGGCTCTCAAAGGATTGGACGTTTAAGTTATGGGGGAACGAATGGGAAGGGGCCGCCAATCTCCATCACGTGCTTCAGCGGAATGGGGCTCGCATCGACACCGAGACTTGTATGAAAGTATTCAACGCGACGGCCGTAAATTTGAATCTACATTCCTGCTCCGGCATGGGCTTGGATTCTCAGCCGGATTTTGTAAACCCTCGAACCTTTGAATTGGCTGCCTGCGGGGCGTTTCAACTCGTGGATGATAGGACACTCCTTCCCGATCTGTTTACGTCGGATGAGGTCGTGTCCTTTCGGCGTACGGAAGATGTTCCGCAGCTGATTCAGATGTGGCTCACGGATCCGGACGGTCGCCGTGGCCGTGCCGAGGCCTCGCGCCGACGGGTGTTGCGTGACCATACCTATCGTCATCGTCTGCAAGCGCTTCTTACTACAGTGGGGCTTTCTCAACCGGATCGCATTGGCTCGATCTTGCGAGGAGACCGGTTCACAACCGGTCTCAAGGAACGAGCGGCTTCGGTGCCGGAGCTGATTCCCTTACTCAACCGTTTTCCGATGGGCCAACGAGTTGAGTTGAAGGACCTCGCGGCCGATATTCGAGCCCGAGCGCCAGGGCGTCAGTTAGCTCGAGAGGAGCTGTTGGTTCTCATGCTTGATAGTTATCGAGCTGAAACGAAGGACCTGGTCTAGAAGAGTGTTGAATTGTGAGTAATGAGTGTTGAGTTAAACCTATAACTGAACACTCACTACTTGTCAGCAGGGTGGTCAGTGAAACAAGTCCTTATCATTAACATCACTCGGATGGGCGATCTCGTCCAGATGAGTGCCTTGTTGGATCGACTTCAGGAGGAATGGCCGGGAGTCGCCGTGGATCTTGTCGTGGATCGCCGGTTCGCGTCGGTCGCGGCGTTACTGAATGGCTTGCGCGAGGTGGTTGCCTTGGATTTTCATGCCCTGATCGATGATAGCCGGGCTGCGGTGAAGGATGTGGTTGCGCTGTACCGAGATGCGGCGGCCTGGGCGAAACCGTTGGCGGAGCGGCGGTACGATCGTGTCATCAATCTGACGTTCAACAGACCGAGCGCGCTGTTGGCCGGATTCATTGGAGCCCCCGATGTCCGAGGGGCGCAAAGCGCATGGGACGGGGGGATCGTGATCGAGAATCCCTGGATGGCGTATTTTTCCGACTTTCAGCAGTTCCGGCGATTCCATCGCTTTAATCTGGTCGATATCTATGCGTTGGGAGGAAGTGGTCCTGGGACCTACACTCCGCTCAAGCTTCAGGTTCCCAGCGAGGATCGAGCATGGGCGCAGCATGTTCTGGCCGGACCGTCCGGCTGGATTGCTGTTCAGGCTGGAGCGAGTGACAGTATGAAGGCCTGGCGTCCACATCTCTTTGGCCTAACCTTGGCGCATTTCAGCAAGCGATGGCCAGGGGGGATTGTCTGTATCGGCAGCCGTGAGGAGGAATCCACCATCGCGGAGGTGATGCAGGTCTATCGAGAGGCCGGAGGACAGAGCCCAGTCAAGAATATGGCTGGCCGTACGACATTAAATCAGCTGGCTGGGTTGCTGGCTGAATGCCGGATGTTGTTAACCAACGATACGGGTCCCATGCACGTCGGTGTGGCGGTCGGCACCTCGGTGATCGATCTGTCAGTGGGGCATGTCGCGTTTCCGGAAACCGGTCCCTATGGGCATGGTCATTGGGTGGTTCAGCCTGAGCTGGATTGTGCTCCCTGTGGGTTCGAGCAAGTTTGTGCCCATCATGCGTGCAAGGACCGTATCTCGCCCGACCTCGTTGCTGATCTCATGTGTCATGTGTTGAAGGCTGGGCCATGCCCCACGAAGGTATATGGGGGACGTCTCTATGAGTCCGGAGTGGATGAGGATGGGCTTAACACGTTTCGCTTGAAAATCGGCATGGAGTCTCCCCTTACTGCATGGTATGCGGCGTTTTGGCGTCGCTATTGGTATGAAGCCCATACTGGCTTGAGGAGCAACGTCCCTTCTCCTGCAGGTTTGCCTCCCGATGCATCGGAGGTGAAGGCACAACTGCATTCCCTGCTGCCCCTTCTGGAAACGGCTTGCCGAAGAGCTGATGAAATTGTGCGATTGGCTCGTAGGGTATCCGTCGATATTTCGGAGTTGAAACGGCTCCAGCGCAAGCAAGGTGCTGATCAAGAGCAATTGCTTCGTATCGGCATGGCTACAGAGGTACTGGCCCCTGTCGCAGCAGCGTTCGGTCGTCAGCTACAAAACGACAATGTCATCGGCTTGGAGCGGCTTGCGAGGCATCAGGCTGGTGCCTATCACACGTGGCGTAGGCGTGTGGTTGAGCTCGATCGGTGTCTGTTCGGTACACCCCTTGGTGATTCGTCTGTCACACCTCGTTCTATGGAAAAGCTGATTCTGGTAGGGCCAGAACGCCACGTTGCATAAGCTGAGAGATGGAACTGGAGATACGACATGAAGATCCAACTAGACAACGACCAATGGCAAGCCAATGCCGGTGCAACACTCGGTGAGATTCTGGCCGATCTGAGCGAGCGAGCCCATGCCAAGTCACGCATTGTCATCATGGTGATACTGGATCACCGCCGGATTACCGATCGAGACATTGATCAACGTCTACTCCAAGAGCCGATATCTCGTTATCAAGAACTCATCGCCACTTCATCGACTCAGCAACAGATTGTCGAATCGGCACGTGAATCGATTCACCGGTATCGCGAACTCGTCGTGCAAGAAGGGACAGCACTCGTGAATCCGTTGCGTTTAGGAAGACAGGATGTATCGGCACTAGATGGCTGGTTGGGCAAAGTCGCCGATATTCTCGAACTGACGAGCCATTCCACTGTCGGTTCACTCCCGAGCTCTCGTTCGCAGACGACCACGGAGTGGATCGAGCAACTTCTTGTTGCGAGACAGCTCCAGGATACTGTCCGGATGGCCGATTTGCTCGAATACGAGATTTTGCCACGGCTTGCGGCGTAGGACGATCATGCTCATTCTTTCTTCTTTTAGTCTGGAAGGTGAGTTCCGTACCGAATGGTGCAAGCGGCTCAAGTCTCTCCTGGATAAGCCGATAAGACAGGCACATCCCTGATAGGGGATGTGAGCAATGCCAGCTTCTGCACGGATGTCAGAGGCACAAAAACGGGTCCTGTCGTAGTTTCAAGGAGGAAGGGCAATGGCACTTATCATTAACAACAACCCCGCATCTATCGCGGCACAGCGCAACCTAGCGGTCAATACGTTGGCCTTGAATCGTTCGGTTGAACGGCTTTCATCCGGTCTCCGGATCACGCGAGCAGCGGATGATGCTGCCGGCCTCGGACTGTCGGAGTCTTTGCGGGCGCAGATTCGCAGTATCAACCAGGCGACGCGAAATGCCAATGACGGTATCAGTTTGACGCAGATCGCCGACGGTGCCGCTGCCACCATCGGGTCGTTGCTCGCTCGGCTACGTGAATTGTCCTCTCAGTCCGCGAGCGGCACGGTGGGCAATACCGAGCGGTCCTACATCGATCAGGAGTTCGTTGCCCTGCGTTCTGAAATCGACCGTATCGCTCAGGTGACCGAATTCAACGGTCAGGCGTTAACCAGTGGTTCATCGATCAGCTTCTCCATCGCCATCGGGTTCCGGAGCGGTACCGGTAACACGCTGAGCTTGAGCCTCAACGATATCACCACCAGTTCATTAGGTCTGAGTAGTGTAAACGTTTCCACGTCCGCCAATGCAACAAGCGCCTTGGCCAACGTCGATAGCGCCATCAGCGCCATCGCGAGTGCGAGAGCCAATTACGGGTCGATCCAGAACCGGTTTGAGGCGACGATCAATAATCTGCAGATCACGAGCGAGAACCTCACTGCTGCAGAATCACGTATCCGCGATGCGGACGTCGCACAGGAGACGTCCATCTTTACCAAGAACCAAATCTTGGTACAGGCCGGTATCGCGACGTTGGCGCAGGCCAACACGCTGCCGCAACAGGCGCTCACGTTACTTAGAGGATAATGGCCGCACACCGTCCACCGCCCCTCTCCTTAACCGGAGAGGGGTTCGGTGAACGGAGTGAGGTAAGGGGGGTATTATGATCACCAATGTAACATCGAAGGTGGATCTCCCGGCCATTGCTAATAACGGAAGTCAACCCGGTGCTGCTTCCACAAGTAGACCTGTGGAAGCACATGCGCATGGTACTGACTCTTCCGTTGCCTCTCCCACGGATCTGGTAGCGCTTGAGCAAGCCGTGAGCAAAGTGAAAGAAGCCTTGCAGCAATCAGGTTCGAGATTTCAGATCGAAGTCGATCCCGATCTCAAACGGGTCGTCGTGAAGATTCTGAAGGGGGATTCTGGAGAAGTGATTCGACAGATTCCCCCCAAGGAAGTGATCGACTTGGCCAAGAGTCTTTCAGGATCAAAAGGGGTGCTGTTCGAAGAACATGCTTAACTGTCTGCACAAGGATGTGCTATGGCCAATATAAGCTTTGGAGGACTCGGGAATGGGATTGATTTTGGGCAGGTTGTGGATGCTTTGGTCAAGGTTGCACAACAGCCTGTCGATGAACTGACCAAAAAGAAGGGTGACCTCAACACCAAGTTTACAGATCTTACGACGCTGAGCACGAAGGTGGCGGCCTTCCAAAGTGCCGCCGAGGCGCTTCGGTTGCCTACGTCTTTTGACAAAACCACAGCTTCTGTGACCGATTCTACGGTTCTGTCCGTTTCAACGGACTCCACGGCCACGGCGGGAACCTATAGTATTCGAGTGGTTCAGCTTGCCCAGGCCCATCAAGTCGTGAGTAAGGCGGCGAAGGCCGTGTCTTCCGCCACTACGGATATCGTCAGTGGAGCGTCGGCTACCTTCACCTTCAAGGTGGGATCCGGTGCGAATCAGACGGTGACGCTCGGTTCGACGGGGACCTTGACTGACTTGCGTGATCAGATCAACAACTTGGGGGCCGGTGTCACGGCCTCCATCATCAATACCGGGACGGAAGCGGCGCCGTCATATCGCTTGGCCCTCTCCTCCAATAACACGGGCAATGCCAATGCTATTTCCATTGTGGCGGATGGGACTGATCTGGATCTCCTGAACAGCAGTGGGACCGGAGGCATCGATACCCTCGCTGCGGCACAGAATGCACAAATACAGATCGGCGATCAAACCTTGAATCCTCTCACGATTGAGCGGAGTTCCAATACGATTTCCGATGCAATTCCTGGAATCGTGCTGAGCCTGACCAAGACGACGGGAAACGGGACGGTCCAGGTGAGCGTCTCGCAAGATACGAATGCTGTTAAAACCAATATCAAAGCACTGGCAACGGCGTATAACGATGTTGTGAAGTTTATCAACGATCGCAGCTCGTACGATGTGACCTCTCATACAGGGGGAGACTTTTTCGACGAGTCCTCGGTCAAAACCGTGCTGTCGAGACTGAGAACAGCGCTGTCCTCAACGCCGAGTGCTGCAACGGTCTATTCCAACCTTGGTCAGATCGGCTTTAAGACGGAACGGGATGGTACCATCACGGTCGACGATGCCAAATTGAGCTCGGCGTTGAGTACCAACTATGCCGACGTCAAAGCGCTCCTTAGCAACCAGGGGGCTGCAACCGGTCTCGCTCAAGCTGTAAGCTCTTCGGTCGATGCGTTAAACGGTGTCTCTGGTGGTGTTCTCACCCTTCGCAAGAACGGCTTGACCAGCCAAATTTCTCAGCTCGGCGACGAGATCACGAGAAAACAAGATTCGGTAAATCAGTACCAAGACCGCTTGAAACTTCAGTATGCGGCTCTAGACGCGCTGTTGCGGCAACTGCAGAGTCAAAGTGGATTTCTCCAGTCTCAATCGACCCCGAAGCAACAATAAGCACGAGGGATAGACTCCATGATGACCCAGTACGCTCGTCAGTATGAACAGACGCAGGTTGTGACATCGTCCGGCATCCAGCTGGTCGTCATGTTGTATGATGGCGCGATTCAGTCAATTGAGATGGCACGACGGGACATTCAAGCGAATAACGTTCAAGAGAAGGCTCGGCATATTGGACGGGCTCTGGCCATCGTTGGTGAACTGAACAGTGCTCTCGATTACGAGCAAGGGGGAGAGATCGCCCGTTCTCTACACCGTTTGTACGACTATATGCTGATGGAACTCGTGGAAGCCAATGCCAGGAATAATGCGCAGAAGCTCGAAGGCCCTC
>CAZOHW010000131.1:0-10192 GCA_964579525.1 uncultured Nitrospira sp. | reverse complement strand
CAGCCCGCATGTTGGCGAAGAGACTCAAAGACTGACTTGATGATATGCGGTTTGATCCGAGCTTCCCACTCCCGTATCCAATGAAGTTCATCTTCTTCGCCAGAATATTCCTCCGGGAATGATGCTTCAAGAGTAAACCGCAGCGAAAAGGTTTTTTCTTCCTGATACATGGAGATCCTATTGTTGAGATTTAGTGAGTGCCTTCCTATAATGTTCCAAGAAACAAAGGAGTCGTGAATTATGCCTATCTTCGAATATGTCTGCCGGGAATGCAATCATCGTTTTGAGCTGTTGCTTCAGGGCTCACAGGAAGCAGCCTGTCCTCAATGCAAAACGACCAAACTCGACAAACAGTTTTCTGCCTTTGGCGTTGGAGCCACCTCGGATTGGGCTTCGCCTGGAAGTTCAAGCCCCTGCGGAAGCTGTGGGGATCCTCGCGGCCCTGGTGCCTGTTCTCTGAATTAAGGGAGGCGCTGTCTGTTCGATCATTGGATGTACGCTTGGGTCATCTGCGCCGCCGTTCTAACGTCCGTCACGTCGAGTCCCACGACCGTATGTGCGGAAGACGCTCTCGGCGTCAAACCGCTCCATCATCTTCCTCTTAGCCAGGTCCAACGAGTGCTTCCCCCAAGCACGCACCTGCTCATCGACGCAGGCGCAATCGAACAGTTTCTTCGTGAACTTGATGGTGCGCCTCCGGATTGGGTGACCTTGCATGGTCATGGCCACGAGGATCCCGCGCATGACGAGCGGTTGTTCAACCTCAATCGGGAACGAGATACGAAGCGGGAAGGAAACATCGCGCTGCATCGAGTGATTGCATTTGTCTGGAGCGGCGTCCTATCGACGTATGATCAAAACAGCGGTGGGTTTCATGTGGTACTTGGGCCACGATTCACTGAGACCAGCTGGGGACTGGTCCGTTTCAAATATGAGGATCTGTTCGGGAATCTGATTGCCGTTCCTGCTTCAGGGAGATCCAAAGCGCTGCAAGAAGAGATCGGTCACGGCCGTTCCCCCGACATCGATGTCGTGATGCTGGGAACCTTAGTCCCTGAAGAATCGATCGTGTACGACTTTTCTCATGATGAGGAAGGCCGCGGTGTGGTGATGCCCATCGTTCGAGTCCAGGATATTGTCTACCTCTATCATACCTCCTCGGACACTGTTCGCTGATGAACCAACCCCGAACACTCGAACTGCGTATTGTCCTGAGCTAATAAGCATCTTTGGCACAGCGAAACCCAGTTCCACTTGGGCGACTGTCCATGGTGCCCCAATCGCGGTCACTTGTGCGAAGGCTGGCAGCCGGTTTCAGCCATGATCCACCGCGCATCGCTTTAATCGCACCACGGCTGGGGCCCGTAGGATCAGAAAGAGGGGCGTTGCGATAATAGTTTGGGTCATACCAGTCTTGGACCCATTCCGCAGCATTACCGGCCATGCCAAAGACGCCATAGGGGCTCACTGCTTCAGGAAAACTGTCGACCGGCATCGTCAATACTTCTCCCTGTATGCCCTGAGCCTTTGCCAGACGAGCGCCCTCGCCTCGTACCCAAAAGGCTTCCCAATCGGCACCACTATGAAACTCGATCGTCCGTTGTGCCCAGTAGCTCGCACTGTTGGCCATCCGAAAATCCCATTCATTACCCCAAGGGTAGCGCCGGTGATCTGTGCCCCGAGCTGCCTTTTCCCATTCAGCTTCGGTGGGTAAACGTTTTCCGACCCAACGACAGTAGGCCGCTGCATCTTCCCAGCTCACGTTGATGACTGGATGGTCGTCGATACCTGGTATCGGTTGATTGACCCCCCAGAGTGTCGCGGCTTCGTTGATATTGGCAGGGGAACGATGATGGGTCGTTTGGACAAATACGGCATAAGCCCTGTTTGTCACTTCGAATCGATCAAGGTAGAAGCCACTGAGCAAGACTTGCCGCTCCGGTTGTTCATCCGGGAAGCCGCCGCTTCCTTCGGGGCTACCCATCGTAAACTCTCCTGGCGGAATCAAAACCATACCAGGAGGAGTGTCCGACGCAGCGGAGGATGGAACGTGATCGATGGCAAGAAGGAAGAGCCAGCAGAAAATGAATTGCCGAATCATGCAGGATTCTTGATCCCGCAAGCGCGGGCCACGCTGTCACGATAGGCGAGCCAGAGGGATAAACTCTTTTCCATACAGGTGAGCACCGTTCGCTGAAGTGTCGGCGGCGTATATTCGAGGACCATCTTATAAGCATCGCGACGATGCCCAGCTTCAACTTGCTGATGGGCACGAATGAGATCCATGGCGTCCGGCGAAACACCATGGTATCGAACCAATGGATGAGCGCGGATCATGAATTCGATGTCCGCGGCGCGTTTCTTCTTGAAAGGGGTACACATCTCTTGGCGATCCTTCACGCTGCCTTCAACAAACACCGTCAGGGTGGCAGCGGCAAAGACCCACTGGGGATGAGCCGACATGGTATCCAGCCAGGTTCGATAGGCCTGAGCTGCCGGCAGAAGACGGACCGACTCAAACTCGCGTGGGCGGTACCCTAATCCCTTCATCATGGTCAAAAATAATTCCGGATGAGAGGTGCCGAGCGAGAGTCTTCCGGTCTCCTCTTCAAAAATATTTTCAGCCAACATCTGCCGAACTGAAGATGGAGGATTGTTTCCGAGGATACGTGCCAAGAATACTGGGAAATCTCGCACGTACACGGCATATTCTTGCTGGAAGTGGATCTTGAGTTGGGCCTTCGACAGGCGACCGGTTGAAAAATGTTCCCACGCCCAGTGATGTTTTCTGTCCATGACCTGGAGGAGCGCGTCGAGAAATTTGAACGGTTTCGTGCGAGTCGCCATGGTGCCTTGCCTTCTCCGCTTAAGCCCCGCTACAATCTGCTACGTAGAAAGGATCACAAAATGAATCCCATAACCATTCAAAATCCCGATGAAATCCTCACTGTCTTAGCTGATGTGACGCTCCGTGGAACCGGGTTTACTGTGGAATCATTGCTCGATTATGTGTTGGAAGAAGGATTTACCGAACCCATTTTTCTTAATGCCAGTGGTGAGGACCCCACTGCTTTTTACAAAGGCCAGCCAAATGCCTGGGCCATCTATCAAGTGCGAGAATGGAAGCGTGTATTAACCATCTCCGGGGGAGCCGGCCAAGAACGACGGGCGCGAATTACGGAAACCCCATGATTGAGCTCAGTCTAGCGGGAACATGGCGAAAGTGCAATCAGTGACAGAATTGTGAGGATGCCGATGATTCAGATGATTCATCTGACCAATGCACAGAATGTAGGAGAGTTGGCCATGATCAAAAGCTTACTCGAAGGCAACCGTATTGCGTACGTCATCCATGGTGAACATGTGAGCAGCCTCTATCCAGGGGTGCCTTCCCTCGTCAGCCGAGTGATGGTGAATGCCTCTGACCATGCCCGTGCTGAGATCCTCTTAAGCCGTCTTCGGTTGTCCATTCGGGAAACAACAGCCTAATTGCCAAGGAGTCACGAGAGCGGCGAGCAGATGGCTGAAACCACCAGTACGCCCCTATGGTTGGAGTTTGGGATGAGGTTTTTCTGGGGGGAAGTTGGTCGCATGGCGTTCTCGTGATCCCTCATACCATCCGCCGATCAAGATCCCTTCTTCGAAGTATAGGTAGCGGTGATGGACAACCGCGGTGCTTTCCCAGTCCTCAAAGATCCATTCCTCTTGCCTGATCCCATCCTTTGTAAAGGAGGTATTGATCGTTTGTGGTCCGCCCCATGATTGGAGCACTTGCTCTTTGCTCATGCCCACCATGACACGATGTTGTTCAATATGTTGTTGAAAGTCTGGATCACGAAGCTGCGTGATCATCGGCCAGATCACGGCCATGAGGGCGAATAATACAAGACCAATATAGATAATGATCCTCACTGGACGGCGGCGAATAAACGAGGGCTCGTCAGGCTGAGGATCGAGCGAGATGGGTTGAGATTCAAGCATCATGACCTATCGGGGAAAAGTGGGATGCTATCAGCGGAGAATTATTGGAGTCAAGGAAGAGCCAGTAATAGGAAGGAAAATCATAGAGATAGAAGGATGCGGTATACTTCATTGCACCTGTAAGGGTTGGTCGTATCACCATGGCTCACCATACCGGGGGCATCACCATGAACGTTCGTGTCATCGTTACAGTACTCGTCCTTGTCGCTTGTGCCTTCAGTATGAGTCTCTGTAGGGAGGTAGGGGCAACCACGATCTATTCTTACGTCGATGATCAAGGCACTCTGGCCTATACGGATACTCTGGACACGATTCCTGAGAAGTATCGAGCGAAAGTGAAGACCCATGAACAGCCTGACTCGACGAGTACCAATGCGCCACCATCAACGATGCAGTCGATGAAGCAGTCGTTGCAACAGACGGTCAACGAACGGGTACAGTCTGTTGGCCTCACCATGCCATCCTTCAACATGGAGGGATTGACGCCCAATCAGTCAAAGATCCTCACCTATGCCGGGACGGCAGTCGTCACCTTGCTACTCGTGATGTATCTCAGTAAGAGCCAGCTGGTGCGGATGTTGGGATTTTGCTTGCTGGTGATGATCGGAATCGGAGCGCCATTGTTGATGTATGTCGACGACGGCGGACCCATGGGAATGATCAAGACACAGGCAAGTACCTCCGGACAGGCTCAACAGGATCGCGTTCGGCACCTTCCTCAGTAAATCACATCCCTCAGTAAATCACATCACGCAATATGGTCGTTCCATCACTCCGTATACTGGGGAACAGGAATCCTGTTTGTGCGTGCTTTCGGTGGCGAAGCTTGCAGGTCGAATTGACTCGAATAGGGATTCATGATGGGTTCATGGGTATGTCGCTGACGTTGTCTGACCACTTGCACACTCTGAGTGCCAATCTCTAGGCGGTCGATCAAGACATCCTTCGTCAGGCGATCGGGAAGCCCCTGCATGGAGAAGAGCTGATAACTCAATGTCCAATCCAGCTCGTCCTTCCCATGTTCTTTGACGATAAATCGGGCTTCTTTCGATGGAGGGCCCTTGAAGAGAAGCAACCAAATATTGGAACGGAAGCTAGGACTTTCCGGCTCGCTGGCGGGGTGGAACTCGGGAACTAACGATGGCACCCGACTCATAGACACAGCCGGCGAAAACTCAATATCGACCAACCGTACGATCAGTGGGTGAGTATCCTCATGATTCATGGGGTCAAAGGCATAGCTAAACGAATACCGAATGTCGATACCATCTCGCGAAAACGTATAGACGTCCTCGCCATTCTCAGGCGCGACCAATTTACTGAAGTATTTGGCCCAGTCAGTAATCGGGTAATAGGTAAATACCCTGAGCGCCGACTTGCGATCGCGTACCGCCTGTGGCATGCCAAGTTTTTCATGAAGTTCTTTTTGAGAGAGCCCGAGAAACCCATCCTCAAAATAGTGCGCGGCAGAGGTTGGAGCAGGTGTGGTTGATATGCATGCCCCACAGAAAACAAGGATGGTTGTGATTCTTAAAATGTGCATTGATGGTCATCGTAGCGAGGCCATGAATTTGCTGTCAAGAAAACGACGGTGCTTGCCCGGTCAGAAGGCCTTCCAGTATGATCGCGCATAGTGATCTCACGCTTCCCAACGAATCTATGAAGGCAAACATGTCCATACTGCACGAGTGTCCTATTTCTTCGCTCTTACGAGAACGCATCCTGATCCTCGATGGTGCCATGGGGACAATGATCCAGCAACGGAAGTTGGACGAAACCGCCTTTCGAGGCGAGCGGTTCAAGGACTGGCCAAAGGACCTCAAGGGCCATAACGATCTCCTGAATATCACACAGCCGTCGGTGATCGAAGCGATTCACAAACAATATCTCGAAGCCGGCGCAGATATTATTGAAACCAATACATTCAATTCACAATCGATCTCCTTGGCAGATTATCACATGGAGAACATGGGGTATGAACTTGCCAAAGCCGGCGCTGAGTGTGCCAAGTGGGCGGTCACAGCAGTGCAACAAGAGCAACCGGGACGGCAGTGTTTTGTCGCGGGGGCGATTGGTCCGACGACCAAGACCTCCTCGATCTCGACGGATGTGAATAATCCTGCGGCTCGAGGGACGACCTATGATGAACTGGTCGCAGCCTACAATGAGCAGGTGCGCGGACTCCTCGATGGGGGAGCGGATCTCCTCCTAGTAGAGACGATTTTTGATACCTTAAATGCCAAGGCGGCGTTTTTTGCGATCCAGCAGGCATTCGCGTCCGGTGCACGGCCGGTTCCCATCATGGCCTCGGTGACATTCATCCAGGCCGGCAGCAATCGCGGGGTAACCGGACAGACGGTTGAAGCCTTTTGGAATTCCATCTCGCATGTGCCGTTGTTGAGCGTGGGGATGAACTGCGCGCTTGGCCCCAAGGAAATGCGCCCACTGATCGAGGAATTATCGCGCATCGCGCCAATCTACATCAGCGCCCATCCCAATGCCGGCCTGCCGAATCCGTTGTTACCGACCGGGTTTCCTGAGACGCCGGACACCTTGGCGCCTCAATTGCGGGAATGGGCGGAGAATGGATGGTTGAACATCGTGGGTGGCTGCTGCGGGACCACACCGGCGCATATCAAACGGATTGCCGAAGCGGTGCGCGGGGTGAAGCCGCATGTACTCTCAAAGGTGGAGCCATACACGCGTTTGAGCGGGCTTGAAGCCGTGACGATCAGACCAGATTCGAATTTTATCAATATCGGTGAGCGCACGAATGTGACCGGTTCGCCTGCGTTTGCAAAGCTAATCCTGGCCGGCAATTATGAAGCCGCTTTGTCTGTGGCACGTCAGCAAGTCGAAGGTGGTGCACAGATTATCGATGTGAACATGGATGAGGGCATGCTCGATTCAAAGGCGGCCATGGAGAAGTTTCTTCGTCTCGTTGCTTCAGAGCCGGACATCTGTAAAGTGCCTATTATGGTCGATAGCTCGAAGTGGGAGGTATTGGAGACGGGACTGAAGAATATACAAGGGAAGGCTGTCGTCAACAGTATCAGCTTGAAGGAGGGCGAACAGAAATTCATCGACCAGGCGACGGTGATTCGTCGCTATGGGGCCGCGGTGGTTGTGATGGCGTTCGACGAACAAGGGCAAGCCGACACGCTGGAGCGAAAGCAGGAGATCTGCGCGCGCTCCTACAAGATCCTGACTGAGCGGGTGGGGTTCCCCCCTTACGACATTATCTTCGATCCGAATATTCTGACTGTGGCAACCGGGATTGACGAGCACAATACCTATGCCGTGAATTTCATCGAGGCGACGCGCTGGATTAAGCAGTATTTACCCGGCGCGAAGGTCAGCGGAGGGATCAGCAATATCTCCTTTTCGTTCCGTGGTAACAATGTCGTTCGGGAAGCGATGCATGCGGCCTTCCTCTACCATGCCATCAAGGCTGGGTTGGACATGGGCATTGTCAATGCTGGACAGTTAGCGGTTTACAATGAGATTCCTAACGATCTACTTGAGCTTGTTGAAGATGTCTTGCTCAACCGAAGACCTGATGCGACGGAGCGTCTGGTGGTATTTGCCGAGACGGTGAAGGCAAAGGGCAAAGCAGTCGTCAAGGATGATGAGTGGCGTAAGGGGACGGTTGAGGAGCGGCTCTCGCATGCACTCGTCAAGGGAATCGCAGACTACATCGACCAGGATACCGAGGAGGCGCGTCAGAAATATCCCAAGCCACTCGAGGTAATCGAGGGGCCGCTAATGGCAGGGATGAACATCGTGGGAGACCTATTCGGTTCGGGCAAAATGTTCTTACCTCAAGTGGTCAAGAGCGCTCGTGTCATGAAGAAGGCTGTCGCCTATCTTATGCCGTTCATGGAAGAAGAGAAGAAGCGTTCCGGCAATTTTTGTTCGCAGGGGAGGGTGCTACTTGCCACGGTAAAGGGTGACGTGCACGACATCGGAAAAAACATCGTCGGGGTCGTACTCGGCTGTAACAACTATGATGTGATCGATCTCGGGGTCATGGTGCCGTGCGAGAAAATTCTCGCGGCGGCTCGAGAGAACAAGGCCGATATCATCGGCTTGAGCGGACTCATTACGCCGTCGCTGGATGAGATGGTCCATGTGGCAAAGGAAATGACCCGTGAAGGGTTTGAAGTACCCCTGCTTATCGGCGGGGCAACGACGAGTAAGGCCCACACAGCGGTCAAGATCGCGCCGTCCTATGCCCCTGGCGTCGTCCATGTGCTCGATGCCTCACGCGCAGTGGGCGTGGTGGGAAGTCTTGTGAGCCACACGCAACGGCAAGGGTTTGTGACGCAGGTGCGGAATGACTATGAACGGATGAGACAGGCGCACCGGGATCGCAGTGCCAAACCGCTGCTTTCATTCGTTCAGGCCCGTGCCAATCGCTTAGTGTCCGATTGGGCTAAGACTGACATTCCTACACCCTTGATATCGGGTTCTCAGGCCATTGCTGACCAACCATTAAAGGAACTGGTTCCTTACATCGACTGGTCGCCATTTTTTCACACCTGGGAGTTGAGAGGGCGTTATCCGATGATCTTTGAGGATCCGACTGTTGGGCCAAAAGCCAAGGAACTTTATGACGATGCGAGACGACTTCTGGACGAGATCATCCAGGAGCGACTACTCAGAGCCAGCGGGGTCTATGGATTCTTTGCCGCTGCATCGGTAGGTGACGACATTGAACTGTATTCGGACGCCTCGAGAAAGGTCAGAGTGACGACGATCCATCATCTGCGACAGCAATCAGAGAAGCCAGCGGGACAACCCAATCTCTCGCTGGCCGATTATGTTGCACCAAAAGATTCAGGCCGACAGGATTTCATCGGGGCCTTTGCCGTAACAGCCGGTATCGGGCTGGATAAACTCTGCAAGCGGTTTGATAAGGATCATGACGACTATAATTCCATCATGGCCAAGGCTCTCGCAGATCGGTTGGCCGAAGCCTTTGCAGAGTATCTCCACAAGCGAGCGAGAGAAGAGTGGGGGTATGGTAAGACTGAACAACTCACAAGTGATGACCTGATCCGTGAGAAATACCGCGGTATCCGCCCAGCACCAGGCTATCCAGCCTGTCCGGACCATACAGAGAAGCGACTCTTGTTTGATTTATTACAGGTCGAGCAGAAGACCGGCATCTCATTGACCGAAAGTTTCGCGATGTTGCCAGCCGCATCGGTCAGCGGGTTCTATTTTGCTCATCCGGAGGCACGGTACTTCGCTGTGGGAAAAATTGGGAAAGACCAAGTCGAAGACTACGCCAGGCGAAAGGGGATGGACCTTTGCACAGTCGAACGCTGGCTCTCGCCGAATCTGAACTATGACCCACCGTGAATGAGTTACACAACTTTCTGAAGATCGTCTTGAACTTCTTTCCCTGTGTTGAGTAGAGCCCTGACAAGTTTCGTGTACCGTTCTTCAACCCACCCATTGAACGACTCCGCATTGGAAAATACTAGGTCCCACGCCCTGACGGCTTCCAGCATCAAGAGATGCGGTGATGCGCCCTCTCCGGGAAAGACCACAATAAGAACGGCGGAATTGCCGGTCAGGCTAATGTCCGTAAACAGATGGAGCGTGGTCGCAGGTGACAACACAACCTCACGCGAAGCGGCTTCGACAATCGGTTGGTAGAGGTAGTGAAGGAAGTGGGCCGTGATCTCATGTGGGTTGGGAGGGGTCAGGAGGCGCGGATTAGGTTTCTCACCGAAGAGGTTCTCGGTGAGATAGGTCGCTGCTTCCCAGGTAGACATGGTACCTGATGCCACCAAGGCTTCGCAGTGATAGGCGATCCAGTTTCTGGTTCTCGTGCGTTTGCGGACGGCAGTCAACCTCTTGGCCATCGTGCAGCGACCTCGTGTTTTCCTCACGACCCGATTGAGAATCCTACGAATCGTCTGCCTTGTTTAGGACTCCCGAAGCATGTTCAGCGACCGCCGATCGGCGTACTGATCATGGATGTGAGCTAGTTCATCCATCGAGGCGACAAACACATCCAAAAGCTCTGGATCAAAATGTTCGCCCCGGTGCTTGAGCATGAGTTCGATGGCGTGGTTGAGTTCAAACGCCGGTTTATAGACTCGTTGGGTCGTCAGAGCATCAAAAGCATCGGCAATTGCCGCGATGCGGCCTTCTATCGGAATGGTGTCTCCTTTAAGCTTCCGAGGATATCCTGTTC
>CAZOHW010000130.1:0-10199 GCA_964579525.1 uncultured Nitrospira sp. | reverse complement strand
TTCACATACTTCAGCGAAATGCGCATTTTCTGACAAAAACCCATAGCCGGGGTGAATGGCATCAGCTCCCGTGATCTCGGCCGCACTGAGGACATTCGGGATATTACGATAGCTCAATGCCGACTCCGCCGGCCCCACACACACTTTTTCGTCGGCTGCACGAACGTGCAGACTGAGCGCATCGGCCTCTGAATGAATCGCCACCGTCGTCACGCCAAGTTCTTTGCAGGCACGAATCACCCGCAAGGCAATTTCTCCGCGATTGGCGATCAGGATCTTCTTGAACACGCTCGACTCCGATACGACGGTGAGGATGGTCTTCGAGTACAACCTTATAGAGGGGCTTTGGGCTCAATCAGAAACAGCGCTTGGCCGTACTCGACCGATTTCGTGTTCTCTATGAGAATCTTCACGATACGACCATCGACTTCAGATTCAATCTCATTCATCAGCTTCATGGCTTCAATGATGCAGAGCACTTGCCCCTTCTTCACGGACTCTCCCTCCTCCACATATGAGTCGGCATCAGGAGACGGCGAGCGATAAAACGTGCCGACGATGGGAGACGTGACGGTCACAAAACCAGCGGCTCCATCCGACGGCGAAGGAGCGGACACGATCGAATGTGCGGATGGCTGCAGGACAGGTTGAACGGATTCTTGAACCGATGTTGTGACAGACTTGCCACCAACTTCATGACGAACACGAATACGGAAGCCGTCGCGTTCAAGCTCCAATTCGGTTAAATTGTTACGGCGGAGCAGATCGATCAGCTCTTGGATCTGTTTCGTGGCACTACCACTCACGGCCGCATCACGACTCGGTTCACGTTGCCTCTCCGGCAATATGACTTGACGAAGCCTTTTTTTTGAGTGAACTGGCCGCCGAGTCCTCACCGAACACGCTCCACATATGATCTGGTGCGGGTATCGATTCTGATGACCGTGCCGACTTCCAGATAGAGCGGCACTTTGATCGTCGCTCCAGTTTCCACAATCGCGGGCTTGGTTCCACCGGACGCCGTGTCTCCACGAACCCCAGGTTCCGCATCAACCACCTTGAGCTCGATGAAGTTCGGCAATTCGACGGTGATCGGTCGATGTTCATAGATGAGAATGTTCACCGTCATGTTTTCTTTCAGTAAATCTGCATTCTCGCCCAGTTGGTTTTTTTCGAATGTCAGCTGCTCATAGCTTTCCGTATCCATGAACGTATACGACTCACCAGTGGCATAGAGGAACTGCATCTCCCGTTCTTCGAGATCCGGTTCGTCAAAGCGCTCACCGGACCGAAACGTTCGGTCAAGCACGTTTCCAGAAAGATAGCTTTTTAACTTTGTCCGGACGAACGCCCCGCCTTTTCCCGGTTTGACGTGTTGAAACTCAACGATGTAAAACGGTTCGCCTTCAACCATCAAGCGAACGCCGTTCCGAAAATCAACTGTAGAAATCACTCCTCGCTCCCTTCTCCAAACACACGGTGCACGTTGTGCGATCACATCACTCGATACAAGACTCGATACAAGATCCCTTTCATCCTCCGAGCTTCGATGAGCCCGATGACCTCTTTGATTCGGATGATGACAAGTGGTCACACAATCCCCGCAACGCCAATAAATACCCGTTCGAGCCAAATCCTGAGATTTGGGCGAGTGCCACACCAGATACATAGGAATGCCGACGGAATTCTTCACGGCGGTAGATGTTCGAGAGATGGACCTCAATGGTGGGAAGATCAACAGCCGCGATGGCATCACGGATTGCCACGCTGGTGTGCGTATAGGCGGCTGGATTGATCACGATACCATGACAGGCCTGCCGTGCTCCTTGAATCCACGTGACCAATTCTCCTTCAGAATTCGACTGACGAATATCCAATTCGACGGCCAATTCGCTGCCAAGTTTCACCAGTGCGGTATTGATCATCGCAAGCGTCGTTGTCCCATAAATGGATTCCTCTCGCTGACCGAGAAGATTAAGATTAGGACCATGCAAAACAAGGACGCGCAGCATATTGCCGAGGCCTGCACCACCAAACATTTCGTGCGATCAAGCGGAGTAACCAGGAGGCGGCATTCTAGCAGCCCCCTCACGGATGGTCAAACTGGCGAATGGGTTATACCTGCCGAGGAGTTGCCTCTACCCGATCCTGCCGACGCGTTTGGATACGGTGAAGCCACTGTGCAAGCGTCGCTACAGACGACGCATGGTTCGGCGTTTTGACAGGCATCGGCCTACTTCCTATCAAAACAGGATAGTCTTGAGAAGCTGGCACGGCGGCGGAAACACCGACACTCATGGATTGATTCTCTTTTCCATCGGAAGGTGTTACGGACTGACTCTCAGGGCGAACTGATGCTGGTTCAGCTTGCGGAGTTTCCGCACCCAGTACCTCTGAATGTCCGGCTGCTTCGGACGAACTACGCGCGACCACGGAGCGAAGGGACAGGGCCTCCTGATCATGGGGGTTGACGGCAAGAATCACATTGCATGACCGTATCGTGGCATCCTTGGCTCCCTGTGCGGCATAAAGCCGAGCAAGCGTCCGATGAGCCCGGAGATTATCAGGACTCAGCTTGGTCGCTTCTTCAAGAATGGCCTTAGCCTTGACCGGTTGGTTCAACTGCTCGTACACACGCCCCAACGCCACCATGGCTGTAATGAAGTGCGGATAGATTTTTAGCCCATCTTCAAGCACAGCGACCGCTTCTTCCCACATCCCGGCTTTCCCATATTCCTCAGCCAGCGGAATAAAGGCCCTGGACCCTGGTTCCTTAGCAAGGGCCAAGGCCAGCCGATCAATCTCAGCTGCGTTGTCCGTCTTCTTAAAAGCCGATGCCATCGATACCTACTCCATCACAGGCTCACCGCGCTGTGGAACCAAGCAGAGATCATGGATGATCGTCAAAATTTCATCGGCGAGTTTGCGTTTGGGCATCAGGTCGAGGTCTTTCCGCTGACCAGTGCTTGCAAGAATGGTCACAGCATTCTCATCACTGCCAAACCCTGCTCCTTCTCGCGTGACATCGTTGGCAATAATGACGTCCAGTCCCTTCCCTCTCAATTTATCCGCCGCATAGGTCACGACCTGTTCAGTTTCAGCCGCAAATCCCACCAGCACTTGTGTCGTCCGCTTCGCAGACAACATGGCGAGAATATCCGGCGCAGCCTCAAGCTCGAGCGTCATCCCGGTTCGATCACGTTTCTTTAGTTTCTGGATTGCCTGGACCTTCGGACGAAAGTCGGCCACTGCAGCGGCCATGACTAACACCGTACAAGTGGAGAAATGCTGTGACAAAGCGTCCGCCATTTCCCCAGCTGTCGTAGCCGAAACCGTCAGGACCCCTTGAGGAGGAGGGAGTGCGGTTGGACCAGTCACAAGAACCACTTCAGCTCCACGAGCACAGGCTGCTTCAGCGATGGCATAGCCCATTTTCCCGGACGACCGATTCGAGATGAACCGAATGGGATCGATCGCCTCTTGAGTCGGGCCTGCTGAGACAAGGACCCGCTGGCCACTCCAGTCACTCTTGACATTAAGTGCGGTGTGGACGGCATCAACAATCCGAGTCTCCTCGGCAAGCCTCCCCTGCGCGACGAGCCCAGAGGCCAAGGCCCCAACCCCAGGATCGAGCACAAGGACACCTCGAGATCTCAATGTGGCAACATGCTGGGTGACAGTCGGATGGCTCCACATCTCCCCATCCATCGCCGGAGCAAGAATCAACGGACATCTGGCACTGAGCAACATCGTTGATAACGCATCATCCGCCAAGCCGAGGGCAGCTTTGGCCAGAAAGTTGGCCGTCACCGGCGCAACAATAATCGCATGGGCTTGTTCTGGAACTGAAAGATGCACAATCTCCTGGTGACCATCAAAGAGACCCGCCACCACGGGCTTCCCAGACAAGACCTCGAAAGTCAGTGGAGTCACGAATCGCGTGGCGGCCTGGGTCATGACCACAGAAACATCAGCACCTTCTCGTGTGAAGGTCCGCAACAGGCTGACAGCTTTGTAGGCGGCAATGCTCCCCGTCACTCCAAGGAGTAATCGCTTGCCGTGAAGCGCGCCTTCTACCTGCCCCATTCGCAATCGCTACGCCTCCACTACTCTTCGGCCGAAGGTGCCGCCGGCTGGACTGTATCATCGACGTAGTTGCTCAGTTCTTTCTTAATTTCGCGAGCATCTTCGCCGGTCATCATCGCCAATCGCTCGGTTTCTCCCTCTTTCCCTCGCTTAGCTTCTTTCATCGCATCTCGAGCTTCTTTTCCCATCAGATACTTGAGTTTGCCTCTCAAGACTTCATCGAGCGCCACCGTCGTTTCCTTCGTAAATCGTGAAAGGCCGGTGGGTTTGGCCCCTTGGGTTAAGTGTTTGGCACGCTGGGATGCAACGATGACCAATCGATGACGTGAATCAAACTCACGGGATGTGTATTGCGGTAATAAGCTCAACATGTCGATCATGGCGCTAGTCTCCCTGCACTGAAGTGGTTGAGGGTTATCGATCTGCCTGTCTCAGGTCCTTCTCGAGAATAAAGTTTTGTTCAAGCCACTGCATATCCAAGCGTGTGGTTTTGAGGCGCTCCGCCAGGAAAATACTCTCTAACTCACGAAGGGATCGAGTCAGCTCCTCATTGCGAACGATGTAGGAGTATTCGCGGAAGCTCCACACTTCTTCTTTCACTTTTTGAAGACGGCGCGCGATTTCTTCCGAGGAATCCGACGCGCGGCTATGAAGGCGAGCTCGTAAAACCTCCATCGACGGAGGAAGAATAAAAATATATACGGCGTCGACATTTTTTTTCTTCATTTGAAGCGCACCCTGCACATCAATTTCCAGAAGCACGTCGACGCCGTGCTCCATTTTCTCCATCAGCATCTTCCGTGGAGTTCCATACCAGTTGCCGTAGACATGGGCGTATTCCATGAACTCATTACGAGCGACCATGTCGTGAAATGTCGTGTCGTCGACGAAGAAATACTCTCGCCCATCTACCTCTCCCGGGCGAGGCTTCCGAGTCGTGAAGGAGACGGAATGCCAGAGGCCAGGCAATGACGCGGTGATTTGCTTGCACAACGTGGTTTTCCCGGCTCCTGACGGAGCGGAGATGATATAGAGAAGGCCTCTGCGATCAGGAATGGGGCGGCCATCCGTCTCGCCCGCTGAACTGTGGTTGGTTGTCATTGAGCTGGTCATTCGACGTTTTGCACCTGCTCGCGCAAGCGCTCCAACTCAGTTTTCATCCGTATGACCGCCGCGGTAATGGAAATATCATTGGCCTTCGACCCAATGGTATTCACTTCCCGGCCCATCTCTTGAAGCAGAAAATCCAAGGTCTTGCCGACCGGCTGAACATCCTGAATCGTCTGTTCAAACTGTACCATATGGGCCTCAAATCTGACCAATTCTTCTGTAATGTCACACCGATCTGCATAGAGAGCCAGTTCTTGGTTCAGCCGAGGAAAGTCTGGAATCGGTTCAGTCAACAGCTTCTCCACCCGAACTTTCATACGCTCGAACGTGTCTTGCGCAACATATGGAACTCGTTCGGCAACCATGACCTTGCATTCGCGCAATTGGCCTAATCGAACAATGAGGTCCTCCGCGAGCAGAGTGCCTTCTTTTTTGCGCATCTTTTTCAGATCGCCGACTGCCTGCTGTCCAAGCTTTTCGACGAGTTTCAACAGTTTGGGATCTTCCATCGGCTGATCTGACAATGCCACGATGTCACGGAACCCCGCCAACAACCCGATATCAATGGAACCTTTCAGTTTCAGCGTACGCTGGAGAGTCTGAAGAGCCTGATGGTACTGTTTCGCCAATACGACGTCAAGCTGCAGGAAACGGGCACTCCCACGGTTTCCTTGCAGCGAGACGGTCAAATCGATTCGTCCGCGTGAGCACTGCTGCTGAATGGTCTTTTTCAATGTGTCTTCGAGCAGGCCGATCGACTTGGGCAGACGGATGGACGTTTCAAGAAATCGATGGTTGACGGATCGAACCTCGACGGTAACGGTCCCTTCAAGCCATGGTGCCTGTCGTCGACCGAATCCTGTCATGCTGGTGATCATGTCAACAACTTCCCTTTCCACACACATTCATCATAAATAGGACAGACCGCACATCGAGGTATACGGGCAAGGCAGGTATACCGACCGTGGAGCAGCAACCGCTGTGAGATTCCTGTCCATTGATCCCGGGGAAACAACCGCTGAAGATCATATTCGATGCGCTCCGGATCATCGGATCGAGTCAATGCCAAACGAGACGCCACCCGTTTGACGTGCGTATCCACTACGATAGCCGGTAGTCCGAATGCAGCACCCAGCAGTACATTCGCCGTTTTTCGACCGACTCCCGGGATGGAGGTCAACTCCTCCATCGTCTCGGGCACATGTCCGTCGAAATGGGTCGACACTGCCTGAGCACAGCCGATGAGATGTTTCGCTTTGTTCTTATAAAACCCTGTCGGTTTTATGAGGGCCTCCAATTCCACCGGAATCGCCCGTGCCAAATCCTGGGGAAATGGATATCTCGCGAATACCGCCGGCGTCACTTGATTGACCCGTTGATCCGTACACTGCGCCGATAAAATCGTGGCAACCAAGAGTTCCCACGGCGACTGGTATGCCAGCTCAACCCGAGCCACCGGAATGGCTCGATTCAGTTTGGCGACAATCTGCTTGGGCTGGGGAGCACCGGTGTCTGCCTTCGCTTGTCTCGTGTTCTTCACAGCATATGATTGTGCAGTGATTATGGGCGAGATGCAAGTATTGGAACATCGTCATCGGGAACGACAACCGTCATAGGAGGCTTTTCACCATCAAGACCTTTGACAAAGTCTTCCAACTTGGCAAACAACCCATGCAAGGACTCCGGTTGTAGCGCTGAAATGCCGATCGCGCCATACCGACGACAGAGCAGCTCACCATGCTGCAGTGAGACCCGATCGCACTTATTCAAGACAAGCATGCGTGGAACGGTGTGAAGCTGTAACTCTTCTAGAATGGCGACCACAGCGGTAATTTGGATTGCCACATCTGCTGCACCGGCATCTACGACATGAAGCAACAGATCGGCTTCTCGCAATTCTTCAAGCGTGGTCCGAAAGGCCCCGACCAACTCTTGGGGAAGATCCCGGATAAAGCCCACGGTGTCGGTGATAATCACTTCTCGGTCTTGCGGGAACCGTAGACGCCGACTCGTCGTGTCGAGTGTTTCAAATAGCCGGTCTTTGGCTGAAACCTGGCTCTTGGTCAGCACATTCAGCAAGGTGGATTTTCCTGCGTTCGTATAGCCGACTAACGAAATAACAGGAAGCTCGCACCGACCTCGGCGCGACCTTCGCTGGTCTTGGTGACGGGCAAATTGTATTAAGTCTCGTTCCAAGTGTGTAATACGGTCTCGGATCCGTCGGCGGTCTGTTTCAAGTTTGGTCTCGCCGGGCCCGCGAGTGCCAATCCCGCCTCCCAAACGCGACAGCTGAGTCCCCGTTCCGGACAACCGTGGCAACACATATCGCAATTGGGCCAGTTCGACCTGAACTTTCCCTTCACGAGTATGGGCCCGGCGCGCAAAGATATCGAGAATAAGCTGCGTGCGGTCAATGACCTTAATATCCGTCATTTCAGAAATGGCTCGTGATTGAGCCGGAGAAAGGGTCTGATCAAAAATCACCATGTCAGCGCCTCGGTGAAGCGTCTGGATCAACACGTCCTTCATTTTTCCGCTTCCCAAGAGATACCGTTGATGCCCATCCGGCGTCCGTTGGACGATACGGTCGATCACGGTCACGTTCGCGGAAGTGGCTAACTCCGCCAACTCTTCCAACCGTTCTTCCTGCTCACTCCGACTCTTTGACGATGCACTGACCAATAGTGCAGACTCTCTTCCATGCGAAACGGCATAGTGCGCATGAGCCTGTTGGTGTTCCGCCTCAAGCTCATCGATGAAGTGATCGAACAGTAGCGTATGGTTCTGTATAGACATCGGCTTCAAGACGTTGAACAGCCGACCGGTCGAGTTGGGCGGTACCAGATGTGCCAGGTAGAGGTGGTCAGGCTGTCCTTCCGCTGTCACGGAGAAGACGCCGATCAGATCAAGCCGCAAAAACGCCAGATCGGTCAGTGCTTCTTGAGTCAATGGCTGATCATGTAGTTCCGTACGAATGAAGCGCAGCCCACGTAGGGATCGTGGTCCAGCCCGAAACTTGGCCTGCGTCGTGGCTGACAGAGAAAGATCGGTTCCCACGATGATCTCTTGTACTTGGCCCCGCCGAGTCAATACCACTCCAATGGGACGACGAATCTCGAGTGTCAGCTGCCCCATAGTCTTGGCGAGCTCCCACGAGAGCACTTTGTTGGCTGGTACTCGACGTCGAGCCAGCCGCTCAAGTGCCGTGATCTGCGCGGGCCGTAGTCCTGTCACCTGACCATGAAGATCAGGCATGGGTGGTCTCCGTTGTCGTTCCAAAACCTGCCTGTCCCGACCCTCCGGCGCAGACAATGGTGGAACCCTCGGTGGGATAGATGTCGAGAGCCGAATCTGCCCGATCAGAGCTTAGGAGCACCTGTCGACCGGCAGCGGCAATCATGGCTGCATTGTCGGTACAGTAGGCGATTGGCGGAATCGCCAAGCGAACATCTTGCTGTCTCGCGCGTTCGCTCAAGAGCATACGCAGCCGCGTGTTCGCCGAAACCCCTCCAACAACGGCAAGCGCGCAAAGCTTCGACTGTTCCAGCGCTGCAAATGCCTTTGTGACGAGAACCTGTACGATAGCCTCTTGATAGCCTGCTGCGAGATCTGCGATCTGCTCATTACTTAACGGACTCGCCAAGTCGCGCAATTTGTAGAGCAACGAGGTCTTCAGGCCGCTGAAGCTAAATTCCAGACTCGTCCTTGATCGATGAAACCGTGGGAATGTCACGGCATTTCGATTTCCTGAGCGGGCGGCACGATCAATGGATGGCCCTCCCGGATAGTCTAACCCGAGCATCTGAGCTCCTTTGTCGAATGCTTCTCCAGCAGCATCATCACGAGTACGACCGAGCAGTGAGCAGCGCCCATCAAGGTCACGACGATACAAGTGGGTATGGCCACCTGAGACAACTAACACGACGCAGGGCAGAGGAAATCCAGGATCAGCGAGCCAGGCTGAGGCAATATGGCCTTGTAGATGATTAACCCCAACGACTGGAATACCTAAGCCATATCCCAAGGCCTTGGCATAGTTGACTCCGACCAATAGGGCCCCGGCCAATCCAGGCCCCTGGGTAACCACTACGGCCCTGAGAGCCTCCTTCGTGAGCTTAGCCTGACCAAGCGCTTCTTTGACGACAAGATCAATGGCCCCAACGTGGGCACGAGCCGCTAGTTCCGGTACCACGCCACCGAATTTCGCATGAACGGATACCTGCGAAGTCACCACGTTTGAGAGGACTTCTCCCTCCTCATTCAACACTGCCGCAGCGGTTTCGTCACAGGAGGATTCGATCCCCAAGATCAGACCTGGTTGCCAAGGGCCTATTATTCGAGGAACAGATTGTGTCATACGAAAAGTCGAACGAAATTCACAACGAACGAAAAATAAAACGGCCCCTGCGGTACAGTGCCGCAGGGGCCGATAACAATTCACCTGACAAACTGTACTGATTGTCCAAAAAATTAGACTCCAGCCATGGCCTCCTGCTCAATAAAGGCCGGGGCTCCGTCTCGCAGCACCACTTTCACCTTCCGACATTCCTTAAACCGCCCCCTGATCAGCTCATCAGAAAGTGGGTCACCAATGGCACGTTGAATGGCTCGTCGCATCGGTCTCGCCCCATACAATGGTTCATACCCTTCTTTAATGAGCCATTGTTTCACATCGTCGTCCACCTCGATCTCGATCCCCTTCTCCAACAACCGGAGGTTCAGCTCGCGGAGCAGAATATCGAGGATGCTATAGAGCTGGTCCTTTTCCAGTTGATGGAAGATTACGATCTCATCGATTCGGTTTAAAAATTCAGGACTGAACGACTTGCGAAGCTCTCCCAACACCTCATCGCGCTTCCTCCTCGCGGCCTCGCTCTCGGTGCTTTGAAAGCCGAGGGATACACCCTTTTGGATCATTTTCGTGCCGATATTCGACGTCATAATCACTACAGTATTTTTGAAATCCACCTTGCGTCCAAGACTATCTGTCAGCACTCCATCAT
>CAZOHW010000129.1:0-10231 GCA_964579525.1 uncultured Nitrospira sp. | reverse complement strand
TTCTGGCAGCGAGAGACCTGGCCCTTGGCTCGAGCAAGAGCGTGAGAGGAGGTCATGCCACCGTGGAGCGGCTTCGTGTCTTGTGGAAGCGGGCCGGGGTAAAGGGAAAGAGCTTCGTCGATTTCGAATCGGCGTTGGTGCGGCTGGGGCGTGATTATTGTCGTCGCCAACGTAAGCTGGATTGTCCCATGCGGGAATTTTGTACACGCCAGCGAATGGGTCGGTTCCGTAGTGGCTGATACGGGAGAGTGGGTGAAAACCGGCCATGATCGACAAGTATTCCTTCGGCCGCATCACGATCGACGGTCAAACCTATGGCGCCGATGTGCTCATCTATCCGGATCACGTCGACGATCGTTGGCGGAGAAAGGAAGCTCATCGACTGGAGCCAGCTGATCTGAAAAACGTGTGCGCAATCCGTCCGACTGCGCTGGTGATCGGCACAGGCTATTTTGGCATGATGCACATCGATCCGACGGTTTCAGATATGTTGCAGCAGCAAGGTATCACCCTCGTTGCCTGCGACACGACGAGAGCCTGCGCAGAGTTCAACAGATTGAAAGATACCCGGAGAGTTGTGGCGGCGCTTCATCTGACCTGTTGATGGAGCCCACACATCGGGGACGAACACGACGATCTCGGCGAAACAACGGCGAGCCGGCTATTGCGGCCTGTTGGAATCTGGTGTGCTGGTAACACGTGTTGCACGAGCAAGGGAGCGATTGCGTCGCTGCCATGTGTGTCTCCGCCATTGCGCGATCGACCGTCTTGAAGGAGATCTCGGCTTCTGCTTGGTGGGAGCCAAGCCTTTCGTATCCAGCCATGGTCCTCACCATGGGGAAGAGGCCCCTCTTCGCGGTTGGAACGGGTCAGGCACGATCTTTTTCGCCAGCTGCAATCTGCGGTGTGTCTATTGTCAAAACTATGAAATCAGCCAGTTGCGCGAGGGAAGGGAGGTGTCGGTGGAAGAACTGGCCGACATGATGCTCAGTCTACAAGAGCAGGGCTGTCACAATATCAATCTTGTCACGCCCTCGCATCAAGTCCCGCAAATCCTGGAAGGGCTGTTGCTGGCCGCACAGCGAGGCCTTCATATTCCATTGGTCTACAACACCAGTTCGTACGATGATTTGGAGACACTTCGGTTGCTGGACGGGATCGCCGACATTTATTTGCCCGATTTTAAGTACGCCGATGCCGAAGCTGGGTTGAAGTACTCCAAGGTGCCAAGTTATCCCGAGATCGCCAAGATCGCCATCAAAGAAATGCATCGGCAAACTGGAGACCTGGTGATTGACGAACGGGGTCTCGCCGTGCGTGGCCTTTTCCTGCGCCACCTTGTGTTGCCTGGCAAGGTCGCTGGAACGGGAGAGATCATGCGTTTCCTCGCCAACGGGATCTCAACGAACACCTCTGTCAACATCATGGATCAGTATCGACCTTGTTCGAAATCATTGAACTATCCGCCGCTGGATCGGCCAATTACACAACGAGAATTTGAAGAAGTGGTTGAGGCAGCCAAGGCAGCTGGGCTGCACCGTCTTCATCAGGAACGACCAGGCACAGCGGTAGCCTGGATCGCGGAGGTCTGAGATCCTGACTCACGGAGCATCCATGACGCCTTGTCTACAAGTAGGCTGGATCATTCCTCCGCCGACTGAGCCGAGGAAAACTCGTGAGGAATTCAGAAAAGAACGAGAGCAAACGGTCAGACAGCTCGTCGCAGATGGACTGCTTCGGTCGGAGAGGATCCGGTCCGCTCTGCTGGCAGTCTGCCGCGAGGATTTTATCCCTCCTCGCTATCGTGATTATGCCTATCAAGAAGTTCCGCTTCCGCTCCCCGGTACTCGCGCCACGATCTCTTGCCCCCATAGTTATCCGTTGTTCTATGAACCACTGGGCCTTGATGTAGGCCATCGGTTCATGGAGATCGGCCTTGGCTCAGGGTACGGTACTGCGGTAGCCCGGGAAGTCGTCGGACCCACCGGTGTGGTGGTGTCGATCGAAATCGATCCAGTCACTTATGAGTTCGGGAAGATGAATCTGGAGCGGGCTGGATACCACGATGTGCACGTGGTCTTGGGCGATGGGGGACTTGGATATCCGGAGTGCGCACCCTATGATCGCATCTGTATCACGGCCGCTTGTGCCGAGGTGCCGGCCCCGCTGCTGGAGCAACTCAAGGTGGGCGGGAAGCTCATTGCACCGATTGAGGAACAAGGGGTGCAGAACCTCACGCTGCTGAGCAAAGGTGAGCAGGGCATAAGTCGACAGACCGTCTGCGAAGTATTGTATGTTCCACTGCGTGGCCGATACGGACAGGTGCGGTCCGGCTAGAATGAGGTTTCGACGGTTAGAACACAATGGAAGGGCAACATGGTTGAACCACTGATCATCGAATCGTCCAGAGTTCCCCTCGCACAAGAGCCGATGGAAATCGTGGAACGAAAAGGGCTAGGCCATCCTGACACCATCTGTGACGCTGTGATGGAGTCCGTCGCTGTGGAACTGGCACAGGCGTATCTCAAGACCTGTGGCCGTGTCCTCCATTTTAATGCCGACAAGGGGATGTTGGTGGCCGGCCAAGTCGCCTGCCGCTTTGGAGGGGGGGCGGTACTGGCTCCAATGCGGTTGGTGATGGGCGACCGAGCCACCTTCGAATGGAGGGGCAAGCGCATCCCGGTCAAGGAGATTGCCGAACGAGCGGTGTACAAGTGGTTCAAACAGCACCTGCCTCGCATCAAGCCTCTCAAGGATCTGGAATGCCAATTCGAGCTGAAGCCGGCGTCAGAGGAGCTCCGCTTCGTGGCTGAGCGGCCACGGCTTCCCGTGGCCAATGACACATCTGCCACCGTGGGGTATGCTCCACTGACGGCGACGGAGCGGCTCGTATTCCAGATCGAGCAATTTCTGAACAGCCGTTTTTTCAAGAAAGAATTTCCGGACACAGGTGAAGATGTGAAGGTGCTCGCCGTACGACAGGGGAGGGATCTCAGAGTGACAATCGCGATGCCGTTTCTGGCGCCATTGGTCCGAAGCGAGTCAGAGTATTTCAAACGGAAGAAATTGGTGGGCCGGGCGCTGAATGAGTTCGTGACACGCAAGAGCGGGACAGATTTCTCCCCGCACCTCTACTTGAATGTGCTGGATCAGCCGGAAGCGGGTGAGGCCGGCGCGTACCTCACGCTGCTCGGCACATCGGCGGAGGCGGGTGATTCCGGCGAGGTCGGGCGGGGCAATCGCGTCTGCGGGATCATCTCACTCCGCCGGCCGGCAAGCGCCGAAGCCGCACCCGGCAAGAATCCCGTGGCACATGTCGGGAAGATCTATAATGTGCTGGCCCAGGTGTTGGCGGAAGTCATCCATAAGAAAGTGCATGGCCTGCGTGACGTGACTGTTTGGATCACCAGCCAGATCGGCCAACCGATTGCTCTCCCGCAAGCCGTGATCGTCGAAGTGGCCTTGGCAGACGGCGTGACACTGAAGGCCGTACGTCCGCAAATCGGGCGTCAAGTCGAATTGGCCTTCACGCATATGAAATCCTTCTGCAAGGCGCTCACGGAAGGGGTGTATGGCGTCTGCTAGTGCGACGGCGTCGCCCATCCCCGCCTACGCAGGAAGCCACGGCTGTTAAGCCGTGGAGGAATGCGCAGCGGGTGTCCTCCGAAGCCTTGGCGAAGGAGAACGGGCTCCCAGCCTTCGTAGCCGGTCGGCTACTACGGCGGAGTAGGCTCGGCGAGGTGTCGCCGAAGATTCAACAGGGACCACGGCTGTCAAGCCGTGAGGCTCCACAATTTTGACGGAATTCTCGAGAACTATGCATGGATGCTCGCGGGAGCAGAGTCACGGCGAGTGGAAAAGAGAGAAGAAAGTTAGACCGGCCTATGAAACGGAGCGGGCATCTCTTTTCGCGCACTGCCGAAGTGCGCACACGGAACATTTCGCGGAAGAAGGGTCCTCTCTTTTCGCCTGTGACGGCCTTGTCATCGATCTTACCTCTGTTGGGCTCATCAATGGAGCGGAAGAGTTTCTCGCCGGGAACCAGCCTACGGCTTCCCTTGTTTCCTCAGCATGCGCGCCACACGCCACGTCACCCACCCCATGTACAGGAACAACATGAGGCCGAGCAGCTCGAGGAGATGGACGAGGTGCCATCCTTCGCCCTCGATCACTTCGACTTCCATGATGATCAGCAAGATGGTGGCAAGGAAAAACACGAGCACGTGGCGGAAGGGCATCGTGAGGACCTCCCGCAGAAATGCTTTGACCCACCCGCGTGGCTCCTCCATGGTCAATGACCTCCTCTGCTTCCTTTTTCTGTGACTAGTTCCTTACCAACTACTTGCGTCACGGCGCCGGGCTCAATGCGTTCTCCGCAGAGAATGCAACGCCATCCGGTGAATTGGAGGTAGTCCTCTCGGCTCAAGCGGTCCACTTCCAGCAAGATCTGGTTCCAGGGGTAATCGGGACAGAGCATGACCAACTCGTCGAGGCCATAACCTGGGTAATGCTCGATCACCTGGACCAGCTGGTCAGCCAACGTGGCGGTCTGTCCCATGATATCTCTGCCTATTCATGAGCCTCTGAATGTGTTCCTACTCATGCAGGTGGAGTGCCGGAGAACGGCATCCATTGAACGCCCGAGGTGCACTGGTACCCGTTGACCTGGTACGAACAAGACATGTGGTGTGTGCTCGCAGTTAGGAGTCCGTCACATCAAAAGAAGTCATTGACGAGCCTCTATCAGTCCTGTGGCCGTACCGAATCACATCCAACAGGTTCTCGAACAGCTTCGAGCGCCTATCTGGCTGCAAGCCCTCACCACGATTTTTCCTCCGAGTTATCCTATCTCACTCGTGGAGGATCCATCCGGGTGCTGGCCTCTCTGTCCTTTTCCGCCACGTGCGCCGCGTCAGGGCTGTGGCAGTTCTCACCACTAGGCACTTCTTCGCTTACGCGGCCAAACGTCTGAAAGAGGTTAGTTCCTGAAGATTGTCTTAGGCGCGGAGTCAGAGCAATAGAGAGGTACGCCGCTTGCGTATATATGAAGGTGGGAACATTGGCCAATTGAATAAGCCATCTGAATCGCACCATACGGAGCTACTGGCAGCTTGACTGCGGAAAGTAAGAATGGAGCGATGTCCGTAATTCCTTTGGGAACGCATGAGGTGATTCTCCGGCTATACAGAAGCAACTTGATGCCATGACGTCTACAATCGAAACAAAGAACGCTTACACGATGGCGCTGGCGCAGTATGATCGTGCCGCGAAGCACCTTGGGCTTAGGCAAGGTATTGAGCAGTACTTGCGCGTCCCACGGCGCGAATTGACGGTCAACTTCCCCGTGCAGATGGACGACGGGTCGATCCGGATTTTCATAGGGCATCGCGTCCATCACTCGACGGCTCGTGGTCCGACCAAAGGGGGGATCCGCTATCATCCGGATGTCACGCTCGACGAAGTGCGGGCGCTAGCCATGTGGATGACCTGGAAGTGCGCCGTGATGAACCTGCCTTATGGCGGGGCCAAGGGCGGTGTCGCCTGCAATACGAAGCAGCTCTCGCTCATGGAGTTGGAACATCTCACTCGCAGGTACACGAGCGAGATCGCCATTCTGATCGGCCCAGAAAGCGATATCCCCGCCCCCGACCTCAACACCACACCACAGATCATGGCCTGGGTCATGGACACCTATTCGATGCTCCGGGGTTATTCGGTACCGGCCGTCGTGACCGGAAAACCGGTGTCGGTGGGCGGATCTCTGGGACGGGCCCAGGCGACCGGTCGTGGCGTGGTGATGGTCGCACGCGAGGTGTTGGCGAGCAGGAACCGATCGTTGGAGGGTACTCGCGTCGCCGTGCAGGGTTTTGGCAATGTGGGGGCGGTGAGCGCAACCCTGTTGCATCAGG
This sequence comes from uncultured Nitrospira sp., assembly GCA_964579525.1. Classification (GTDB taxonomy): domain Bacteria; phylum Nitrospirota; class Nitrospiria; order Nitrospirales; family Nitrospiraceae; genus Nitrospira_D. Next base: position 4,322 of record CAZOHW010000129.1, on the reverse strand, counting down.
CAGGTTGCCGCATTGTGGCGGTGAGCGACTCCAGCGGCGGAACTTACAGCGCCCGCGGATTGGAGCCGACGGCTCTTGAGCGACACAAACGCGGGGGCGGACGATTGGTCGATTTTCCCGCCGGTGAGCCCATTGACAATATGACGCTCCTCGCCGCGGACTGTGATGTCCTGATCCCCGCGGCCCTTGAGCAACAGATCACCGCTGCCAATGCGGACCGCGTCCGGGCGCAGTTTGTGGTGGAGGGCGCCAATGGGCCCACGACTCCAGAGGCCGACGCCATTCTGCAGGAGCGCGGGATCGTCGTCGTTCCAGACATCCTCGCCAACGCCGGAGGCGTGGCAGTGTCGTACTTTGAATGGGTGCAGGACCTCCAGTCGTTCTTCTGGACGGAAGAAGAGATCAACCAGCGGCTTGAGCGGCTGATGGTCCGGGCGTTCCAAGAGGTTCAGGCCACGGCTGAGGCGAAGAAGGTCGATCTCCGGCTCGCCGCGTTGATCCGAGCTATCTCACGGGTGGCCGAGGCTATCAAGATTCTTGGGATCTTCCCGTGATAGATGTCGATAGTTGGCGAAGAAGATGGTCGTAGCAATTCAGGGCAATTCGATTCAGCCTGCTGCTGCCTTCCGCCACAACCTTCGGCGAGTTGATGGTCATGACCCGCGGGCTGGCTCCCATTCTTCTTCCGTGACGATCGAGCCGTATGGATGGCCTTGGCCTTGCTGGGAAGTGAGAGGATAAAAGGCAGACAAGTAGGGAGGCGTTATGAGAGCAGCAGAACATTTCGTGAATACGCATGACCCGAAGACATTGACCGTTCGACAAATCATGGAAGATGCCGTCTATACAGCGAGCCCGGATACCAAAGGGATCGCCATCGCGGAAACTATGACTGACCGGAACTTTGGAGCTGTGCCTGTTGTGGAAAGAGATTCTACGCTCGTCGGTCTGGTGTCCGAATTCGATCTGCTACGCGTCATCGATGAGGGGAAGGACCTGCGTCAGGTCACGGCCGAGGAAATGATGACCAGGAATGTCATCACGGTCACCGAAGAGACGCTGGTGAAGGATCTGATCAAGCTCCTTCAAGAGCGACATCTCATCCGAGCTCCGGTTGTCAAGGGGAAAACCCTGGTCGGGATTGTCTCCAGACGGGATGCGGTGTTCGGCTATGTGAAGGCGACGGCTAAGTATTGGTGGCCGGGAAAGGGAGGCGGGTGAACACGATGCCCAATCCGATGCTCGAAATCAGCAACCTCCATATGACCACGGCCGAAAAGAAGATTTTGCGTGGGTTGAACTTGACTGTGAACGGCGGAGAGGTCCATGCCGTGATGGGGGACGCGCTGACCACGCTGCGCTGGCTCTGGGCATGGAAGGCCGGGTCTCGCTCCGATCGGGCGGGTATGCGGCAAAGCGGACGTTGTCCACCGAATGGACCGAACGCAATATGTGGGGCGTCCGGTTTTCGGAAGTGCACTACGCTCCGATGCGCCGGGCGTGGGATGTCCGGGGATACGCCATCTCAGGAGTATCCATGCATATTGACGAAACGGCTCGGCGCTTCGAACAGGCGCTGGAACTGATTCTTCACAGCGTGGCGGTGGAGATGCGGCTGAAGAAGCTCGGATCGGAAATCAAGAAGGTGACACGCAGGATCAATGCCTCGATGAAGTGGTGCTCCCTGCTCTGACCCGAGCGGTCAGAAACATTCGACAAGCTCTCGAAGAGCGTGAGCGGGAAGACCTTTCAGGATGAAGCGAGGTGTCGAAGGTCTTGACCTTGTGATGGATCAACAGGCCGGGGTCTCGGCCCACCTTGTCGGGCGCGCCGCTAATTACCATAACCGGCGACTTCTCGGCATAGGCCTGTGCGATCGGGTTGACCATGTTGAGCACGCCGGCGCCATAGGTGCCAATCGCCACTCCAATCCCTTGGATACGCGCGTAGGCATCAGCAGCGAAACCGGCTGAGGGCTCATGGGTGGTTAGGATGGAGCGGATGGGACTGGCCCCCAGTGCCTCGTAGAGCGGCAGCACATGATCGCCTGGGATGCCAAAGGCATGGGCCGCGCCCAAGTCAAACAGTTGTTGAAAGAGGTACGGGGCCAGACGCATGACATCAGCATCATATTGCATAGTCCGCACCTAGCCGTCCTATTCAGTCACCAGGTCATTGCATTACGCACGCTCCCTTCTCCAGGATAGGCCACGGGAGGCAGCTTCACATTGAACCGTGATAGAGCTTCGTCATTCCGACTGGGGCATTTGGCCTCATTCCTGCTCTGCCGTTGCCCTGAAATACCTCACATTCGCCGGCCGCAAGGGCCTCCCACGTGACAGAATCATCATAGCCCACACGATACCAATCGTTTCCGCAGCATCGGCAGAAAGAAGGTATGGGCACAACTCATGCTTGAGGCATTCTGTGGAGGGGAGGAGGTGTGTCATGTTGCCAACCGGGGCATTGGATACCGAGAGTGGTCGAAGTGAACGGCCTGATCGGTGCAATCGTTGTGGCGGCTTTGTTGTACCGGATTGGTTCGAAGAAGGAACTGGCGTCATCGACGGGTGGCGTTGTGTGATCTGCGGGGAGCGGCTGGACCCGATTATTCTCGAGAACAAGAGGGGGCAGTCTGGCCAGCGCGGTCGTGGGGGGAATCCCGACCGGGGCCTGGCGCTTGTTGCTTAACCGGTCTTACAGGTATGAACTGGCACCATGCAGGGAAGCTGAGGGATTGTAAGGGTGGCTCGTTTGCCCACGTGATAGATCCCGTGATCGTAGAATTTCACCGAGACAAAGGTCACGAGGCCAGGTGACCAACCGTCCGCATGAGAGGCCATGATGTTCGAGCAGCACAGGGAACACAGAATGGAGGTGGCGCTGGCCCTCGTGGGGAGTGGCGGAGCCGGCGTCATGACCACTGGCGAATTGCTGCTCAGCACGACTGCGGCCTGTGGGCTGTACGGGATGCTGACCAAAAGCTACGGCCCGCAAATTCGCGGGGGAGAAACCGCGTGCATCCTTCGATTGGGATCGAAGCCGTTCGACAAACAGGCGGACGAGCTCGACCTCCTCATCGCGTTGGACTGGCGCAACATTGACAGATTTCACGAGGAGCTTCATCTCAGCCCGGAGGCGTGGATCCTCTATGAGGAGAGCCAAGGCCAGCCACCGGCGAACTGGCAGGCGCACACACCGTATTATTTTCCGATCGCGTGGAGAGATTTGGCGAGCACGGTCGGAGGAGGAAAGGGACATCCGAACCTCTTCATGCTCGGCATGCTGGTTTTCCTCTTGGGATTCACCAAGACCGCAGCCCTTGAAGCGGTCACCGAACGCTTCGGCATCAGAGGAGCAGGGCTGGAAGATGAGACGCCGGTCCAGCCCACAGGATTGGTGCAGGCGGGATGGCGGTGGGGCGAGCAGACATGGTCGGTACCGCGTTTCGCGGTCTCAGCCGAGCGGAGGGCCCCCACGCCCTGGGTCCTCACCGGGAATCAGGCCATCGTCCTCGGCATGTTGGAGGCGGGGTGCGAGTTCTACGCCGGCTATCCCATCACCCCGGCGACGGACATCATGCAGGAGTTGAGTGAATACCTCCCGCAGCGCCAAGGAGTGGTGATCCAGGCAGAAGATGAAATGGCCGCCATTGCCATGGCGATTGGCGCGTCATTCGCGGGGAAGAAAGCGATGGTCGGCACATCGGGCCCCGGATTTTCGCTGATGGCTGAAGGGCTCGGGTTAGCGGTCATGGCCGAAATTCCCCTCGTTGTGGTGAACGTGCAGCGCGGCGGGCCGAGTACGGGGACCCCGACCAGAACGGAGCAAAGCGACCTGTGGGCGGCGCTCGGATCGAGTCATGGGGACAATCCGCGCATCGTGTTAGCCCCGTCCACGGTCCCGGGCTGCATAGACGCGATGGGCAAAGCCTTCAATCTTGCCGAGCGGTATCAAGTGCCGGTGATTGTGCTCAGCGACCAGTTCTTGGCGGGCCGCACGGAGATTGTGGAGCCGGTGCCCCTGGGTGCAGTCCCGATGGAGACTCGTCGAGTGGCAGAGGCGACCGGAGCGGGGCTCTATGGACGATTCGCCACCTCGCCTCAGCAGCCGGTCGCTCCGATCCCGATCCCAGGCATACCGGGGACGGAATATGTCGCAGACGGACTGGAGCATGACGAGCGGGGATGGCCGGACACGTCTCCCGCGATGCATCAGAAGCAAGCAGACCGACGGATGAAGAAGCTCGTGCCCCTGGAAACCGAGGAGGGATGGATTGAAACCTGCGGCGATCCTGATGCGCCCGTGGGGCTGATCGGGTG
>CAZOHW010000128.1:0-10250 GCA_964579525.1 uncultured Nitrospira sp. | reverse complement strand
TTCCAGGGCAGATCGTAATTCACGACAAGGTTGCAGAACTGGCGGTTAATACCCTCTGCCGCCGCCTCGGTTGCAATCATGATGGCGGCCTCGTCACGAAAATAGTCAACAAGGGCTGCGCGCATATCGGCACTCGGAGAGCCGGTGACCCGATCAGTACCGGCATGCCGATCTAACCAGCGTCGATAGATCTCTTTCGATTTGGGATCGGTATTCGTCCCGTTGAACAGGAGTACCTTCCCTCCGAACTCGGTTTGCTCCAGGACACGCAGAAGGTACTCCTGCGTACGGCGGGACTCCGTGAAGATGATGGCCTTCTGCTGAATCGTGGTACCGATCTGGTTCTGTTGTGCCTCAGCAGCTGCAGCGAATCCTCGACGGAGCGCCGTGAGGAGCACCTCGCCCTTGGAGTTCTTGATGATTGATTTCGCCAGAGCATGGAACTCTCGCAGTTTGGCCGTTTCCTGGCGCAGCTCAGCCAGCTGTTCTTGAGAGAGCCTCACACGTTCAGCGTCAGTCTCACCATCCTCATGTTCGTCCCACTCGTCGGCCAGTTCGTCCAACTCCTCGAGGTTGTCAGGCAGTTCCTCTGGAAGAGCCCGAACCGCCTCGTTTACCGCAGCAGCCTGCTCCAATTTGATTGCAAGTCCATCGAGCGTGCTGGAGATGGCATAGGTGGAAGAAGCCAGCAGCTTTCGCAGGATTAAGGTCATCAATTGCCGCTGGCTGGCGGGCAACGCATAGAGCGTGGGCTGCCGCAGATACTCAGACATCAGATCGTAGAGTCGCTGTTCTTCCGCCGTCGGCACGAACTCTTGCACCAACGCATGGCGGTTTGTGTACTTCACATACTGAAGCACCTGCTTGCGCAACGTGCGTTTACAGAGTGGCCTCAGCCGCTCCTTCAGCTCAGTGAAGTCCACATCGTTTCCAAGACGTGCGAACCGCGCTCGAAAACTCTTGAAGTCCCCGAATGCAAAGTCGTCGATGATGCTCACTAACCCGTAGAGTTCCAAAAGTGAATTCTGTAGGGGTGTGGCTGTGAGAAGAACCTTCGGAAACGGGGCCACCGCCTGTTTGATGGCCGTGGCGATCTTGCTGGAAGTCTTGTACACGTTCCGGAGACGATGAGCTTCATCGATGACAACGAGATCCCAATTGGTTTGACGAAGGTATGGCTCCTTCGTACGAGCGAACTGGTACGAACAGAGAATAACCCCATCTCGTTGAAAGGGATTCAGATTGCCAGCCCGAATGGCCTCGTTGAACGTGACGTTCTCCAGAATCGAGGACGACAGATGAAACTTATCGGCTAACTCCTGGCTCCATTGTTTTCGGAGGTTGGCGGGAACAATGACCAGAATTCGACGCTTCCGCTCAGCCCACTTTTGGGAGATCAGGAGGCCCGCCTCGATCGTCTTACCGAGACCAACCTCGTCCGCCAGGATGGCACCCCGAGAAAAAGGGTTGCGGAACGCAAACAGAGCCGCCTCGACCTGGTGAGGATTGAGGTCTACCTGAGCATCTGACAAGGCAGCCGCCAACTTTTCAACACTGTCGGAAGCACAGCGCCTTGTAAGCTCATATGCGAAATACTTAGCGTGGAAAGAAGTGAGGTTTGTCAACTATAGAAACCCTGTTCGCGTGCTTGAAGAGCCGCCGAAGCTTACCCCTTTTTTAGCTGGAAATCACCATACTTGAGCTAGAGAGTGTGCGTATTCTTGGTAGCCTATGAGGGAACTCCTGAGAGTTGCTGACGGCGCTAGGCTGACACTTCGTAGGTCAGGTCGCGGGAGAGAACGAGTCGGATATTGGTTAGCGTGCCTTGTGCGATACTGGAGGGAGTTCCTGCCAGATGTCTTGCACCAACTCTTCACCGGACACGGATTGGTGATTCAGCACGACCGATAGGTCCTTGTGATCAAATTTCGTGATTACTCTGTCCTGAACCAGCCGATCCAGGAGGTTTTCTGCCTGTTAACGTCATGATGTCATAATGTCTCAACAGCATAGTGGAGGAGCACCATGTCATCAGACACCCGAACAACAATTTATTTGAAGCCCAAAATCTATCGGGCCCTCAAGGTCAAGGCCGCCATCACAGACCGCTCTGTTTCCGACTTGGTCAATGCCGCTGTGCTAGAATCTCTTCGAGAGGACCTCTTGGATCTGGAGGCGTTGGATAGCCGAGTGAAAGAGCCAACCCGGCCTTTCGTAAAGGTATTGAAGGAGGTACTGTGACGCAGAAGCTATGATCCCCGCGCTTACCCGGCGTAGTCGTAGGCCAGGTCGCGGGAGGGAACAAGTCGGATATTGGTCAGGGTGCCTTGTGCGATATGTGGAGCGAGTTCCTGCCAGATGTCTTGCACCAACTCTTCGCCGGACACTGATTGATGATTGAGCACCACCGACAGGTCCTTGTGATCGAATTTTGCGATCACTCTTTCTTGGACCAGCCGATCCAACGCCCCGATATCGGTGACCATGCCGGTCATTGGTTCGATCGTTCCTCGGACTGACACAAAACAATCCCATTCCCGTCCTTGATGACCCTGCTGGACGGCATTAAACGAGTACCGCTTTGTAATCGTGGCACTGTTTGGTCTATCGGCAGCCATCACCTCAGCATAAAGATCCTCATCCTCACAGAGGCGAAGCGTATGGAGTGCACCGATATCCCGTTGAACGGCCAACTTGTCCCAGAGCACATGCGCAAAATTTTCCGAAGTCGGAATCCGGTCTTTGAAATAGGGCATGTCCAGATTGAGGTTCTTGTGATCAAATTCCTCGATCACGTCCAGAAGCACCCGCTTGAGATCGAACAGATTGACCACCATGCCGGTCTTAGGATCGATGTCACCCGCGACGGTCACTTCCAACAGATAGTTGTGCCCATGAGCGGGCGGGTTGTAGCAACGCCCAAACATCGCTCGATTCTTCGCCTCATCCCATTCAGGTCGGATGTAGCGATGGGCCGCAGCGAACTCGATCCGTTTGGTGAGTAACACAGGGGGCATAATTTTTAGTTTTGAGTTGTTAGTTTTTAGTTATTGCCTTCACGGTGAACTCACAACTCAACACTCGCAACTCAACACGTCATTTCAAATCTGAAAGCCATTCCTCTCGCATGCTACCCGACACTGGAGCTTCTTCACAATGTTCACCGTGGCGGACACGGATCGTGACCGGTTTCGTGAGATTCGCGAAGGCGGCCTGCATCGAGGCAGTCGGACGAAATCGCACGAAGTGTACGGCACTGATTTTCGTCTCGTGACTATGGCCACCTTCAAATTCACCAAACGCTTCTTCCCCATCGGCCACGATAGCCACCTTCTCTCCATGATCCAGTCCCATAAATTGATCGAGACGCTCTTTAATGTTCGCTTCGTCGGTGATTTCGATCAACAGCGTGGCGCTCAATTCACCGGGCGCCGGGAGGATGGCATTGTAGACGTCCAGTTCATCCTGAACCTTGGCAGGATCGAAAATCCGCTCGACTCGAATCATTTCCTGAATCTGGAAATGCAACGTCCGCCGATTCTCAAACACCAAAGTGATCCATGGGCCGATCGAAATACGCCGCCGCTGTTTCAGCGCAATGATGTTGGCCCGAAAGGCCTCCCGCTGCCGTTCATATTCTTCGTAGGGGATAAGGTCTGCTGTCGTCAGTGCCTGCACGGATACTCTCGCTCTTCTTCATCGATGATTATGAGTCAGCTCTCGCATGGTGCTTCATGATTTTGCCGGCAACCCATAGGCATTCCGGACGATCTGAATTGGATGCAGCACCGTTCTCGCCGGCATCTGGGCAGTTGCTCCGGCCTGCTCCAATTGTAAACCCGCCAATGGACAGTCAGAGGCGACAAGATCGGCTGGTACCCGTTCGATCGCCCGCACGGCCTTTCCCGCGATTGTCATCGAGAGTGGGAAAAACTCTACTTTGGCGGACCAGGATCCGTCATGCCCCGAACACTGTTCGATCACTTCAACCTGAGCCCCGGCACACTCCATGAGTTCTTTCGATTTGAATCCAATGTTCTGGTCCCTCAGATGGCAAGGAATCTGATAAGCAACTCTTCCGGGCTTCTTTGTGAAGTCGGTCACGAGCTCCCCCGTTTTTTTCATTGCCATGAGGTACTCGCAGATATCGAATGTTTTCTCAGCCACCTGCTTCGTCTGCTCATCGGGATAGAATTCCGGATATTCCCGTTTCAGCATCAAGCTGCAACTGGCGGTGGGCACCACCACATCGTACCCTTTGAGCACCCATGGGTACAATGAGGCAACATTGCTTCGGGCCGCCTGTTGGATGGCTTGCGTATCACCGACATCGAAGTTCGGCATTCCACAACAGCGCTGCTCCGGCACTACTACGTGGACACCGTTCTTTTCGAGCACTTGAACCGTGGCCTTGCCGACGTCGGTGACCTGTGCATTCACCAGGCAGCTGGCAAACAACGCCACTTTTCTGACCGGCGGCTCAACTGCCGGGGTCGGAGCCCGACGCCCAAACCACCGTGAAAACGTTTCCGACGAGAAGTGGAGGATCCGGCGATCTTGATGGATTCCGACGATCTGCTGCAACACACGACGGACCAGCCTGTTGTTCAATAACCTATTGGTCATCGAGGCGGTCGCGCTTCCCAGCCTCCCGATGGCGTCTGTCATGATTAACAGACGATCCCGCCACCGAACCCCTCGTTCCCCAGCAAGGCGCTTTTTCCAGGCAACCATCAAATGTGGGAAGTCGATGGCGTAGTGATGGGGTGGCGTATAAGGACAGTGGTTGAAACAGAGCTTACAGTAGTAGCACTCGTCGACGACCCGATGATGGTCGGAAGGAGTCAGTTTCCCGACATTCCCCTCGTAGACATCGATCCGATCTAGCAATGTATTGAATGAGGGACAGAGATTGAAGCAGCGTCGGCAACCGTCGCAGACTTCGTAGATCCGCAGCGTCTCCTTGTCCAGCTGTTTGGAATCGATCAGTGTGAGACTGAGGCCGCTCATTCATCCTCTCAGAAAATGACCAGCGGCCAGCCCTCGCGCGACGGATTTCCACCGCATCGCCGAAAACTGACCGCTGAACTGTACTGAAACGAGGGTTGTTACGCTTTCAGACTGTCCAGTCCCTTTTGGAAGCGATTGGCGTGAGACCGTTCGGCTTTCGCTAAAGTTTCAAACCATTCGGCCAATTCAGGAAACCCTTCGTCCCGTGCCGTCTTCGCCATCCCAGGGTACATCTGCGTATATTCGTAGGTTTCACCTTCGATGGCCGACTTAAGGTTCGTATCGGTATTCCCCATCGGCACCCCAGTGGCCGGATCACCGACCTCTTTCAGAAAATCCAGGTGCCCGAAGGCATGGCCTGTCTCCGCTTCCGAAGTATCCCGAAAGAGTCCCCCGACATCCGGATAGCCCTCAATATCCGCCCGCCGCGCGAAATACAGATAGCGGCGATTCGCTTGCGATTCTCCGGCAAACGCATGTTTCAGATTGTCGTGACTCTTGGTTCCTTTTAGGCTGTTTCCCATGGCATCCTCCCCATTTATTCGAAGGCCCATCCTTCCCTGATGACACTCCCCGTCTGAAATCCGGGGCCTAAGATAACGCAGGCATTAGGAAAGGTGCAAGGGCCTTCCTGCTAGCCTCACTCATTGGCCTGTGTGATAATATCAGATATTCTCGCAGTCGGTATCATCGGTATCAATGGATGAGACAGTGTATTCGGTTAGGAGAAGGAAGTATGTTAGGCTGGCGCATGCACACACTCAGCCGTTGGCCGCGTTACGTCGAAAGGTCACCAAAAAGATGATGTATCGCATGTCCTCTTTTCAAGTGACCGGTTTTGTTCTGTTTTTGACTTTCATCGCAGCTGGTTGCGCTCAAGACTCCTATCAGCGGCGTGCAGACACGATCAAGGATCATGTCGAAGCCTTCTATGATCACCTTAAAGCCAATCGAGTACACGCGGCGATTCATGAGAATGAAGAGATCGAGGCGATGGCCGATCAGATGGCTGAAATCGTCAGGAAAGGAGCCAGACGCCAAGGGACGACTCCGGTTGAGCGAGAGTTTGCCTTGATGAAAACGGCCAGGGAGACAGCGGCAAACAATTGGATCGCCTTGGGTCAATATTTCGCCATCAAGCAACAGCCTGAAAAAGCTCGTGCCACTTATCAACGTGTGGTGGACACCTACGGCAATTCAACAGAACAGGTCTATCGGGATCAGGCCGCTCGTGCACTAAAGGACTTAGATATTGTGTCAGGGACACCCCATGAGACAACACCCTGACATATTTCGTCACGACTTCGGCGACTGACTCATCACCCTGTTTGCCTAAATTTTCTGAATGGCTATCCCTATCAGATCCCTACTCCTGTTTCTGGCTCTTTCTACAATTTGCACCGGCTGCGTTCACCGCATTCATACGAACCCTCTTCCGAACGGTCCATCTGCGGTCACGATTCCACGATCTCTTCAAATCCTCGTGGCTCCGGTCTCACTAGAGGGTGCTGATCATCGACCAGGTATTACGCTCTTGGAGTGGCCACAGCGCGATGTACACCAAGCCGTCATCCAATATTTGCAACAACGAGGCACCTTCGCTGCCGTTTCGGCGGACCGATCCGATCTCACCTTGAATGCGACAACTAAGCTAGCCCTGTCGTCCCATCAGAACCGCTACCACTATCGAGTGAGGTTACAGGCGGAAATGAAGGAGGGGGATCGGATGATCAAATCGTATGCTATCGACCAGGTTGTCGTCGGATCGTCCGTACGGTGGACGACAGCGTCAGACCGCCTCCCCATCAATACGGCGCTTCAACAGGCATTGGAAGAACTGACGAATAAGATAGAATCAGACCGGCTGCTCTACTTGCATCACATGGAACAGCCATTGCCGTAGCAACATCCCCTCTACAGGGTCTGCCAATGATCACGGTTAGACGGATTGCGCTTCTAACGATGTTTCCGTCCCGGAATGGTTGCTCGACTCAGCACGTGAGGCTTCCACATACTCAGGGCAATCGAGACGGAATGCCTGATCTCCAAACGCAGTCTTGTAGAAGTCACAGTAATGAGGCTGATCTGATCCTGGATGCGCTTGAGGGCGGAAATGTTCGCACGAGACACACATGCGCGCGATCGCAATTTCCCCCTGTAATTGAAGGGCACGAATCAATTTCACCAGTGCGGTGAGCAGCGCGACTTGCTCTTGGTTTGAAAGATTTTGCGTGGCAGAGGCCAGAATCTCCGGCCATCGGTTTGCCACATTCCCAGCCTTGGCCCCACCCGCCGTCAAATGCACGGTCACGACACGATTATCGGCTTCTCGACGTCGGCGTCGGACGAGTCGCTTTTGTTCGAGGGTTCGGATCACTTCCGAAGCAGTCGGTAGTTTGACGGAGAGTTCTCGAGCGATCGTCGAAACAGTGGCCGAATGATTAGGACGAGACCGCAGAAAGGTCAGCACCTGGATCTGCAACGGCCCGATGCCTTGCCGCCCTTTGCGTCTCCAGGTTCGGCTCTTCATCGCCAAACCAATTTTTGAAAGCCCCGTCACCAAACGATCAGGGAGCGTGTCCTGGATTACGGTTGCTGCCTCACTCATATATCCCCCTCTTGTTTTTTGACGAGGGGCGTAGTCTATTGCGGTTTCTTCCGTCCCGTCAAGCCCACCATGTGAACTTTCCGGGCCTCACAAAATCTGAAAACCTCTTGTAATTTCCATTCCTTATAATTTGATTTGTCTCACGACCGCGAAATCACCCATACGTTTGGGGTATACATGGATCATCGAACGACGAGAACCCCACACTTGGCATGCTGAACCACGCGAGTCGACACACTTCCCAATAGCACCCGGCCAATAGCCCCGAGCCCTTTGGCCCCAGTCACGATTAGGTCTGCCTTCTCTTTACCGGCAACCGTCAGAATTTCATCGGCCGGTTTCCCCAGTCTCAACGCCTCACGCACTTGGTATCCTGTCTTTGCCAGCTTCTCCCCGTAACGCTGTACCAATCCCTTTCCGATCTCCCGCACCTCCGGATACTTCACCTGTGGTATGGCATGGACCACCGTGACCATGATGGGTTCGCGATTCGGGCCATCAGGGGTCGGATTGATATGTCGCATCAGAAACTTGACCGCCTTATCCGAAGCAGATGAACCATCGACCGCCAGCACCAGATGCCGCACAACCCGTGGAGCTTCCTTGGTCACGAGCACAGAACAAGGGGAATGGTGGATGGCATGGTTTGAGATACTCCCAAGCATAAAACGATCCAGTGCATCCAACCCTCGAGACCCGATCGACAACAGTCCGACGCCTCGCTGCGCATGCTTCATGAGTGTGGCTGCCACCCCGCCGCGGTCGGTCATCACGGTTCCTCCCAAGCCGAGTGTCGACAAGATGGCCTCTGATTCATTTTTCGTGGACTTCGCCGCTGTTTCCATCCGCTTGACCTCGGACTGGATATACCGCTCGGTCCCAACGATCACCGGTTGGATGAGAAAGGGCGCTCGGACGCTCGCCACATCGACGACATGCAACACACGGACGACCGGCTGCACGACGAACGGAATCGCAGCCAACCATTCGATCGCCCACTTCCCATGTTTCGATCCATCAGCAGCGACAAGAATCTTCATGTCGGACATCCTTTTGTTCGATGAGATATATCCACGTGGTTCAGACGGTCGAAATTCCTATCTCGGCTTTCCCTTGAACGATTCCCCATCGGCCATCACCTACGGCATGGTTGTATACGGCATTTCCTCAAGAGACAAGCGAGACGGCTCGAATTACTCTGGCAGTTCTTCCAAGCCCACATGGGCGCGAAGGCGGTTATAGCGGAAGGCCGGTTTCCCAAATCGCCGATGACCTGGATCATGCCGCTCCATCTCATCGATCAAGTCACCGACCTGGTTTCGCAACGTCGCCATTGCCGCAGCATGCCGAGGCGTCTGGCCCCCCAGTGCAAGATGAGGTTGATCCGACCACTCGAGGTAGGCGTTCTCCAGAAACTGATTGAGTAACGTGTAGTCTTCTTCCGGTGTCACGACTACCGACGGAGACGCATCAGACAGGAGCTCCTCCACCGAGACTTGCCGAACCGGCGGCGCCAACGTCTCCCCCCGGAAATGCAATGCAAATCCCAACGAGGCCGCCAGCCGATGCTTGATCTGGTTCAACCGCTCCGGACTGTCACATTCCACCATGAGTTGACAGGTGGTGAGCGTCAGTTGGGCCACGACCCTCCCATCCTTCCGTTGGGTCCATCGCTGAGCAGACGGCGAATCCCTCACGGCGCTCGGCCTGTCACCCGAACCAGGCGTCTCGACCTGCAACTCATTCATCTCCGACAAGGCGTTGTCGAAGAATCGGTACTCGTGGTGGTCGTACAGGGCGATCGCATACAGGTAAGGCTGCCCATGAGGCGTGCAATACCCGATATGACCGACGGCATCCACCAAGGCATTCATCCGGCGTTGAGCGAATGCCCAGAGCATCATGTAGCCAAAGCGCTTGGCGAATTCTTTCCATTCACCCAACGCAAAGGATCCGGTCGTCATCTCCATTTCTCGACGCCATTCGGCCGTCGTCTCAAGGAGGGCCTCCGCCTCGGCTTGCGAAACAAGGATTCCACACCCGGCCCATACCGCCCTCTCAGATACCTGGGTATTCGGGTCATGAACCACCCGCGTGAGTAACGCACGGTCTGCCGACACATCTTTGATAAACTCTCCGTCAGGGAGAACTATCTGCGCCCCATCACCGAGTGATTGCAACACGAGATGTTGACCCGCTGTTGGGAGAGCAATCGGCTTCAGGATGTCGAGATAGGAATGTTTCAAGGGATCAAGCCACTGTCGCTCTTCTTCGGGGATGTGTTCGGTGATGACATCCCGTAATTGTTCAATGAGCGTCAGCTGCCCATCCTCCGGATAGTAGTCGCAAAACAGATAGAGCCGCGCCAGTTCGATCTCTTGCTCCAGCGGAAGAACAAGCTGCCCCACTTCCCCTTCCACATAGGGCTTGAGGGCGCGAGCCTGTGCCACTTCACGTTGCAACCTGAACTCAGGCTTCCGCGAGAGGCCTTCTAAGCGAGCGAGCACTCCTTGGAGAGATGATGTCCGGGGAGTCAAGAAACCGGCAGGCTGGTCACTCACGTGCTTCATGAATCTCATCCCTGCCAATGTCTTGTGCGCGAGGCAAACACGCGGGGACATTCCACTCTACA
>CAZOHW010000127.1:0-10306 GCA_964579525.1 uncultured Nitrospira sp. | reverse complement strand
ACCACGTGCCAGCCATGGCCGCTCGCAAAGTGCTGACTCCCACTGAGGACGGTTATGAAGAGACGCTGGAACTTGATCGGGGACTTGGGGTCTTCGAACCCTATTACAGAATGCGCATTCAGAGGAAGGAAGGCTCTTTTACCTCATGATTGGGAGAACAGTGCGAGAGTGCTCAGCTGATATGTTCCGCATTGTTTGATCACCCAGGATACCGCTTCTTGCAGTTCTTCGGCGGCACATCTGGCTCGCCATCGCTTGTAATTTCTTGTCGGGTTCGTATAGCGGCTCGATCGAACGCCCATCCCGGATCTTGTCAAGCGACCAGGCCACCTTCCGTGAGTTCGGACAATCTATCTTCCATCTTTGGATCTTTCAGCTTGGCCAGGTTTTCCAGGCGCGCCGCGATTCGCGACTCCGCCGAAGCCCAGCCGGCATCAAACGGATGGTCGGTGCTATCGAGGATGACCAACGGGGCGTCATCCGAGGGGACAGATTTCGGTAATGTTGGATTGCAAGCCTTGATTCCGTATCTGGAAAAGGAGAAAGAAGAGTGAGAACCCATGGGGGCTGGTTGGCCGCCACAGCTGTACTGCTTGTCACTCTGCCCGACATAGGGCAGGCCTGTTCTCTTGCAGGCGTCAGTCTCTACGAACAGTTCGACGCACACAGCAAAGTCTTTCTCGGGATAGTTGGGGGAAGGATCAAAGATGCCGCATCTGGGCAAGGCGTCTACACCATCTTCGTCGATGAAGCCTCCAAAGGCCTGTCGGACAAGGGCAAGTGGAGTGGCGAGATGGTGGTCACGCTGAGTGAAAACGAGCAGTGCGGTCTGGGTCAGCCGGAGAAGAACGCCAGAATTCTGGTTTTTATGAATGACGGCGACGTCGTATGGCCCTCACCGAAATGATTGGTTAAGATGCACAATTGCGACGGACAATGCATGATCGAGAGCGGCGTGCATCGCCGGTTGCGATTCATAGTCGCTCGCGTAGTCGCTCCACTCGCCGGATAGGGGAACCGCCGTGGCAGTGACGATGTCGTGGTACAGCACTTCGCCGCTTTCCACCGAGATGATCTTACTCGATACCACGAACAGCGGCATCCTCCCGTAAAAGCGTGCAAGCATACGCTCCCTCCTAGTGGGCCCTTCGATTCGAAACAGGACCATGCTGTCTGCACCAAGCCACTTGCCGATTCGCATCACACTGTCATCCCCGACGCGTCCTGAGAGCTGCCATCGCTCTTCATTCGTCAATTGGCTGATGTCGCGCCGTTCAACGATCTTGATCCATGGCCGCTGTTTTTTGAGCTGAAACGTCGCTTGCTCAAGCCTGCTGTACCCGTATGTCAATTCCTGGTCGAATGTGCGGGGAAACCACACGGCTAAGCGTTGGACACCCTGCGGCACTCGTTCATTCGTCATGACCACATCGAATGGAGTTTCATTGATAACTGCGCGAGGCGTGGGATAACATCCTGTTTGTGACCAGAGGCCGATCAGCGTGGCAGTGGCAGCCAAGAATACCAACTGTTTCGGTCGAGATCCGGTAGGCATGGCATCATAGTATGAAAGAAGACTAGAACGCAGCTATCCTACGGACAGGGGAAAATTGCTACTAAGGGTTGGCAGACCGCTTGGATCGTTCGATCGTCGCGCCTTCCACCTGCCCAAAAGATATTACTTCTCGTCTCGGATTGCCGCTTGTACTTTGGCCTTGAGCTCCGGAGTGACCTCACGAATCCCGTGTTGTTTGGCATGTTCCGCGGCATTCTTCAGCACTTCCTCTTCCGTGTTGCCCCGTACAACATGGTTGCATCCGGACGATGGATCAACCTTGGCGCACTCAACGATCTTTCCCATGGTAGTTCCTCCTTGTTGAACCCGGTTGCAGGATCTGAAGTCTGTGTAAGGTCTTATAATCAATATCAGTTCGGCAACGTATAGCCAATTTACAATGGGCAAAACTAGGGTAATCCCCAAGCGCGACAGAGCGACGTACCCAACAGAACTAGCGACAAGAGGAGATAGCTGAATAAACCGACGCGAGTAATTGATTATTGACTAATTTCTTAGAGCCGCGGCCAGAGCAGTCCTAGGTTAAGAATTTGATGAATTCCCTTAGACTTCCCTACTGGGAGTCGGTGAGTCTCTGGTAGTTCTTTTTTTCGGTAGATACAGTAACGCTAATAACAAATGAACGAGTTCAAGGATGTTAGTTCAATACGCTCTTATCCAAGCATCGGTGTCGGAGATTCCAGCGGGTGAGTCCGCTCTGCGAGAACGAAGTGAATGTTTCTGAAGATGCGTAAGAGAAGAGGTCGATCATGACGACATCGTTGGCTCGGGTGCTCCACGCCGATGGTCCAGATCCTGAACGTCAAACGAAGCAGGAGCTCTATTCGTGGTTGGTGGGACAGTGGGAGATGGCAGTCACCACAATTCTCGAAGACGGATCCACGCACGCCGGTCGCGGAGAGATTCACGCCGGCTGGGTCTTGCAAGGCCGCGCCATACAAGACGTGTGGATGATCCCGCGCCTTCAAGAACGGCGGCCAGGCATAGAGCAGCTTGCGGGGGCAGGAAATTGGTACGGAACGACGTTGCGTATCTACGATCCAAACCTCGATGCGTGGCGGATTCTATGGAACAATCCCGCAACAAACTTCTTCACGCAGCAGATAGGTCGTGCTCAAGGTCGGAATATTGTGCAGGAAGGACCTGATCCAAGAGGTGGTGTGATGCGCTGGACCTTTTGGGAGATCGAGCCAGCGTCTTTTCATTGGACGGCGGAGCGCGCATCCGCGAATGAGAATTGGCGGAAGGAAGTCGACATTCACGCGCGGCGGGTATGAATCGATTCGAGAAAAGAAAAGGCAGACTCATCGCTGCTTGGGCTGGCGTGCCGCAATGCGTGATTCCACCGAAGCCAAGACTTGACCCGGTACCGTATATCCTATGATGGAATCGTCATCGCCGACATGTGCAGGTCACGCATCAAGCAGGAGAGGCAATCCGTCTTACCGATCTGCTTCGGCTCCTGACACACACTCATGATTGCGACACCTCAGTTTCTCTAGGATTGTTCCCAACGTAGACTCCTCCGGCAGAGCCACTGGCGTGCGAACATGTCAGCACTTCGGCCACTGCATGCCCCGTCAGAATCGCGCGACCGTCCTCAAAGCCACGCATGAAGCACTTCTGCAGATCATGATCAGACGAATACGGCACCGGCATGGCGCCCACCAAGGCCCGGAGCAGCCCATTCTCTTCAGCCCCATAGCGCTCCTTCATCCTTCGCGCCATCGCAATACGCTGCTCCAGCAAATCCTCCGCCGAACCTATTTGTTTATTCTCCCCACTCATGCCGACCTCCTCTTGTCCTAATTTTGTGCCTGTATATGGAGACGCGTGCTCATATCCATGATGAGAACGTTCTCAGCTCCTCGCAGACCTGAGTCATCCTGGCTGAAGCGTCACCAGATCGATAAAGCGTAGCTTGTACCAGTCAGCTTAGATCACCCAGGCGAGCTTGAGCATACGGTAAGAAATCGTTTGCGTGCATTTCGGTCGAAGCATGATGAAAGCCTTCCTTTATAAAAATGTTGACCGAGATAGCTCATCCGGCATTGGCCAACCTTTCAGTGGAATCACACGATCCAGCCCGTCCGCCACAAGACGCCGAAGCACCTGTGCACGGCTTCGGTCTTCACGTGTGGCCACCAAATCCAGGCGCTTCACCTCGTCGTCGATCATCCGGAAGATCACATTTCGCACTTTCAGAGGCCGCTTGAATTTCCGTTTCATGATTGCAATATAATCATATGAATTCACCATTGTAAACACAAAATAATACAAAGTAATCATAGAGGAAATCCCATGACTTTCTGTACAGTTCACGCTATGGCGAGGAAAAAAGAAATTTCAGTTTCCGTCAGGATGGATCCGGATATCCTGGCGCAGATCGAACGGAAGGCCGCGAATTACAACACATCACGCGCCGCCGTCATCAGGCAGTTACTCGAAGAAGGTATGAAGGCGCATGTCAAACTCCTCCCAAGTGCTACCTCACTCGAAAAAGAAATGGTTTCTCTGAATAAAAAGATCGATAAGATTGCCGAAGCGATCCGCGATCAGTACGGGATCGATCCTCCTAATAATCAGGGAAAAACACACACAGCCGATTAAAATATCACGCGCTCCGGTCTTGCCTGATACGGGCAAGGTGGCCCACGCAACAGTACGGGCTTGTCCGGTGGTGAGCGTGACGCCCCCTGCGGAACCATTCAGGGTGCAGTCGGTCCCAGATGACATTCGGCCAGGCTCGCGTTATGCTCGGTTCCCATTTCTGGCCATCGTGCAGCCCTAACGATAGGGAGGGTGCAATGAATCGAACGAAGATAATCTTGTGCAGTGCTGTCACCCTGTGTCTGGCGCTCACCTTCGGAGGACCGATTGGAACGGTACCGGTGGTCATGGCCGACGAACCGCAGCTCGATCTGAACAGCCCCGATGTTATCAAGCAGATACTCGATCAGCACGTCGGGAAGCGGGTCAAAGTGAAACTGGAATCCGGGCAAGAGCTAGAGGGCAAGGTAGCAAAGGTGGGGTCGCATGCGGTGCACTTGACCGAGTTGAGCGGCATGGAATTCTACGATGCGACGGTCAAGTTGGAGGAAGTGGGGGCAGTCATCGTCAGAGTACGCACGAAGTAGAACGCCTTCGGGAGAAAAGGGGATAGGCGACTTTTTATCGCGGCTTTGTCTGGCGTGCTGCAATTCTCGAATCCGCTGAAGTCCAGCCGGAATCGAACGGATGGCCCTGGCTATCGAGGTCCATGACCAGCGGCGCGTGATCTGAGGGTAAAGATTTTCCGTTCCGTGCCTCACGATCGATCTCGGCCCAGACTACGTGGCACAGAAAACGGTGTCAGGAACCGTTTCCTGACTCAGGCCTGCCTTTCGTTCAACATTGCCTGGCATTTCGTGTAAGACCCTTGTTTAGTTGACAGGCATTTTATGAAAGGCGCAAGCTTTCGCGGCGGCTGTGGCCAACTGGTCTGTGGTTAAAGAACAGCGATGAGGTCCAGACGGGAGGTCTGCGGTGGGTAGTCAGCCTCTGACAACGCGCGAACGTCTTCAGCGTAAGGGGCAGCGGCTCAAGTCGACCCGCGCGCAGCCGCCGGAGACTCCGATCAGTAATCTCATTGTCATTGGAACATCGGCGGGAGGACACAACGCGCTGATCGAAGTGGTCAGGGCCGTATCGACCGATATTCCCGCGGCCCTGGTCATTATTTATCACAGCGCCGTTGACAGTCCTTTTAAATTGGAAAAATGGCTGAGTCGTTTTACGCGTCTTCCGGTGGTCAAGGTCGTCGATAAAGAACGATTGCGCGATGGGGTCATTTTCGTCCCGTCTTCCGGTGAGTCCTTGTCGATAGAGCCGGGCCTTCTCCTTGCGGCCTCTCCTCGTCGCGGCATCCGCCCCATCACCACGATCAACGATCTCTTTAAGGCGGCCGCGAAGGCGTATGGCCGTCGGGTGATCGACGTCATCCTCACGGGGTTGCTGAAGGATGGCACCGTGGGTCTCAAAGAGGTGCATAACGCCGGCGGACTCACGATTGTCCAAGATCCCGAAGAGGCGGAGTTCGGCGATATGCCTGCCAGTGCCATGAAGGATTTGCCCGTCACCTTTTGCCTAAATCTCGTTGAGATCGGGCCTACGCTCGATCTATTGGCGCGCAGGAACGCGCGTCTGGAGACCGGAACGGCGGTCTCCATACGCACGCTCAAAGAGCGCGCCGCCCTCCTGGTTCGACTCATGGGACAGTCCAAACAAAATATGGAGACGTACCAGTTTCTTTCCGAAGAACTCATCGATCTGAAGCACGATTTGCGATTAATAGAAAGGTTTTTACACGAGGTGTTGCTCAAGGGCACGCAGCTTCGAGGTAAGAAGATACTCAACAAAATACTTCAGGCTGCCATAAAGCTCACATCTGCGGATAAGGGTAATATCCAACTCCTGGACCCGATTTCAAAAACCCTTCGAATTGTGGCCCAAAAGGGTTTCGAGCAACCATTTCTCGATTTTTTCGCGCACGTCGGTCTTCAAGAAGCGGCGGTCTGTGGAACCGCGTTGAGATTTCTTGAACGAGTCATCGTTGAGGATGTAACAAAAAGTCAGATATTCCGCGGTACTCCCGCTTTGGGTGTGCTGCTCGATGCCGGTGTCCGGGCGGTACACTCTACACCGCTGATCACCGGCACAGGCCACGTTATTGGAATGATTTCCATTCACTATCGAACACCCTGGCATCCCACTCCACAACAGTTGGCTCAACTGGATCAGCTCCTCGCCAAGTCGGTGGATATTCTGGAGGCGTTACAGCTTCGAATGGGAACGTCGTCATCGGATATCTAAAGTAGAGAGACGAAGCGAAAACAAAGGGGTCGAGGGAGCGCCATTATGCTAACCATCCGATGGCGTCGGAGTGCCGTCCTACCCGTGGCTCACCGCTACTTCCCTAGGCGCGCTGCAATACGCGAATCCGCTGAAGCCCAGCCGGCGTCGAAGGGGTAGCCGAGACTGTCGATGTCGATGACCAGCGGTGCGTGGTCTGAGGGTAACGGTTTGCCTTTCCGCGCCTCACGATCGATTTCGGCCCAGACAACGCGGTGTCTTAATGAGGGTGTCACCAATAGATGGTCGATGCGCATGCCGACGTTTTTATAGAAGCTGCCGGCGCGGTAGTCCCACCACGTGTATCGACCTGGTTCCGGATGATGCAATCGATAGGCATCGAGGAACCCCGCATTTAAAAGCCGCGCGTATGCCTGCCGCTCGCGTTCCGACACGTGCGTGCCGCCCAAACAGGCCTGGGGGTCCCACACGTCGATATCCTCGGGTGCCACATTGAAATCACCGCCGATGACGGCTGGTGTATCCGGGAGGACGGCCTGATTGATCCAACGGGCCAGTTTGTCGAACCACACGAGCTTCGCTTCATAAAACGGCGAATCCACAATCCGGCCGTTCGGCGCGTACACAGAGACGATACGGACGCCGCCGCATTCGGCACTGACCATTCGCGCTTCGGCCAACGGTTCGTCATCACCGGCGTTAGATGTCTGTGCCGGCCGTAACGGCTCTCCAAAATTCTTGATCACGCCGCCGATGCCGCATCGACTCACGATCGCAACCCCGTTCCATCGACCCTTGCCATGGTGCACGAGTTCGTATCCGGCCTGCTTGAATGGTGCGACAGGCGCGTCCGAGTCCGCCAGCTTCGTTTCCTGCAGAAGCAGCACGTCCGGTTTTGCCCGATCCAGCCACCACATGACCTTGTCGAGGCGTGCTTTCAGCGAGTTCACATTCCACGTGGCAATCCGCATGTCTCCAGCTTATCCCATCTCGGCGGAGCAGTGGGGGAGAAAAACGGAGATCATTTTCTCCGTCCCATCTAGTGTGCGCCATTCTGCTCCTGCTAAGCTGATGGTATGATTCGATCTCTCCATGGGAAGTCCGTCATCGTGGTTGGAGCCGGTCTGGCGGGTTTGACGGCTGCCGTGGAGTTGCAGAAACAGGGCGCGGTCGTGACGGTGCTGGAAGGTCAAGACCGCGTTGGCGGAAGGGTGTTGACGATCAGGGACGGATTCGTCGGGCGACAGCATGCCGAGGCGGGCGCCGATTTCATTGACGAAGAACACGAAGAGATGTGCCGGTTGGTTCGCAGCGTCAAGTTGAAGCTGGTTCCGGTCTTACGTGCCGGATTTTCTTTCGCGCTCTCGTCCAACGGCAAGGTGCGGCCGCCCGTCTCCGGCGACGGAATCTGGAAACGGTTGACGCATCATCTGACTCCTCTGATCCACGCCTATCGCCTAAGCGAGCAGCGATGGGACGGAGCGGTTGCCAGGACGTTGGGCGCGATGTCCGTGGCGGACTGGCTGAAAGAGGCATCGTTGCCGCGCGAGTTGCGCTACATGCTGGTCGGCTTGAGGGGATTCTTCCTGGCCGATCCAGCCGATCTCTCGTTGCTCAGTTTGGTCGATCAGGTGGCATCCGGCAGCCCGGGGAAGGGAGGCATGTACCGGATCGCCGGTGGAAACGATCAACTGCCAAAGACGCTTGCGTCGATGCTCCACGACCACGTGCGGCTCCGACATGAAGCGCTTGCGGTATCCCAATCCAAAACCTTCGTTCGTGTCCGAGTTCGTAATGAAAAGAATGAATCGTGGCTTCGATCCGATTATATCATTCTTTCGCTACCGGCCACGAGACTGCGGATGCTCGAGATACACCCGGCTTTGCCGCATGAGCAGGCGGCCGCCATTGCGAAATTGTCCTATGGGCCGGTGACCAAAACACTGTTGCAGTTCGATCGCCGATTCTGGAACAACCCGCATCGGCGGCTCGCGTACGGCACGAACCTGCCGATCGGTGCGGTCTGGGATGCCAACGAGCAACAGAAGGGAAAGTCGGGGATCTTATGCCTGATGGCCGGAGGGACAACTAGTGCCGCGACACGTCAGCTTGTATCGACCGCCGGGACAGCGGGTTTGGTTCGAGCACTCGACTGGATCGGCAAGGGTGGAAAGAGCGTGGTCTCGATACGTTCCGTCACGTGGGAACAGGATCCGTGGGTTCAAGGTGGCTACGCGGTCTTTGGTCCGGGATTCGATCCGGGCCTTCGCTCATGGCTGGCCCGTCCCTGTGGTCGCATTCTTTTTGCCGGTGAACATACCAGTCTACGATGGCAAGGCTATATGAATGGGGCGGTGGAAAGCGGATTGCGAGCCGCAGCTGAGATCCAAGCATTGAGCCGGTGAGATGTTCATGGCGCCGGCTGATGTTGGGTTACAGAGAGCTGTTGTACCTTGGCCGATTTGGGTGGCACAATCCCATCGGGATGATCGCCATGGCCGATCCTATTATGTATGACGATTCTTCGACTTTGATCCGTCTGAGAGGCCATACACTCCTGTGCCTGCAGGGGTTCCGTGGAGAGGGCTATAGCCCAGACTTTGTCACGAATATGAATGCGATCCACCGAACCCTTGCCGATAATCCTGAATCCTGGGTTGAGGTTGTCGCTTCTCCCGATGTTGTCTGTGGAGCCTGTCCGCACCAACAGGCCTCCGGGTGCACGTTAAATCATGTGCGATCAGAGAGGGAGATGTACGATCAGGACCGCGTGGTGCTTAAAAAGCTCGGACTAGAGGTAAGGGATCGTGTTCGCTGGCGCGACATCCTCGAACGGATTCGAAGATCAGTGGGTTGTGACGATCTGCCTTCCATCTGTGGAACTTGCCGATGGCTGCCTCTGGGCTATTGCCGCGAAGGGCTGAATCGGCTGCATGCAACGGCAGCGAATTTCCGGCACGGCGTGGTCTAGTTTCTGGGGAGGTCTCACGGTGAACGGAGAACTATGGAGCTGCTGGACTGATCTTTCCCCAGTCGATCGTCTTGGCCCACTCGGCAAACGTGGTCAGAGAAATCCCATATTGCCGCTTCAGTTTCGGAATATCGATCGCGTAGCCGACCTCGTTAAACCAACGAAACATCACGGCGAAGTCATGTCCCAGAGCGCCTTCGGCCTGTTCCAATGGAAATTCTTGAAAGCGGATCGGTCTTCCCATGTTCTTCGTCAAGAGGGAGACCGTCTCGGGGATCGTGAGCTCATCTCCGGCCAAGTCGATGGCGTGGCCAATAAAGTCCTTCGGGCGCATAAACGCTGCCGCACTGAACTCACCGATGTCCTTGAGCGCGACCATCGCGAGCTTCCTGGCCGGTTTCATGGGCAGTGTGATGACGCCCTCCGCCGTGGGTTTTGCGAACGTCGTGAAATTTTCCATAAACCAGACAGGCCGCAGAATCGTCGCAGGCAGTCCGATTTTGTGAATATGCTGCTCCACCTTCCACTTGCTCTCGAAGTGCGGAATGCCGGTCTGGCGATGCGCACTTCCGACAGACGCATAGACGTAATGAGTGATTCCGGCTTGCTTGGCCACGTCCGCCAGCATGATCCCTTGTCGGACTTCCGCATCCATGCCAGCCTCGAACGGAGTCGACATCGCGAAGACGCCATTCACGCCGCGCAGCGCCAGTTGCAAGACCGCCTGGTTGGTCAAATCGCCTTGCACGATCTCGGCTCCGGCCTTCGCTAGAGCCGCTGCCTTTTCTGGATGCCGCGTCATCACGCGAACCTTTTGACCCTTCCCGATCAGCGCCCGTGCAACAGCCCCGCCCTGCTGACCCGTGGCCCCCGTCACCAATATCGGATTGTTTGAGGCTGCCATAGCC
>CAZOHW010000126.1:0-10442 GCA_964579525.1 uncultured Nitrospira sp. | reverse complement strand
GAACAGGATGGCGTCGGGATAGCCTTGCTTCATGTCCCGGTACTGCCGCATTAATGGACTCTGGTAGGCAGGATTCATCGATGGCGCTCCTCAAAGGATTCAAATTCAGGTTCAGTCAGGGTTCGCCCGGAACCCTTTTCCAATGAGGCACGAAGTCGTTCACGGTCGACTTCGGCTTCCTGCAGCGCCTTTGTCTTCCGACGCAGCTCAAGTCGGCCTCTGACCCATGGGGGAAAGAGCAGAATGGCAGCGACTAACAGACCGACGACGAAGCCGGCCAGGATGGGTTTATAAATAGGTGTTGAGGTTTCCAAGAGTCCAAAGAAATAGCGGAGGGTCACTTCTTGTTCTTGATTCTGGAGCACAAAGGCTAAGGAGAGTAGCAAGAGGGTGCCCACAAGAATCAAGCGAGTCATTGTCGCCTCATTTCTTTATTGCTGCGACGATTGGGCTGGGATAGACGGGATGGTCGAATGGGTCGCCAAGCTTTTCTTATTTGGGCCAACAGCAAACGGGATCGTGGTCCTTGTGCTTCGAAGCGCACCTTGCGAGTCGTCGGTGTGAGGTGGGTCAACCGGACAACGAAGCGATCCGTAGGGAGTAACGAGGGAAACCGATCAGCCCATTCGATTGCCGTCACGGCATGATCAGTAAAGTACTCTGACAAACCAATCGCTTCAGCTTCTTCCGGCGAACGAAGGCGGTACAAATCAATATGGATGAACGGCAACCGTGCGTGATAGTGGTTGACGAGCGTAAAGGTCGGACTACTAACAGAACTTTCGGAAACTCCAAGGCCAACCATGATCCCTCGAACCAATGCCGTCTTGCCTGCTCCCAACTCACCCATCAACGCGAGTACTTGCCCCTCCTGTAATAGGCGGCCGATGGAGGACCCCAACAATTCTGTCTCACGACAAGATGCAAGCACAAGGTCTGGTAAAGGGGCCGCGGTCGCCGATTTGGTGCGTTCACGGCGGATCATTCACATCACAACGCATGAGGGATGAGCTGATGTATAGGCACACTGAATTGCAGATGGAATCTGCTCGATAAGGTCCCCTGCAATCAACCCTGCCTGTCCTTTGATAGATGCAGCACGATCTCCTGCCGCACCATGCAGATAGGTCGCGGCACAGGCCGCCTCCCAAGAGGCGAGCCCTTGGGCGAGGAGCCCGACGATCATACCGGTCAGAACGTCACCTGACCCAGCGGTGGCCATACCGGGGTTACCAGTTGGGCAAATCGCGGCGGGACCATCTGGGCGTGCGATCACGGTTCTGGCGCCTTTCAACACCACAAACAACCCTCGCTCACGAGCAAAGCGAGTTGCGGTGCCGATGCGGTCATTGTTAACGGTTTGAGAGGTTGCTCCGCTCTCGAGCCGTGCCATTTCCCCAGGATGGGGGGTAATGATCGGCGGAATTTTACAGGATGCGAAGAGGACCGTACGCCCGGTCAAGGCATTCAAGGCGTCGGCGTCAAGCACAGCCGGGCGGTCGAGCTGTTTCGTCAGGGCTTGGACAAGTTCAACTGTTTCGGGATGGGTCGACAATCCAGGACCGATGGCGATGGCCGTTCTCGCAGCCATGAACGTCAACAGCCGATCCAACGCGCTCCGTCCCAATGTCCTTGCCTTTGTTTCAGGCATCGGAACGGTCATGACCTCCAGCAATTTTGCTTCCAGCACATCGTTGACGCTCGACGGAACGGCAATCGTCACCAACCCTGCCCCCATCCGAAGCGCCGCGTTCGCGGCCATGGCAGCAGCACCGGTTTTCCCGACAGACCCCGCGATGATCCCGGCATGGCCGAACGTCCCTTTATGGCTTGAAAGCGGGCGTTCTGGCAAATAGGTTCGCACGGCGTCCTGTGTGATCAGTGCCGCATGATTCCTGATGGCGTCGATATAGACTGGTGGAATTCCAATGCTGGCAACAGCGATGTCTCCAGCCAGATCGATGCCGTGATTCTGATAAAGTCCTAACTTAGGAAGTTCGAAGGTGACGGTCAGGTCAGCAGCAACGGCACGGCCAAGAATAGTTCCTGTGTCGGCATGGAGGCCTGATGGGAGGTCAATCGCCACGACGGGTCGATTGGCCTCGTTGATGGTATCAATTGCCTCAGCATAGCGTCCAGTTATCGCTGTGGAGAGTCCG
Organism: uncultured Nitrospira sp.; assembly: GCA_964579525.1. Lineage (GTDB taxonomy): Bacteria > Nitrospirota > Nitrospiria > Nitrospirales > Nitrospiraceae > Nitrospira_D. Next base: position 8,283 of record CAZOHW010000126.1, on the reverse strand, counting down.
GTACCAACGATGGCATCGATGAGGATGTCGCTCTCCTGAAACAGTGTGGTGGCCTGCTCTTGAGACTTATAGGGATAGACCGACGACTTGCCCGCGACTTTCACGAATTGTTTATACATAGTCGCTGCGTCACGGCTCAGGTCGGAAACGGACGTCATCGTGAGGATGTGAACCTGCGCGTGACGGCGACGGAGTAAGCGTGCCGCGACAAACCCGTCCCCTCCGTTGTTGCCCTTCCCGCAGACGATGGTGATGCGTTTTCCCTTGACGGAGCCGAACCGCCGTTCAAGGCACTCCACCACGCCGAATCCAGCTCGCTCCATCAAGATGGTAGCAGGGATACGACCATCAACAATGGCTCGACGGTCGAGTTCCTTCATCTGTTCACTGGTCACAATCTTCGTCATGGTAGGCAGAAGACGGTCAATCGCTGAATGTGAAGGACAGAGGACATTGCGCTAACTGAGCAAGGCCTTCATTTCTTTGACCGCCTGTGGAAGTCCAACGAGAACCGAGCGGGCAATGATACTGTGGCCAATGTTGTATTCAACGATCTCTGGGATATGGGTGAGGCGCTTGATATTGCGATAGTTCAACCCGTGTCCGGCATTCACACCGATTCCCAACTTATAAGCCAGTCGTGCGGCCTGTGCGATGGCTTCATATTCGGTGTCAGCTTCTTTCGAGCGGGTCGCATTGGCATAGCGTCCGGTGTGTAATTCAACAAAGTCCGCAGCCATTTTGTGAGCGGCTTTGACCTGGGCAAGATCCGGTTCGATGAATAGGCTGACCGGAATGCCTCCGTTACGCAAGAGCGTGACAATCTCCTGAACACGGTCACGCTGGTCGGTGATATCAAGACCGCCTTCAGTGGTCAGTTCCTGCCGTTTTTCAGGGACAAGCGTGACAAGATCCGGTCTGAGGTTGAGCGCAATCTTGGCGATGTCCGCGTCTGGTGCCATTTCAAGGTCAAGTTTTGTCCTCACGATCTCTCGTAACAGGTGCAGGTCCCGATCTTGAATATGGCGTCGGTCTTCCCGAAGGTGGACGACAAGACCATCTGCGCCGGCAAGCTCAACAAGCACGGCAGCGGCGAGAGGATCCGGATCGTTTCCACCACGCGCCTGTCGTAGTGTGGCCACATGGTCGATATTGACGCCCAGTCGTGCCATGTATCCTCCATCGAGCTACGGGACATGAGTAGGTGAGAGCAAAAGAGGGACGGTACGGTGGTATTAGTATCAGAAATGAATAGAGGTGGGCAAGGACGCGCGACAAGGCTTCAGGTAACAAGAGGGCGGTGCAATAGATCCGCTATGACGTGCGGAACTCCATAAAATATTGCGCTAAAATTGACTCAACACCAGCACCCCATTTAAAATAGGCCACTTCCAAGCTCCTTGCGATCCATTGCCGAGGAGCGGGGTGAATGTATCCACATCAAACAAAGGAAGTCCATGGGTTTTGGGGACGGGTTCTACCGAATCAAGCGATTGCCTCCATATGTCTTCGCGCAAGTGCAGTCGCTCAAACTTGAGGCCAGACAGCGCGGCGAAGACATCATTGACTTTGGAATGGGCAATCCGGACCAGCCGACTCCGCCTCACATCGTCGAGAAGATGATCGAGGCCGCTCGTAAGGGGAAGAATCATCGCTATTCAGCCTCTCGTGGCATTACCAAGCTCCGACATGCGATTTGCGGGTGGTATAAGCGAAATTACGAGGTCGATCTAGATCCAGAAACCGAGGCCATTGTGACGATTGGATCGAAGGAAGGTCTGGCGCACCTGGCCTTGGCGACGATTGGGCCGGGGGATGTCGTCCTCACGCCAACACCCACCTACCCGATCCACATGTACAGTTTCATTATTGCGGGCGGGGAAGTTCGTGGGATCGAACTTCGACAGGATAGTGATTTCTTTGAGGATTTAACCAGAGTCTATCGGCAGACGTTCCCCCGGCCAAAGATCCTGGTCATCAATTTTCCGCACAACCCGACTACGGCGGTGGTCGACCTGGAATTTTTCAAGAAAATCGTCGCGTTTGCGAAGGAGCATCAGGTAATCGTGGTCCACGACCTCGCATACGCGGATCTTGTCTTTGATGGCTACAAAGCACCAAGTTTCTTGCAAATTCCAGGAGCAAAAGATTGCGGGGTGGAATTCTATACACTCTCCAAGGCCTACAATATGCCTGGATGGCGAGTGGGGTTTTGTGTAGGAAATCAAGAGGTTGTTGGGGCTCTGGCCAAGATCAAGAGTTACTTAGATTATGGGATTTTTCAACCGCTTCAAATCGCGAGTGTCATCGCGCTGAACGGTCCTCAGGAGTGCGTCAAGGACACTGTCCTTCGCTATCAGAAGCGGCGGGATGTCTTAGTGGGTGGGCTCAACCGAATCGGTTGGTCGGTGGCAAAACCGCTCGCCACGATGTTCGTCTGGGCGCGTATTCCCTTGCCGTATCGCCACATGGGTTCGTTAGAATTTTCAAAACTCTTGCTCAAAGAGGCAAAGGTTGCCGTGTCACCGGGGATTGGATTTGGTGAAGGTGGTGATGAATATGTCCGATTTGGGCTGGTTGAGAACGAACACCGTACGAGGCAGGCCGTCAGAGGCATCCGCAAAGCGCTGAAGCTTGACGGAGACGAGGAATGAAGTCGCGCATCGGTGTCGGGTTGATCGGGTTTGGAACCGTGGGGACCGGTGTGGCCAAGGTCCTCCTCAACAATGCCTCGCTCATCAGCCGCCGTGTCGGAGTACCGGTCGAGCTTGTTCGAGTGGCGGACCAAGACATTACGCGGGATCGCGGGGTGCCGATCTCTGCCGATCGTTTGACCACTGATGTCAAACAGATTCTTACCGATCCCCAAATCGATATCGTGATTGAATTAATTGGCGGGTACGATCCAGCCAAGCGATTCATTTTGGAAGCGATTGCCGCGGGCAAACACGTCGTCACGGCAAACAAGGCGCTGTTAGCCCTTCATGGAGAGGAGATTTTTGACGCCGCCGCGCGCAAAGGCGTGGACGTGGGATTTGAAGCCAGTGTCGGTGGCGGGATTCCGGTGATTCGAGCGCTGACAGAAGGATTGGCGGGCAATAGGATCGAATCCATTTATGGCATCATTAATGGCACCTCGAACTATATTCTCTCAAGCATGACTCATGGTGGGCATAGTTTTGAGGACGTGCTTCGGGACGCGCAACGAGCCGGATATGCTGAGGCGGATCCCACTTTTGATGTGGCTGGAATTGACTCTGCTCATAAATTAGCCATTCTCGTCAGCCTGGCGTACGGAATGCCGGTGAATTTCAAGGAAATCTATACAGAAGGGATTACGCACATCACGCCGACCGATATTACCTATGCTAAAGAGTTCGGCTATACGATCAAACTACTGGCTATTGCAAAGCTCATCGACGGCGAAATCGACGCTCGGGTTCATCCGACGATGCTGCCGTCGACTTCACCGATTGCTCAAGTTGAGGGCGTGTACAATGCCATCCAACTTGTGGGTGATGCCGTTGGGGATGTCGTACTCTACGGACGAGGCGCTGGATCCATGCCGACTGGGAGTGCGGTGGTGAGTGACGTGATTGCTATCGGGCGGAATGTGCTCACCGGCGCAGTTGGGCGAGTGCCGGTCGCATCCTTTCAACCCAATCAGCGGCGACCCATTCGGATGAAGTCGATGGAAGAAATCAGCTCGCTGTATTACGTCAGGTTTATGGTTGTCGATCGCCCCGGCGTGTTAGCACAGATCGCTGGTGAATTAGGCCGGTATGGGATTAGTATCTCCTCCATGTTGCAACAGGGTCGCGGTGAAGGGCAGACCGTGTCGATCGTGATGAAGACACACATGGCAAAAGAACGGGATATGCAGACGGCTCTTCGGGAAATCAACCGGAAAGCCTTTGTCTCGGAATCAGCCACGCTGATTCGTGTGGAAGGTAAGGATGAGTGATCGATGAAGCGCTGGCTCGGGGTCATTGAAGAGTACCGGAAATTTCTTCCTGTGGCGGAACAGACGCCCATCGTGAGCCTAGGGGAAGGCAATACACCCCTCATCCGTGCAACAAGACTTGCCAAGGCGATTGCCCCCGGAATCGAACTCTACTTGAAGTTTGAAGGTGTCAATCCAACGGGATCCTTCAAGGACCGTGGGATGACCCTCGCCATTTCAAAGGCCGTGGAACAGGGCGCACGGGCCGTGATGTGTGCTTCGACGGGCAACACCTCGGCGTCCGCGGCCGCATACGGAGCTCGCGCCGGGTTGTCTGTCTATGTGCTGATTCCAGCGGGGAAAATTGCTCTAGGAAAACTCTCGCAAGCCATGATGCATCGTGCAACCGTGATACAAATTGAGGGCAACTTCGATCAAGCCCTCACGCTGGTCAAGGAGCTGTCAGCGACGCTGCACATTGAGCTGGTCAACTCACTTAATCCATTCCGAATTGAAGGGCAGAAAACCGCGGCCTTTGAGGTGTGTGATCAGCTCGGTGATGCGCCGGATCTCCATGTGTTGCCGGTAGGGAATGCGGGAAATATCACGGCCTATTGGAAAGGCTATCGGGAGTATCGTGTGGCCAATCAAACGACGAAATTGCCTCGTATGATGGGATTTCAAGCAGCAGGCGCAGCGCCAATCGTGCTTGGAAAGGTCGTCGAACAGCCGCAAACAGTTGCAACCGCGATTCGCATCGGCAATCCGGCCAGTTGGACCACCGCGTTGGAAGCAGCAAAAGAATCATCCGGTACAATCGATATGGTCACGGATGAAGAAATCTTGCAGGCCTATACAACCGTCGCAGCGACTGAGGGTGTATTTTGTGAGCCGGCCTCGGCAGCATCGGTTGCAGGGGTGGCGAAATTGCACCGAGCGAAGGCGTTACGAGAAGGAGAGACGGTCGTATGTACGCTTACTGGGCATGGGTTGAAAGATGCCGATACCGCGATCAGTGTGTCGAAACAACCGCTCACCGTCCAGGCAACGCGAGAAGCTGTTGCCCGTCTATTGAACGTGTGAGTGACGTGTGGATCTCATGAAATATGTGATCATCCATGCAGGTGGCATGGCCGACCATCCTCGTCAAGAGCTTGGCGGGCGAACTCCGCTCCAAGCCGCTTCGACACCCCATCTCGATTCTCTCGCCCAACAGGGAGAAATAGGTCAGCTTCTTGTCTCAGCCGATGGTGGCCGTCATGGGAGTGGGTTGATCGGGACAGCCATTCTTGGGTATGACCCAAAGAAATTCTATCAAGGACCTGGGCCTCTTGAGGCGGCGAGTTTGGGTGTGTCGGTCACTGAACATGATGTGGTGTATCGCTGTACCATGGTGACCTTGAAACCGGAAGGCGGGAAGGGTGAGATCAAGAAGTTGGGCCCCCACGTCATCATGGATGATGCGACGGCAGGTTTGATCGAGACAGAAGAAGCGCGGGAATTGATTGAGGCCATCAATGAACAGCTTGGGTCGGAGTCCATTCAATTCTATCCTGGCGCCGGCCATCGTCACCTCATGGTATGGGTCGATGGAAAACCACGAGCGATCTGCAATGACCCTCAAGCAATCCTGGGGCATTCAATTGCTGATGCCTTACCGACCGGCGATGGATCGGATATTCTGAGAAAGCTGATGGATACGGCACATGTCATTCTGCGTGATCATCCGGTCAATGATGAGCGGATCGCAGCAGGAAAGAAGCCGGCAAACTGTGTCTGGTTGTGGGGCGAGGGGCGGGCTGTGGTATGGCCCAGTTTGGTGGAAAAGTATCACATCGCCGGGTCTATCGTTGCGACGAGTGATGTCGACCGTGGTGTGGGCCTCTGCGCCGGTTTAGATGCTGTGGAGCCGGATCGATTGGCCGATGGGGATCTCCGTGAAAAAGCAACGGTGGCGATCGCAGAATTTGCGCGAAAAGATTTTGTTTATGTGCATGCCGAGTTGACCGATGAGGTGGTCCATGGCACCGATATGAAGGCGAAGGTCCGTGGCATTGAAGAGTTTGATCGTGAACTTGTCGGCCCGTTACTCGAAGGTTTAAAAAAACATGGCCCCTATCGTTTCTTGGCAGTCTGTGATCGACCGTCAGGGGAACATACTCAGGCCTTCTATGCGTTTGGAGAGGGAGGTAAAACGGTCGGGAAGCCCGGAGTTCGTTTTACCGAGGCCGATGCCAGTTCTTCCGACACACCGGCTCGAGACGCTACGAAGTTTGTCATGAAATTCTTCGCGAAAAACTGACCACTGTGTCGCTGATTGTTCAAAAATACGGCGGAACATCGGTTGGAACGATTGAACGGATCCATCGTGTTGCTGATCGGGTGGCTCAGGTTCAGCGAGCGGGACACCGTATTGTGGTGGTCCTCTCTGCGATGAGCGGTGAAACCGATCGACTCATTAAACTCGCGCACGAAGTGACGACGACTCCTGACGAACGTGAAATGGATATGTTGCTCTCAACCGGAGAGCGGGTCACGATTGCGTTGTTGGCGATGGAATTGCGCGGGAGAGGGATCAATGCCCGATCATTTACGGGTCGACAAGTGGGTATTCTCACCGATAATGCCCATACCAAGGCCCGTATTGCCCGGGTGACTGCTGATCGAATTCGCGAAGCCCTGGAACAAGGAGTCGTCCCGGTAGTCGCCGGGTTTCAAGGGATTAATGAACAATCGGATGTGACGACCCTTGGCCGAGGAGGCTCTGATCTCTCGGCTGTGGCCTTAGCGGCAGCATTGAAGGCAGATCGCTGTGTTATTTTTACCGACGTTGACGGGGTCTATACCGCTGATCCGAATATTGTGCCCGCGGCGAGACGCCTTGATCGGGTGTCTTATGAGGAAATGCTCGAAATGGCGAGCCTTGGCGCAAAGGTTCTCCAAACCCGATCTGTTGAATTTGCCGCCAAGTTCAATGTTCCGGTCGAGGTCAACTCAAGTTTCAAGGAAGGGAAGGGCACGCTTGTGACAAAAGAAGAGACAGATATGGAAGCGGTGGCCATTTCCGGTGTCACCGGAGATCGAAATCAGGCCAAGATTACGATTATTGGGGTGCCGGACAAACCTGGGATCGCAGCCAAGATTTTCGGCCCGGTCGCAGAAGCCCATATCAATGTCGATATGATCATTCAGAATATCAGTCAGGCGGAATTAACAGATTTGTCCTTCACGGTGCCTCGAGCAGACCTCAAGAAAGCAGTCTCCATCATTCAGGGTGTGGCGAAGGAGATTGAGGCCAAGTCAGTGTCGGTGACCGAGGCCATCGCGAAGGTTTCGCTGATTGGGGTTGGCATGCGGTCCCATTCGGGTGTGGCGGCTAAAATGTTTGAGGTGCTGTCCCGTGAAGGGGTGAACATCCTCATGATCAGCACATCTGAGATTAAAATCTCGTGCGTGATTGACGAGAAATACCTCGAATTGGCGATGCGATCGCTCCATTCGGCGTTCGGGCTGGATCAGGCTCAGTCCTGAAACGGTCTTGATCAAGCCTGACATTCGGTACGTAGTACTCGTTTGTTACCTCTTTGGGTGTGGCCTCCTACATTCTGGCTCGATCTTTCCATCCGCTATGCGGCCACCTGACTCTCTTTGCCTGTAATTCGCTGATCCCACGTGCTTTCTTAGCATGAAACGGGTAAGCTTCGGCACAAAATTACCCTCAAAACATGATGGAGTTGAAGCAGATCTCCTAATGGATCAAGCAACTCATAATAAAATTGTCTCCTTCATTTGGGGCATCGCCGATGATGTGCTGCGCGATCTCGTCAAGCGGGGGAAGTACCCGGACGTGATTCTGCCGATGTGTGTTATCAGACGCATGGACGCGGTGCTCGAGCCGATGAAACAGAAGGTGCTCGACACCAAGAAGATGCTGGATGAGGCGCGCATTACCGAGCAGCGTGCGGCACTCTGCGATGCGGCGGGCCAGGCGTTCTACAACACCTCGAAGTTCACGCTGCGTGACCTCAAGTCTCGAGGCAGCCAGCAGCAACTCCTTGCCGACTTCGAGGACTATCTCAATGGCTTCTCATCAAACGTCCAGGACATCCTTGAAAACTTCAAGATCCGAAACTACCTGAAGGACCTGTCAAAAGCCGATGCGCTTGGCACGCTAATCAACAAGTTCCTCGATCCGGACATCAATCTCTCGCCGGCCGGTATCGACAACCATTCGATGGGCACGGTCTTTGAGGAGCTGGTTCGGAAGTTCAACGAAGAGAACAACGAAGAAGCGGGCGAGCACTGGACCCCGCGCGATGCCATTCGTCTCATGGCAAATC
>CAZOHW010000125.1:0-10514 GCA_964579525.1 uncultured Nitrospira sp. | reverse complement strand
CCATTCGGATAGGGTCAGACGTTTCGTTGTCGCAGTCGATGGCATGTCGAGTTCGTGTCCTACTTCATCTGTTGATAGAAAAAGACCGCCAGGGACGTCACGACGATGTTACCCAGGGCAATGGGCAGCATCACCTTCCAGCCGAATCGCATCAGCTGATCGTAGCGCAGTCTCGGCAATGTGGCTCTAAGCCAAAAAAAGAGGAACAATAACGAGTAGGTCTTAATCGCAAACCACATCGTGCTCTCGATCCATGACCATGATGACAGACCAATAAGTTCCATAATGGTTCCTGGATACGGCGCATGCCATCCGCCGAGAAACAATGCAGAGGCCACACAGGATACCAACACCATATTGGCGTATTCAGCGAGGTAGAAAAATGCGAATCGCAACCCACTATATTCCGTAAAGAATCCGGCGACGAGTTCACTCTCCGCCTCCGGCAAGTCGAACGGAACCCGGTTCGTTTCCGCAACGACGGAGATCACATAGACGACGAACGCAAAAATCTGTGGAGCGGGAAGAGCGAACACATACCAGTTCCAGAACCAACCGGCTTGGCCATCGGTGATTTTGACGAGACTCAGCGAGCCGGCCAAAATCAAGACTCCGACAATGGCCAGACCGACGTTCAGTTCGTAACTGATGATTTGTGCGGCTGACCGAAGCCCCCCCAGCAGCGAGTACTTGCTATTGGAGGCCCATCCACCCAGGATGATGCCATAGGCACTGATTGAGGCGAAGGCGAGAATATAAAGAATACCGATATTGATATCGCTGATCACAAACGGCTTGACTGAGATGCCGTCGACCTCGAAGGTCCAGTTCGGCCCCCAGGGAATGACGGCAAACCCAATAAACGTTGGAATGAGACACAGGATCGGGGCCATAGTGAAAAGCAGCTTATTGGCACCCGAAGGGACAATGTCCTCCTTGAAAAACAGTTTGATGGCGTCCGCGAACGGTTGGAGAATGCCATAGGGGCCGACTTCCATCGGACCCATACGGTCCTGCATCCAGCCCAAGACTTTTCGTTCGGCAAGGGTAAGGATGAGTACTGTCACGACCACGATCGTCATGACCGCAAAGATTTGAGTCAGGGAGATGGCAAGGCGTAATCCGAGCTCAGTCACGATAAACTCCTGAATTGGCGTGGAGAACAGTGTGTAACAGACTCATTATGCCACTTTCACCATAGAGACTGTCGTAGTCCGAAACGACGGAACCCCCGTGACCGGATCGACGACGCCGTCGAACAATCGGACGGCGGCTTGGCCGAAGTGATCAGGAAACCAGGCCGTTCCTTTCGGAACGCGATCCATAATTTTGACCTCGGTCGTCATTTCTCCGGACGTATTGGATAAGCGAACACGATCTCCGTCCACCAAAGCGAAGCGCACGGCATCGAGAGGATTGATGCGGAGTTTGCCGCTTCCCTCGACTTGTAACAGCCCCTTTGCCCGGGTGGATAGCTTTCCCGAATGAAACAAACTCTGTCCTAAATCCAGCCGTACGGTGCCATCCGGCCTGGGCTTGGGAGCAATGGGTTGGTATCGCTCGGCAAGCCCATGCTGATACCCCTCAGTGAGGTAACGGTTGATGACAACGGGATCGACTTTGGGCGGCATTGGTGCCGGCCCCAGAGAACCATAGCCAGGAATGAGGCTGCGGATTTCCTTCAGGATCTCCTTGCTCTCGGCATATTCCATCGGTGTGTCCAATAAAATGGAAAGAGCGGAAAAGACTTCCCAGTCAGGGCGGCTTTCTCCGATGGGTTCGATCGAGGGACGAACGGTTTGAACATGTCCTTCGGTGTTGGTAAAGGTTCCGTGCTTTTCCATGGAGGACGCGGCCGGCAGTACGACATGGGCCAAGTCGGCCGTTTCCGTGAGAAACAGCTCCTGGCAGACTATGAGATCTAATTTACGGAGTGACTCCTCAGCATGTACCGTTCCCGGAAGGCTTCCCACAGGATTCTCTCCAACGATGAACATGGCTTTAAGGGAACCCGCCCGAGCGCGATCCAACATTTCAACGAGAGGAGCTCCGGCGTTGGGAGGCAACTCGCGATTCCAGTGCGTCCCGATCCTTTTGCAATCCACCTCATTGGTGATGGAGGAAGCGCCGGGTAGAAACTCGGAGAGGGCCCCCATTTCCACAGCCCCTTGATCATTGTTTTCTTCCGCGAGCGGGGCAAAGCCGCAACCAGGTTGGTCTAATTTCCCAATCAGCAGGAGTAGATCGAGAAGGGTGATGCATCCACCAGAGCCTCGTTCGTTCCGTAACAACAGTGGCCCAGCCAGGATGATCACGCGGCGTGCTTGGGCCATCACCTTTGCCGCGTTCATAAAGGCCTGGGGCTCGATTCCTATTGTCGCTTGCAGCTTTTCCCATGAGATCTGTTGCAGCGCGCCTGTGACTGCAGTGACATAGGCCGGGTGTCGTTCTGCAAGATCAGGATGGATCAGACCTTCTTCCACCACGGCTTTGATCAGACCCAGGATGGCATTCTGTAGATCGCTGGGCTGGATACGGAAATGATGGTGTGAGAGATTGGCGATGTTGCTTATGGTGTCAACAACCCGCTCCAGTGGCTCGAGCGTAATCAATGTGGCGTGTCGTTTTTTGACCGCTTCTTTGACCTTCAGGCCTGTGATGGGATTGGTTTCCGTGATGTTTGTTCCGACGAGGAGCAGGGCATCAGCTTCAAGGATGTCATCGAAGGTGACGGTCCACCGATGCGTTCCCTGCACAAGCTGCATGGCGTATAGACCGTTCACGTGGCCATAGCGGGCGCTGCTGTCGATGTGGTTCGTGCCGACGGCAACACGCAGAAATTTCTGAAACAGATACAGTTCTTCATTCGTGCAACGGCCCGAGATCAATCCTCCGAAACTTTCACCCCCGTGGGCGGCTTTAATCTCACTGACCCGACCGGCGACATATTCCAAGGCTTCTTCCCATGTGGCTTGCGTGAGTACTCCATTGCGTCGGATGAGCGGGTGTGTAAGCCGCTGGGGATGGCTGGCGGCATGGAACCCAAAAAACCCTCGAGCGCATAGGTCACCGTTGTTGCGCCCCGCTCCATGGGCGGAGTTCACTTCAATGAGTTCCTGTCCTTTTGTCTGGACGGTGATCTGGCACCCATCGCCACAGTATCCGCAGATGGTGTCGGCACGCTTCAGCATCCATGGCCGGTATTCGTACATGGACAGTCGGCTGGTAATCGCACCGACCGGGCAAATTTGCACGCATCCGCCGCAGAACTCACAATTGAGCGGATGTGGACCAAAGTGCTTGATCTCCGTCATGGTTCCACGACCGACCGGCGCCAGGGCTTTCACGTCCATCACCTCATCGCAGTACCGGACACAGCGGAGGCATTGCACGCAGCGGTTCATCTGCGTTTCAATGAGCGGACTGAAATACTCCTTTTGGAAGATGCGTTTGGTTTCGACAAACCGGCTGGTCGCGGTGTATTGGTGGGAAAAGTCTTGAAGGTCGCACTTTCCACCTTGATCGCAGACCGGGCAGTCAAGCGGATGATTGGCCAGAATAAACTCGAGCACCGATTTATGGGCATCGTTGACGACGGTGGTCGCGGTGCGCACCGTCATCCCTTCATCCACCGGGGTGCTGCAGGCGGTTTGGAGCTTGGGCATTTTTTCGATTTCAACGAGGCACATGCGGCAATTGGCATCCGGTTTGAGTTTCGGGTGATAGCAAAAGTGCGGAATCATCACGCCGACGCGACGGGCTGCTTCGATCACCAACGTGCCTTTCGGGACGTTGACCGTCATCCCATCGATCGTCATTCGAACCGTCTGTGCAGTGAGGGCTGTCATAGGGCACATTTTGCTAACAAGTCGGCGTCCTTCATCCTCGTCCTACCGGCTCCGGTTTGATCAGATTTGCTGCTTCGGCTTCATTGATCAGGTCGACATACTCTTGCCGCCAGTACTTCAATGTACTTTGGATCGGGGCGACTTCCGCATCGCCGAAGGCGCAAACCGTTCGGCCTGCGATGTTTTTGCATAGATCCAACAAGGTTTCAAGGTCTTCCATCCGACCACGTCTCGCCAAAATTCTACGGAGCGTCTGGACGAGCCAAGAACTCCCTTCTCGACAGGGGCTACATTTTCCACAGGACTCATGATAGAAAAATTCCATCAAGCGAAGGGCGGCCCAGACCATGCTGGTACCTTCTTCCATCACGGTCACACCACCTGACCCCAACATCGATCCCGCCGCCGCGACATGTTCAAAGTCCAGTTTCACATCGAGATGGGCGGGCGTGAAAAACGGTGCGGATGCTCCGCCGGGAATAATGGCTTTCAGCGGCTTGTCGGACCGCATGCCGCCGGCATGTTCATACACCAATTCTCGGACCGTGATCCCCATCGGCACTTCATAATTGCCGGGTCGTTTCACATGACCGCTCACGCAGAACACTCTGGTCCCGGTGCTTTTGGGGGGCGAACCGATGGCAGCAAACCATTCAGCGCCTCGGTTGGCGATATGGGGAAGGTTGGCCAGCGTCTCAACGTTATTGACCACCGTCGGTTTATTATAGAGGCCATGGGTCGCCGGAAAAGGCGGCTTGATGCGAGGAAGTCCTCGTTTTCCTTCGAGCGATTCTAAGAGGGCTGTTTCTTCTCCACAGATATAGGCACCAGCTCCTCGATGCACCCACACATCTGCGTTGACTCCGGTGCCGAAGATGTTCTTGCCGATGTATCCGGCGGCTCTTGCCTCGTCGATCGCGTGTTCCAAGATCTTTGAGCCTAGGACCATTTCCCCACGAATATAGATGTAGGCGGTTTCCGCACCGATGGCATAACAAGCCAACACAATACCTTCCAGAACTTGGTGGGGGTCCCGCTCCATCAATTGCCGGTCTTTGAAGGTACCGGGCTCGCTCTCGTCGGCGTTGCAGCAGAGGTATCGAGGGCCATGATAATCTTTCGGTAGAAACCCCCACTTTACACCGGTTGGGAAGCCGGCTCCACCACGGCCTCGCAATCCTGACTTGCGAACGATGGTGGTCACATCCGCCGGCGCGATTTTGCCGAGCATGTTACGCAACGCCTGATAGCCTCCGGTCTTCTCATAGTCCGTCAGCGACCCGGTATAACCAGGCTGCATCATGTTCTTTAATAAGATCAGTTCGTGTTGGGGCATCTCAATCCCACTCGTGAGGGGTGAAGGGTAAGGGGTAAGGGGTTGTTGAAAAGACCAGATCGACAGCTATCCCCTCACTCCTCATTGTTCACCCCTTACCGTTCACAGGTTCCGGCCACATAAATGGTCCGGTCTTCAGTCGACTGGTTCCGGTAGTCCGAAGGTCGGACAAGATTTGGTCCAGCTTGTCTTCAGTCAGTTGCTCGTAATAATCCTCGTTAATCTGCATCATGGGGCCGGTCCCACAAGCCGCCAAACATTCCACCACGCTCAAGCTGAAGAGTCCATCTGCCGTCGATTCTCCTGGCGCGATTCCCAGCTTGGCTTTGATCCATGCGATCACCATATCCGAACCGATGAGGGCGCACATAAGGGATTTGCATACTTGAAGATGAAATTTCCCCACCGGCTTGAGGTTGAACATTGTGTAGAACGTGATCGTCTCATAGACCTGTGGAGGCGTGAGATTGAGGAGTCTGGCGATCTCCTGCATGGCGGATTCCGTGACATAACCGTGGTCACGCTGGGCGATGTAGAGGAGTGGGATCAAGGCGGAGCGCTTGACCGGATAGCGGCTTAAAATCTGTTCAATCTCATCTTTGTACTTGTCTATAAACATCGTTGCTCAGATCCGAAGTTCTAAGTTTTTAATTGTAAGTTTTGAGTTGAAACTCACCACTCACAATTCACCACTCAAATTACCTCACCGATCGCACTCTCCCATGACGACATCGTAGGTGCCAAAAATCGTGATGATATCGGAAATCAAATACCCGCGCGCCATATGGTCGAATGCCCCCATATGAATAAAGGAAGGCGAGCGGATTTTTAACCGATAGGGTCTAGGGCTTCCATCGCTGATGATGAAAAATCCCAATTCGCCCTTCGGAGCTTCGGTCGCGCAATAGGTCTCGCCTTTGGGTGGCTTGAATCCTTGGGTGAAGATGATGAAATGGTGAATCAAGCTCTCCATGTCGCGCATGACTTGTGGTTTAGGCGGCGGAATGTATTGCGGCATATCGGCGATAATCGGGCCGGGTGGCATCTGGTCGAGGCATTGGGCGATGATTCGCGCACTCTGGCGCATCTCTTCCACACGAATCCAATAGCGGTCGTACGTATCGCCGTTTTTCCCGACCGGCACTTCCCAATCCACTTTATGATAGACCCCGTAAGGCTCAAGCTTACGGACGTCATAGGCCACGCCGGATCCTCGGAGGGCTGGGCCTGTCAGGCCAAAATTGATCGCATCTTCAGGGGAGATCACCGCGATATGTTTCGTTCTCCCCAACCAAATTCGATTGCCGGCGAGAAGTGAATCGTATTCGTCCACTTTTTGAGGGAATGAGTCCAGGAAAGTCTTGAGGCGAGTCACCAAGTCGGGAGTAAAGTCGCTGTCCACTCCACCGATCCGATAATAATTCAAGGTCAGCCTGGCTCCACAGAGCTTCTCGAACATATCGAGCAGGGTTTCACGCTCGCGGAACGTCCAAAAAAAGATGGTCATAGCTCCGATATCCAGCGCTTGCGCGCCGAGCCAGAACAAATGCCCAAGTATGCGCTGCATCTCCGCCACGATGGTGCGGATATACTCAGCCCGCTCAGGGATCGTGATGCCGAGGAGCTTTTCGACAGCCCGCACATAGGCATAATTATTCGCCATCGCGCAAACATAATCGAGGCGATCGGTGTGCGGAATAATCTGCATGTAGGCCAGGCCTTCAGCCAATTTTTCAACTCCACGATGGAGATAGCCCAAGTCAGGCGTGGCTTTGATGATCCGTTCACCATCCAGCTCAAGTACCACGCGCACGACACCGTGCGTGCTGGGATGTTGTGGCCCCATATTCAACAATAATTCTTCGCGCCGGTTCGACGAGGACGTGTTTGGTTCAGCGAGGAACAACTTCTTTTCTGCCTCCGACACTTCGCTTTCAAAGTGCTCAACCGGCGGCTCGTCGAGACGGGGAATGAAGTCGAATTGACTGCGCCATCCTCGGCCTTCTGTGGGGAAATCCTTTCGCAAGGGATAGCCTTCCGCATAATCTTCGGGGAGCAGGATGCGACGTAGGTCTGGGTGCCCGGTAAACCGGATCCCCATCATGTCGTAGACTTCACGCTCCAAGAACGATGCGCCGCGCCAGATACTCGTCACGGAATCGAGAGTTGGATTATCTTCGGTCAGCCGTGTTTTCAGGCGAATCCGGTGGCCGTGTGGAAGTGACAGAAGAAGGTAGATGACTTCAAACCGCTGTGGATCGGCCGGATAGTCGGCGGAACAGATATCCGTGATGTGGTCGAAACAGGCTTCAGGCGCGTCGTGGAGATAACGGGCGACCTCCAAAATTTTTGGCGCTGCGACATGCACGGCAACCTCGGAGCGAGCGGTGTCGACATCCACGGCGAGCACCGCCTCCGGAAATTGTTTCAGCAATGTCTCGATCAGTGTCTGCATCGTTTCACATTGTGAGAATCGCGGGACTTGCGAGAAAAGCGCGAATGGCCATCGCGCTTGCCGCTTGACTCTTGCGCGTCTCGCTGGTTATTTCACGAACACCTTTTCGCGCTGGATCTTTTCCTGTAACTTCAACAATCCGTCGAGCAAGGCTTCTGGTCTTGGCGGGCAGCCTGGGACATAGACATCAACCGGTATGATTTGGTCGACACCCTGCACGACCGCATAGCTGTTGTAATGGTTGCCGGAGGTGGCGCATGAGCCCATACAAATCACATACCGTGGTTCGGCCATTTGGTCGTAAATTCGTCGGATGACCGGGGCCATCTTTCGTGAGACCGTGCCCGCAACGATCATCAAGTCCGACTGTCTAGGCGATGCACGAAAGACACCGGCGCCGAACCGATCAAGGTCGTATCGAGAAGACACACTCGCGATCATTTCAATCGCGCAACAGGCCAGGCCGAAGGTCATCGGCCACAGAGCCGACTTCCTCGCCCAGTTGACAACGGCGTCCAGGTTGGTCGTCACGATATTTGCGTCAAATTGCCGCTCGAGAAGACTCACGTTGCGTCGCTCCAGTTATTAGTTTTGAGTGCGTAGTGTTGAGTTATCGGCCAAAAACTTCTGCGCTTTTCACTCAAAATTCAAAACTAAAATTGCGCGCCTTCGGCGCGCTAATCCCACTCCAACGCCCCCTTTTTCCAGGCGTACCAAAACCCGACCACCAGAATGGCAATGAACAGGACCATCTCAACTAATCCAACCAGCCCAAGACCGGTGAATGCAACGGCCCAGGGAAACATAAAGACGATCTCAATATCGAAGATCACGAACAACATCGCGATAATGTAGTACCGCATCGGAAACTGCACACGGGCATCCTGAAACAACGGGCTTCCGCTCTCGTAGGGGGCCAGTTTTTCTCGATAGGGTTGGTTCGGTCGGACAAGGCCGCCGAGCAGAAGCGTCAGCGTTCCCAGGGCAACCCCTACACCGATGAAAATGAGGATCGGCAAATAATTTTCTGGAACTGCCGCGTTACCCATGTGAACACCATGAAACACTATGGAATATCGGAGAAGTCATCACCCTCCATCCCTCATGCTGCTGGTTGGGCCATGAGGGCTGAACGAAAGAACGGTTTGAACTTCAGACCATCCAGCTCAGGATCTACGATGCCCTTGTGCTGGATGAGGACTTTGAAGGTGGTTCCCATCCCGTTTGGTCTCAGTAGTTGAATTGCCGAGTTGAATGCCGGACTATCCTGTTTCAGTTCAGCCAACATCTGTTCGACATCGAGTCCCATGAGGAAACTCATTTGATTTGTGAAGCCGGTGGTCTCGAGGCCTTGCTCTTCACCGGCCGTTGCGACGCTCGAAAAATCCACATGGGCTGTCATGTCCTGATCGCCTACGCGAGAAAACGGATCCTCGTTAACGGAATGTTGCCAATAACAGAGGAATGTCCCACGCGTGCGGTCAGCACGATAAAAATCGTGAGCCGTGTGGCCATAGTCGATGGTAATCACAAACCCACGATCCAACTGTCGGGCCACCTGTGTCATCCAGTCCAATGCGTGAAGGTTGACCTCAGTACGGTAGCCCTTTGGCCAGTCGCCCTGCACCCGTTGAAGGTGTTGGGCCAGCCTGTCCGAGGACAGCGGTTTGAGGCACTCTACGAACTGTCCGTTGCGGTAGTCCACCCAGAGTTCGTCGATGCCCGTTTCCGTCACGTGCACACGATGAACTGGAAAAGCGTCGATCAGTTCGTTACTGAAGAAGAGACCGGTCACGTCTTGGGAGGGCATATGATCGAGATCGTCCACCCAGGCCAGCAGCTCCGGTCGATCGAGCCAAGGTGCCAAGTTCTTGCGCTGCAAAGCGCGCATGGCCGGACTGCGTTCAATCAAGATGTACTGGAGACGATGGAATAACGAACTGTGGTCATGCTGGCACACCGACAAAAAGTGCCGAGCCAGCAACCCTTTGCCCGGTCCCATTTCAACAACTGTAAATTTCGTGGGGTACTCAAGGAGTCGGTCCAGCTGTTCGGCTTGCTTGGCGAGAGCTTGCCCGAGGATCGGATGGACATCCGAGCTGGTATAGAAATCGCCCTGTCGGCCGATGCGCTCAGTCGTCAGCTCCGGCGCGCGCATGTAATAGCCGAACTGCGGATGATAGAGCGCGAGCTCCATAAAGCGCACGAAGGGGATTGGACCTGACGCCGAGATTTCTGAGGCAATGTTAGCAATGAGTTCCGGGTGTCCAGTGCTCACAACGAGCTCCAAATTCACCATCACGATGAAAAAAGCGACACCCCTAGCTTATGGGTAATTTGTACCCATTTCCAGGGGGCTGAAAGGAGGATAGAGTAGCCTTCGGGACAAGCTTAAGTCAAGGAAGGACCATGCAGAATGAGTGTGTGTTGGGCTGTTGGCTCATCGATCGTGCATGCACTTATCTTGTTGATGTTCCGTCGGAGGAATCGTATTTCTTTCTCATGCACCGTTATCAAAAGCGTTGGGATCTGCTGCGGTTCTTTCTCCTTGCTACCATTTCCCCATCTCGGCTGGAAATGATGTGGGCTGAGGAGTTCGACATGGTGGACAACCCATTCGTACTCTTTCTTCCGCCCGCTGGGGGTACATCTCAGGAGGCAAGTCAACACGAAAGCCCGTAGGCGCAGAGATTAGGCAAGAATAATCTGGCGGAACCGGGCAAGGGAGTTCGCACCTTGAACAGGATATTGCTTTATGGGCGGGTGTCGAGCTGGCCGGGTGCTAGTGAAATCCGTCCGAGCGAATCGTTACGCACGAGAACGCAAAGCGGGCACAGAACTGACATTTGAGAGGGAAGGGAAGAAGGCTATTTTA
>CAZOHW010000124.1:0-10624 GCA_964579525.1 uncultured Nitrospira sp. | reverse complement strand
TTTGAAGGAAGAGATGGCGCTCTGCCAGAAGAACGGGATTGCCTACTATGAGTTGCCGATTGCGTTCGATGCATTGACAGTGGCGGTCAGCCCCATGAATACCGGGGTCACGTCGATGACGGTGGATGAACTGAAGAAGATCTGGGAGCCGGCGGCACAAGGTAAGATCACGAAATGGAACCAGATTCGTTCTGACTGGCCGGATGCCCCACTCATCCTCTTCGGTGCCGGTTCGGATTCCGGCACGTTCGACTATTTCACCGATGCCATTGTGGGAAAAGCCAAGTCCAGTCGAGGCGATTACACGGCCAGTGAGGACGACAACGTGTTGGTCCAAGGGATTGAAAAGAACAAGCATGCGTTAGGGTACATCCCGTTTGCCTACTATGCGGCGCAGATGAAAAAGCTCAAGGCAGTCGCCATTAAAGGCAAGAGCGAGCCGGTGTCACCCAACGCGGACAACGTGGTGAAGGGGATCTATCAGCCTTTGTCACGGCCACTCTTTGTCTATGTCAGTGAGAGCGCAGCGAAGCGGGAGGAAGTGAAAAGTTTCGTCGAGTATTATCTGACCGAAGGCCCAAAACTGATTGCCGAAGTCCGGTATATCCCCTTGCTTGACCAAGCCTATGGAATGGCCAGAGAGCGATTTCGGAAGGGCGTGGTCGGTACTGGGTTCGGCGGTGAGCCGGAAATTGGACTATCCGTTGAGGAAATTATGAATCGTCCTCCCAAACAGTGAGGCCTCCCGTGGTGGTCTGTATCGAGAGGCATTGGAAGCGCTGATCGAGTTATGGATAAGACAGTGGTGACTATGCAGGAGGGGATTCCAGTCAGCCGACCTACCGTCGTGGTGGCGGGGGATCGACTTCGAGCACGATATCGACAAGAGCTGGTGATCGAAAGCGGGCTCTTTCTCGCTGCGCTCATGTCTGTCGCCGCCACGGTCACGATCCTCGCCGTGCTCTTTTCCGAATCGTTCGGGTTTTTTCAGACTGTCCCACTTACCGACTTCTTGACGGATACGCTATGGACACCGCTCTTTGATAACCCCCACTATGGGATCTTGCCGCTGCTCGCCGGCACGGTGGTTACGAGCCTGGTGGGTCTGTTGGTCGCCATCCCCCTGGGGACCATCTCGGCCATCTACCTGGCAGAGTTTGCATCGTCTCGAACACGAGAAACGATCAAGCCAATCTTAGAGCTCTTGGGTGCGGTCCCAACCGTCGTCTACGGCTATTTCGCGCTCCTTGTAGTCACCCCCGCTCTTCAAACCCTGTGGCCGGACCTTCCTGGTTTTAATATGCTAGGCCCCGGCATCGTCATCGGGATCATGATTCTGCCTCTGGTGATTTCCCTGAGTGAGGATGCCATGCGGGCTGTGCCGATGGTATTGCGAGAAGGATCGTATGCCATAGGCGCCACACGACTTCAGACGGCTTGGCGGGTAGTCGTGCCAGCCGCAACGTCCGGTCTTGTCGCTGCGTATGTGCTTGGAGTTTCGCGTGCGGTTGGTGAGACAATGGTGGTGGCGATTGCCGCCGGACAAAACCCCAATCTCACGTGGAATCCTATGGAGCCTGCTGCCACCATTACCGCCTACATTGTCCAAGTCGCCCTTGGTGATCTGCCACATGGCAGCATCGGCTACCAAAGCATTTTTGCAGCCGGGCTTGTGTTGGCTGTGATGACTTTTGCCTTCAACATGCTCGGCCATGTCATGCGAAAGCGGTTTCGGGAGGTCTATTGATGTTGAGACGCCGGAAACTTGCAGAGGCGTTGTTCAAGGTGGTAGGGCTTTGCTCGCTTGCTCTCGCAATAGGAACGCTGGTTCTGTTGTTTGGAGCGCTTGTGGTGGAGGGGGCCAACCGCATTGATTGGCAATTCGTCACCTCGTTTCCGTCACGTCGCGCTATGCAGGCTGGTGTTCTCCCTGCCTTGGTCGGCTCGAGCTTGATCATGCTGGTGACGGCTGTGGTGGGTATTCCATTGGGGGTCGCCGCGGCCATTTACTTGGAGGAATATGCCCGCCGAACCTGGCTGACTGAGTTGATTGAAGTGACGGTGACGAATCTCGCCGGGGTCCCATCCATTATTTTTGGCCTGCTGGCATTGGGACTTTTCGTCTATCTCTTGGGACTTGGGGCAAGTATTCTGACGGCCGGTCTCACGTTGGCGCTTCTCATTCTTCCCGTCGTGATTGTGACGACACGAGAGGCCATTCGTGCGATTCCCGTTCAGATTCGCGAAGCCGCCTTTGCTTTGGGCGCGACCAAGTGGCAGACCGTGTCGAACCATGTGCTGCCCTATTCGGCGGCGGGAATTCTTACCGGGATCATCTTGGCGTTGAGTCGCGCGATCGGAGAGACCGCCCCCATTGTGACGATCGGAGCCCTCACCTTCATTGCCTTTCTTCCTCCCGCTCCGTTCACGGATCAGCCACCGTTTCTTTCGTTTGAATGGTTGATGTCGCCCTTTACGGTCATGCCGATTCAAATGTTTGCCTGGGTTTCACGACCGGGTGAGGATTTCGCCAGTAATGCAGCGGCGGCTGGACTCCTCTTGGTCGGCATGACGCTTGCCATGAACGGGCTCGCGATTTATGTCCGGTACCGGATGCGCAAACGTATTTCCTGGTAGGGGCAGCTTGGTGGTACGTATGGAATTACCGCGAATCAAGTCGGCTGAACATCGGGATTGGCCCAAGCCGATCAAGGCGGAAGCGCGTGATCTGAGTTTTGCCTATGGCAGCCGATTGGCGCTGAAGAATTTGTCCCTTCCCGTCGCGGAATATCAGATCACCGCGCTGATCGGCCCATCAGGCTGCGGCAAATCGACCTTTTTGCGCTGCTTTAATCGCATGCACGACCTCTATCCGGGCACTCGATACGAAGGCGAAATTCTGCTCTATCCCGATAATCGAAATATTCTGGCTCGCGATGTGGATCCGATTGAGGTTCGCATGCGCTTGGCCATGGTGTTTCAAAAGCCGAATCCATTCCCCAAGTCGGTGTATGAGAACGTGGCCTATGGTTTACGAGTTCGGGGGATGACAGACCGGCGTGTGTTGGACGAAAAGGTCGAGCAGGCGTTGACGCATGCAGCGTTATGGGAAGAGGTGAAGGATCGATTATCGAGTTTGGGGACATCCCTCTCTGGGGGCCAGCAGCAACGCCTCTGTATCGCCCGGGCCCTAGCGACCGACCCGGAGTTGTTGCTCCTGGATGAACCGACCTCGGCGCTCGACCCGATTGCCACGGCCAATATCGAGGACCTGTTGCTCGATCTGAGGCAGCGTGTGACAATCCTGATTGTGACCCACAACATGCAGCAGGCGGCGCGGGTATCTGATTGGACGGCCTTCATGTACCTCGGCCAACTCATTGAGTTTGGCCTGACAAAGCAGCTGTTTACTAACCCCTCGGAGAAGCAGACCGAGGACTACATCACCGGACGATTTGGATGAAGGTATGGCCCAACGACATTTTGACGAAGAATTGGCGGAATTGAAGACTAAGTTGGCCCGCATGGCCGGGTTGGCTGAGGATCAAATCGATAAGGCACTCTCCGCTTTGGTCACCCGAGATTCGGCCCTGGCCTGTCGTGTCATTGAGCGTGATCACAAAGTCAATGCGATGGATGTGGAGATTGATGAAGCCTGCATCCAATTGCTGGCGCTCCACCAGCCGGCGGCGCACGACCTGCGATTGGTGACGACGGCCATGAAGCTTTCTACAGAGCTCGAACGAATCAGCGACCTCTCGGAGAGTATCTGTGAACGAGTGATTGAGCTGAACGAGGAGCCGCAACTCAAGCCTTACATCGACATCCCAAGAATGGGCAATCTGGCGCGGGTAATGGTGAAGGAAAGTATCGATGCCTTCGTCAAGGAAGATGCCAAGCTCGCGAGTAAGGTGATCACGGACGATGACATGGTCGATGAGCTCATGGAACAGGTGTTTCGGGAGCTGCTCTCCTTTATGGTGGAAAATCCAGATACGATCTCCCGCGCGATTCGTCTGAGCTTTATCGCCAAGTCCCTTGAACGAGTGGCTGACCATGCCACCAATATCGCTGAGTTAGTGGTCTACTTGGTGGAAGGCAAGATCATTCGGCACACGTCGCCGCCAGATCCGGAACGATTATGATGGAGAACCAAGCCTTGTTGAATGGAGTAAGCACCGCTTAGTCACGAGATCTTTCTGTGAAGTTCTTCCTTAGCAGACAAGTAGTTCGGTATCGGCTCAACCGTTTTCTTTCCTCCGTAGATTGAATCAGCCAATGACGCCTGCGACGAGCAAGAAGGTCCTCATCGTTGAAGACGAGCATGATATCCTCAAGCTCGTCACACTCTATCTGGAGAAGGAGGGGTTTCGACCTCTCACGGCGATGAATGGACGTGAGGCACTGAAGAAAGTCAAAGAGGATAAACCTGATCTCGTCATCCTCGATTTGATGCTGCCTGAAATCGATGGTTTGGAAGTCTGTAAACGACTTCGTTCCGTTCCAGAGACGGCGATGCTTCCGATCCTCATGCTCACGGCCAAAGCCGAAGAGTCAGATACGATCGTGGGGCTGGAGTTGGGTGCTGATGACTATGTGACCAAACCGTTCAGCCCCAAAGCGCTCGTTGCGCGGGTCAAAGCGCTGCTACGTCGGGTCGACCGTGCTCCATCCGAGAGCTCAGAACTCTATCGGTACGGGACACTCACGATGAATCCGGCTCGGCATGAGGTGCGACTCGGAAGCCACGATGTACCATTGACCGCGAAGGAGTTTGGATTGCTCGAACATCTCCTTCGATATTCTGGCCGGGTGCTGACCCGCGACGTGCTGCTCAATGCTGTGTGGGGATATGACTACTACGGCACGACCAGAACCGTCGATGTCCACATCCGTCGACTCAAACAAAAGTTGCCGTTGCTTGAAGATGCGATCGTATCGGTCAAATCCTTGGGGTATAAACTTAAAGATTTCGGCGAGAAGCCAGGATGACGTGGTCGATTCGATGGAAAGTCACGATCGGCACGCTGGTGGCAGTCGCCTGCGGCCTCATGATCGCCGGTGTGATCGCCGTGCGATCCCTCGAGCAGCAGGCTCACGTCCAATTCAGTGATGGTCTTTACGCCCAGGTCAGACTCGTTGAATACGGCGTTCAGCCATTGTTTCGGGTCGGGACCTTGCCCCCGACGCCATCCTCTCTGCAAGAGAGAGCACGTGACCTCGCCACCAGAGCAACCGCGCGTGTCACGCTGATCGCGGCAGACGGCACGGTCATGGCCGACAGTGCTGTGGCAGATACCGACTTGCCGGCTGTTGAAAACCACAAGTCACGGCCGGAAATTCAACAAGCCTTTTCCACTGGATGGGGACAAGATGTGCGCCAGAGCCATACGACCGGAGAACGGACGATGTATCATGCGGTGCTGTTGCAGCAACCGGACCATGCCGCGCCGATCGTCGTACGCGTGGGGCTGCCGACGGTCATGGTTGACCACGAGATTTCCATATTGAAGCAACAACTCGTGCTTGCTATCGGCATTGCGTTTCTCGTTGCCCTGGCAATGAGTGTCTGGTTGGCCCGCAGTATTACCAGGCCACTCTTGGATATTGCTTCAGCGGCCCAACAATTAAGCTCCGGCACACAACCCATTCACATCAGAACGACTGCACATGACGAAGTGGGACTCTTAGCGTCGACGCTGAATCATCTTGCCGATCAACTGCATGCCAAAATCGAAGAGCTGTCGGAAGACCGCGCCCAACTACTGGCCGTGCTCACGTCGATGGTCGAAGGGGTCATGGTGCTGGACTCACGGGGGCATGTATTGCAGATCAACCCCGCGCTGGAACGTATATTCGGCATCTCCAGAGTAGAGGCCCGTGGGCGACCATACGCGGAGTTGTTTCGACATCAGCAGCTCAATGACTTGATCACCACGATGTTGCGAACAGGCATACATCAGCAGGATGAAATCGTCCTTCCACTGACCGGGCGCTGCCTGCAGATCGAAGCGTCCCCGACTGGAGGTGAGCGGGTCAACGAAGCCTGTGCCGTATTGGTGTTCCACGATACGACCGAACTGCGGCGCCTGGAAAAGATCCGGAAAGATTTTGTCGCGAATGTCTCTCATGAACTGCGCACTCCGCTCACGTCGATCAAAGGATATGTGGAGGCGTTACTCGACGGGGCTAAGGATGATCCGCTTGCCTTGTCGAAATTCCTGGACATCATTCTCCAGCAGAGCGATCGACTCAATCTGATCATCCAAGACTTGCTTGAACTCTCGAAGATCGAATCAGGTCGTATCTCTTTGAAGAAAGAACCGGTTGACCTGCGTGCCGTCGTCGACCGGACCTTGGCCATGATCACCCCACTTGCAGAAAAGCATCGCCACCAGCTTGTCACAGCGCTCGATCCCTCATTGCCTCCATTGGCGGGGGATGAGGATCGGCTGGCGCAAGTCTTGACCAATTTGCTGGATAACGCGATTAAGTATACGCCGCCGGGTGGAACGATTACCGTCAGCGCCGCCATGGCCCGTCCAGCCAGGAACGCCGAGCCACCCATGAATGCGATGGAGATCTGTATTGCCGACACGGGGATCGGCATTCCCGAACAGGATCGTCCTCGAATCTTCGAACGGTTTTACCGCGTCGACAAGGCGCGTTCACGAGAACTGGGAGGAACCGGGCTTGGACTGGCCATCGTCAAGCATCTCGTGGAGGGACATGGCGGGCAGGTTTGGGTTGAAGCGAATAAGCCTCATGGCAGCCGATTTGTGGTCCGTCTTCCGATCAACGACCAGACTCAACTCAATAGTGCTAGTAAGGCATAGACTGCACTCATATACTGGGTCATTGCCTGACCAGGCACGTTCCTATCTTCTGATGTCTGTAGGCTGCATATTCTAAGCAGGCGAGGATGTCGGCCTTGGTCAGGCTTCAGGGCTGAGGTTTCTCAAGGCTTCCATGCCACCGTGATGCCCGCAGGTCTTGCTTGGTCAAGCGATCTCCGAGAGACTCTGCGATTTCGGCCAAATTGAGTTCCAATTGAATCTCCTTTTTGTCTCGTATCGCCTCCGGCAATGCCTTAAGTGCACTCCACGCATATACCGATTCATCCATCGCTTGCCAGATCGGATAGCCCTGCACCGTCTCGAAGGCACGCGCTTCCACACGGACAGGACGCATGGAAACTCCAAATAGATAGCCTCCTCCAAACCATAAGGGAGTATTCGTCAATAACTCGAGACCAATGTTAACCCCGAGCCCGATCGGATTCCAGGCGGTGGCGAGTCCCAGGGCAATGGTTTCGGCAGTCATATCGGTGAGCATACCGGCCAGCATCCACTCCCACCGGATCTTTCCGTAGTCCAAGATACTGCCGGCGATGACGAGATCGGCGCCCAGGCGATCTCGGAACTCGGTCAACTGTTCTGCATTCGGAATGACGCCCGGCTTCAGCTGCAACTCCTCCGCCAATGCATCCGTTTCCTCGAGTGGGACGATCCAAAACCCCTGGCCCGTGGCCAAGCGACTCATGAACAACCAGCGGGCGTCCTGTTCTATCCGCAATAAGGCCGCCGCCAGCCGAGTCGCTTCATCTTCAGGTGTGAGTGTTTCTTCTACAGTTTGCACGGTGGACAAACTGGTAATTTCTCGATCAAACCCAAATCGTAGTATGGCGACGGAGGGCCGTTCCTGAAGGTCCTCGACCTTGGATTGCACGACTGGCTCAAAGGACACACAGCTCGTCAGAATTGAATCGAATAGGCTCACGATCAAAATTAGATGAACAGAATGTACAGAAAACCACATGATGACCTCCCATCACCTTCACAAGGGTCACGGAAGAATCCGCAAAGCTGCGATCATCCGTGTTCATACAGTTCAGCACCGGGATGGGAAGTGCATTAAATGCGATAGACCGACAGCTGCTGATAAAGCGGTAGTGAAGGAGGCCCATAGTGCGCAAGGCGCGGTTGGACTGTAGGTGGGCAAGGAGTGATGACTGATTCAACGACTGTCTTCAGTATCCAGGTAGAGCCGAGTGTTCCCCAGCTTATAACATCTGACTTGAGTCCTGAGGCTAATCCCGTCAGTGCATCCTCGTCATAATCCGCACTCTCTTGAGCGTCTTCGACGATTGACGGGATGAGCTGCGAGTTTTCGATCAGTTCTAAGCAGCCAAAGAAGATCCAAGCTGAAAAGAGGCCCCAGAGCGTAAGACGAAATATGGAACGTCTGTGGTTCCTGAACATGGCTCCATGGTAGGCCACTCCCTCGAAACCGTCAATCGGGGTAGCAATCGTGGAGCTGCTATGAGGTGACACGCTTGCTAGCCTGCATCGCTTCATCAATGCTCGATTCTCAGCGGCGTCTCCGGTTATCCACGACCGTCAGGGCGTGAAACCGCCGGCCATCGAGCTAGGTATCCACCACCGGCCAAAGTGTTGCGTCATGAGCAATGTACAAAACCGTCCCGTTGCAACGTATATCTCACCGCACCTCTAGCACTCCTTCTTGTCCCTTCTCACGATGGCTCTTTAAGAATGGAAGTTTCTTATCGCAATAGATCGCGAATACACCCGGATGTGCCGGGGTGAATGTGACCGTAACGGTTTCCCCTGCTGGAACCTCTGTATGGATGTGCAGTCCGGATCGAGGATCATCGATGATGACATTATGCGGTACGACCCAGGTTATGCTCTTGAAGGTCAATTCTACCGGTGTTCCGGCTCTCACCACGAGGTGATGTGGAACAAACGCATAGCTGTCAACTTCTACCACAGCGCGTTGGACTCCATCAGGGTGGATCGGCACGTCGGCCGCAAGTGGACTGTCGACAAATAGCATGGATATTGACATGAGCAAGCCCATGACACGCGACACACCCATAAATCCGCATGTCCATACTCCTTGATACTGAATAACCATCATGTTCTCCTGGAAATCATGGTTGATGTCCTGTCATCTCGTCCGATGAGTAGAGGTCTGCTGGACCTAGTTAGAGACTAGCCCTGCCTGTTGCCTGCTCCAAGAATATATCTGCATCCGAGCTACCTATATTTATTATTTATTCGACACCGATCAGCCGCGGACCTATGCGGGGTGGAATACATCACTAGGCATGGCAATGCAAACTCTCGGAAATATGGGCACGATGATCGACGGCATAGGATGCGAGCAGACCGAGGTGTGTACGTGCTTCCGAGGTGCGTAAGGAATCCAGTGCCTGGAGGGCCGCTGATACATAATTGGCCTGCGTCTTGTGAATTCGGTCAAGAATACCCTCTTCTCTTAAGAGAACTCCTAATTGGCCCTGCATCCCATTCCCGGTTTCTATTATCCGGCGATACTGTTGCATGGCTGTCGACGAGCCATAGCGTTGCAGATACAGCACGGGCAACCCTAGTCTTTGATTCAGATGAGCGCGTGCCTCTGACTGTTCGAGTGTCCCAGAATCCTCGTCGACGTCCAGCACATCATCCGAGATCTGAAATGCGATTCCCAGATTGAGGCCATAGGTTCGAAGGGCCTCTATCTCTTTCTGAGTACCTCCACCTAAAATTGCTGGCACCGTGACGGACGCGGCGAATTGAGACGCCGTCTTCCCTTCCGCAATGCGGAGATACTCGTCCTCCTGATTTTGGTCACTTGTCGCCGTGAGTTCACGAAGTTCGCCGAGGCAACATGTCTGAGCATATGAGTTGAGTGTATTGGACGCTTCCGTCACCCGTTGAAGACTGAAGATACTCCGAGACTCTTGTAAGACCGAAAGGGAGCGACATATCAAATAATCGCCCAGGATCAGAGCAGGACCCACGCCTATCTGGATATGGAGCGCAGGATGACCGCGGCGTTCCTTGGCCCCGTCCACAATATCATCGTGAATGAGCGATGCTCCGTGCAGAAGTTCAAGAGCGGCCGCGACGGGGACCATCATGACGAGCTCACTGCCAATGGCATCAGCCGCCATGAAGGCAAGGAGCGATCGGAACATCTTGCCGCCTTGAAGATACTCAGCAAGAAGGGCGGTGTTGGGGGTCTTCTTGAGATCTGTCACGATCAAGTCGCGACAGCATTGGAGGGAGGGAAGGTACCGGTTCAGTACTGTTTGGAAGGCCATAGAGGGTGTTCGCATTTGAAAGGTCTCCAATCGGACTGCGCGGTGCAGTTCAGGATATAGCGGATTTTGGCCCAATACTCCTACGAATCAAGCTCGAGAACCATGCATTGGCAAGGAGAAGACCTAAATACCGACCGGTGACCTCCATGCCATGAACCGATGACAGTATGGGAAACAATTCCCAACAATGTCAAGTAGCGTTTCACACCTCCACAACACTGAGCATGGCCCTGTCACTCGGATTTGTGCGAAAGCGTTTCTTGTTGGGGACGGCATGCGGTCACTGATGGACTCGCTCGTAACTGACCCTGCGATGCTTTCTTTCACGCGAAGGAGCCGGTAGAGAAGCGCACAGGACTGCAGTGCTCCGTTAAGATGGGTTCTAAATAGTGAGGACCTTGCCCGGCTGGAAGTTCCTCATACTGAAGCTAAGGCGATCTCTCTAGAACCTATCTCAAAATAGTTGACGGCCTAAACCTTCCGCTCTATAAGTCC
>CAZOHW010000123.1:0-10685 GCA_964579525.1 uncultured Nitrospira sp. | reverse complement strand
TTTCCTCGAACCCACCTTTCACAGTCAGCGCTCAGCTATCGAGTATTTCTCGTTTGAAACGCTCTGCGCAAACCGCCTCAATATCAACTTTTACCGGCAATTTCCTTCGGTCATGACCGGCATCGGATTGATGCTGACCTTCCTGGCAATCCTCATCGGACTGAGCAAACTGCATGCGAACGGAAGCCAGATCGAAGGGATTCAAGGACTTATCAACGGGCTTGCAGGGAAATTTGTCACATCGGTTGTCGGCCTCGCCTGCGCGAATATGTTTGCGTTGCTCGAACACTCCATCTGGCATCGACTAGAGAAACGGCATCGGGACTGTGTCGCGCTTGTTGATGACATGTTTCCTCAGAAAAGTACGGTCCAACAGACACCACATGTTTCTCCTGCAGAGGGAATGTCTAGCGCAATGGTTGGTCATGCCAGGAGCGACTCGATGGGCTCGTCCCTCGAGACAGTGCAGCAACGGTTAGGGGCGACGGTCACTGCCCTCACAACCGCATCACAATCTCTCGCAACGCTCACGTCCGCACAGTCCCGAGTCAAGCTTGAAGACCTGGCGAAAGATATTGGGAGTGAGGTTCAGAAGACATTGCGACCAGTACTTGATTCCTTGCTGGAGGCACTCCAGAGCCTTAATCGAACTCTCGATGGGCGGACCCTTTCATCGCGGTTGTCTCAGACTGAGCTAGAGACCATGCTCAAAGAATTCAAACAGCAACAGAGTGCCGCCGCGGATTCCCCACGACGCCAGCGCACAGTGGGCAAGGAGACAGGCCGATCAGGGACGTGAAGGGATAACCCGCATTATTCATGACGGTTCGTGGCGAAATCGCGCAGTCGCATGCGAGACGGGCACGCGGAGCCCCGAGAAGCCGAAGCATACTTGAAAACAGTATGTTGGGGCTGTGAGGGGCGAGCCTGCCCGCCGAAGGCTCGTCGCAGCAGCGAATCCGCGATTGCAGCAGAAGTGTTCATGAATAATGTGGGTGACGCCTGATCAACCACTCGAGATCCGATGAACTCGACTCTACATCAGAAATCACGGGACAGCGCATCTCCATTGACGAACGGGTTCGTCGATCTTATGACCTCGCTCGTGGTGATCTTCATCCTGCTGCTTGCGGCATATGTCACGAGGGTCGATGAGGGAGGTGCGAAAACGGCACCAAGCAGCATCACAGCGGGACCAAAGGCCAGTCTCGACCCACCACGCCCAACACTGGAAACGAGAGGCCCTAGCGTCTTGACCGTCGTGGTCCCTGATACCGTGCTTAACTTTGAGTTTGGCAAGAGTCGGCTGATACCCACCGCTGAACTGTTTCTGTACGATGCGATGCCCCACTACGCGACGATCGTCTGCGGGGCCGGTACGCAGGAGGTCGAGTCCTTCGTGATTGAAGGTCACACGGATGATCTCGGAGACGATGTGCTCAACTTAAAATTGAGCCAGGAACGGTCACTTGCTGTGCTCACCAAAAGCTTGGAGGTGATCCGCGAGAAACTCCCCTGGGCATACGAATGTTTCCTGCAAAAGGCGACCGCGACGGGAAGAGGGAGGCAAGAGCTTCTGCGCAATCCTAAGGGGGTGCCGGATCGAGACAATAGTCGACGGGTCATCTTCAAGATCCATTTGAGACCGTAGGAGATGGCGTAGTTGTCGATTACAGAATGTTAGGAATCGCCTAGGTGCGAGGCTTGTCATCCTGAGAAGTTGGCACACTGTTAGAAGTCAGTGCGTGAGTGAGGGCAATAAATTGAGCAATGGAGAGAACTTCAGCCCGAGTTGTGACCGGGAGATGCAGTGACAGAAGCGCTTTGTTGACGATCGTGTGGTCATAGCCCTCATCCTTCAGTGAATTGATGAGTGTCTTGCGTCGGTGAACGAAGGCCGATTTTACCAATGCGGAAAACTTACCCTCGTCTTCCTGGGTGAGTGCTCTCTGTTGTTTGATCCTGAGCAGCGCCACTGCCGATCCGACTTCAGGTCTCGGTCTAAAACATTGTGAGGAAACCTTGAAGGCCTTGGTAATGTCTGCCGCGTACTGTGCCATGATGGACAGGACGCCGTAGTCAGAACTTCCGGGTTTGGCAACCAGTCGGTCGACGACTTCTTCCTGGAGCATAAGGACCAATCGGGGGAACAGGGTATGGTGCGCCAGGAGTCTAAAGAGGAGCGGAGTCGATAAATAATACGGAAGATTGGCGACAACGATCGTATTGGGCTGGAGGTCCGTGAGCGGATAGGTCAGGGCATCAGCGAGGATCAGAGTCAGATTGGGAAACTGAGCCTGTTCGGCGAGATAGGCATGCAGTCGAGGGTCGATTTCGACGGCAGTGACGTGACTAGCCTGCCGACACAGGGCTTCGGTAAGGATACCGCGGCCAGGTCCAATTTCCAGGACCCGATCATGCGGATTCACCTCTGCCAGAGCGACGATCTTGCGGACTATGTTGGGGTCTATGAGGAAGTTTTGGCCAAGACGCTTAATCGCGGCAGGAGAATCAGACAGGCCCATCCATCAGTTCCCATGAGGATGAGGCAGTGCTTGCGCGAGCTGCTTAGCGAGAGCCATCAGTGGAGCTCGGTAGCACTCGACAAGATCCGTAAATTCCTCAAGCAAGTCGTTGGTGAACGACGGTCCTGGTTGGATTTCCGAGAATTTTTGGCCTTCCCGTGGTCCGACTGTGCTGGTCAGCAGGGCAATCGTACGCACTTTCCATTTGGCCACTCGTTCCGTCCCTGCCATTGTATTAAGGTCTTCAAGGGTTTGCTTTGCAAGCCTATCCAGCTCTTCGATCTGTTGTCGAACAACCGCCAGGTCTTTTCTCACATCAAGCGACACGTGTGCACTGTCCCTTCCACCTTGTAGGAGATGGGGCTTTTTTATGTCCGGCGATCTTTGCAGCCAGGGTCATGGCTTCGATCAGACTCCCGGGATCTGCAATGCCTTTACCGACAATGTCGAAGGCCGTCCCGTGATCGACGGAGGTGCGGATGATGGGAAGTCCTACGGTGAGATTCACGCAGGTCCCGAAGGCGACGAGTTTCAGTGGGATTAGCCCTTGATCGTGATACAGCGCGACAATACCGTCATACTCCCCTTTAGCAGCTTTCCCGAATAGGGTATCGGCCGGCAAGGGATCGCTGGCCAAGATGCCCTGTTGTTGTGCACGACGAGTGGCTGGAAGGATCACACGAGCTTCTTCGTCACCGAACAATCCATGTTCACCGGCATGCGGATTCAAGGCGGCCACACCGATCTTGGGTCGCTTCACCCCGAAGAGGGTGGTCAATGCCAGATGAGCCAACCGAATCCCTTTCCCGATGTTGTCTTGCGTGAGCCGGGAGGGGAGATCTTTTATGGCCACATGGGTCGTCACGAACATGATCCGCAACGGCCCACCCACGATCATCATGCCGGATTCGTTTGCTTGAGTGAGATCGGCCAGTAATTCGGTGTGGCCTGGGTATCGGTAGCCGGCCATGTTCATGGCTTCTTTGTTGATCGGTGCCGTGACGATGCCGTCAATGCAGCTGAGTTGAGCGAGCTCAACGGCCTTTTTAATAAAGGTCACTGCTGCCGCACCGGTTTCTGCCGAGGCCCGGCCCGGTGTGAATTTCCCCAGCGGGGCCTCCAGGGGGTCAAGGACGGCAACAGTTCCTCTAGAGAGTGGTGTCGCTTCATGGCCGTGAATCGGAAGTACGTTCAGTTTGAGCTTCAAGGCTTTGATCGTTCGTTCCATCACAGGGGCCGATCCGATCACGAGAAAACGGCAAACGTTCTGCAGGGCCGGCTTGGCAAGAGCTTTGACGATGACTTCCGGGCCGATGCCGGCAGGGTCGCCCATGGTGATCCCTAATAAGGGAAGGCGAGATGATAGGGAGCGTTTGGAAGCCCCTGAACTACTTGACATAGAGGTGTACGGTATAGCCGATGTAAAATGCCGCTCCTGCTGCGAGCAACCATGGCCTCCATCGGCCGCCGATGAGAATTTGCAGCAGGCAAATCCCGACGGCTTGCACGGCTAAGACCATGGTCGTCAGTGCCGATGGTGCAATCACCCATTGTGTTCCAATCAGCCCCAAGGATACAGGGAGAGTTCCTTGAAAGACCATGGCGCCGGTCACATTGGCAACGGCAAGCCGATCTTTCTTGCGATACAGCCACAAAAAACTGTTGGACATTTCAGGCAGTTCGGTAGCAAGCGGTGCGATCAGGAGTGCGAGGATCAACGGCGACATTGAGAAGAGGCCTGCCATTGATTCTGCGGCCATCACGAATAAGTGCGCACCTAGGATGAGTCCCCCCAATCCAAGGAATGCCTGAAATCCGATCATCCCGTACGACGGCGTGCTCGCTGTCCTGTCGAAGATCAGGGGATCCAATTCACTGCCTTCTTCTTCCTCACCAGATGGACTGAGCTTGAGTTTCATGTAATAGATGTACAGGATGACCAAGACGACGGCGGCACCGAGATGAATCAAGCGAGAAGGCGTCAAGGCACAGCCTAATGCGATGAAGTATCCGATGATGAAAAACGTGAGGTCGGTCATGACCTCGTGATAGTTGAGATGAAAGCGATCCGTCCGTTTGCCGATTCGGGCATACAGGAGGACCAGGATTGCTAAGATGGGCAGCACCAAGGTGCTGAGCATGAATGGGGCGCCTAGGATCGCACCCAACCCCACTTCGATTTCATCTTGGCTTTGACCAAAGAAGATCGCGATGATTGGGATAGAGGTTTCCGGTAAGGTTGTGCCGATCGCCGCAAAGATGCTGCCGACAGCGCCCTCGGAAATTCCTCGTCGCTTTCCCAGCCATTCGATGGCGTTGGTAAAGAGCGCGCATCCACCCAGCGTGACCGCTACAGAGATGAAGAAGAGCAGTACATAGAGCAGAACGGTCACGCGCGTCCTACCCGCAAACAGTGAAGTCTATACAGCGATGACATCAATTTCCTCGATCCTACTGTTTCATGTTGCGTCGTGATTGTCTATAGGCAAGTGTCGCTTCTTCCTGGATATCTTTGAGCGGACGCCCCGTTCGCTTGGCGATGGCCAGGCAATCGGCATACTCGGGGGCAGCCTTTTCCCGATCTGTCCCGATGGGGACCACCTTCATATGTACGATTCCATCACGCAGCTTCATAGGAACGAAACGTCGGAGGAGGACTTGTCTGGTCAGCTCGTAAAGGCGCACTCCAAGAGTGGTTGTTTCCCGAAAGAGGATGTCGAGTACGGCGTCAGCCTGGTCACGTGTAGCCAGGCAGGTCAGCACAATGCCAGGCCGACTTTTCTTCATAATGACGGGTGTCAACGTCACATCAACAGCTCCAGCTGCAAACAGTTGCTCCATCACATATTCATACGTTTGCGGATTGAGGTCATCGAGATTGGCTTCCAGTTGCATGATTCGTTCAGTCGACTGCACGGCGGTTCCTGGCTCCGTTTGGACGAATACGCGTAAAACGTTCGGCCAGCCGTCTGGGTCTCGATCTCCGGCGCCGTACCCGACCTGCGTGCTGTTCATTACCGGCATCGGGCCGAATTCCGAAGCCAGTGTTCGAAGTAGCGCGACCCCTGTGGGCGTTGCCAGCTCGAGACGAGGACCATCGGAATACATTGGAATCCCCATTGTCAGCGCGGACACAGCTGGCCCCGGGACAGGCAAAGGTCCATGAGACGTCTGAATCGAACCAGCTCCGACATTGATTGCTGAAGCCGTGATCCGCGTGGCGTTCAGGAGATGGCAACCGAGCACGCCACCGACGACGTCGATGAAGGAATCGATCACCCCGACTTCATGGAAGTGAACATCCTTGGCATCGACTCGATGGGCAAGGCCTTCTGCGTCAGCCAGTCGATCGAAGACGGCCATGCTCCGCTGTTTCACGGGATCCGGAAGCGTGCTGGTTGAGAGGATTCGCCGGATGCGCGTGATGGGCAGGGGCCGGTGAAACCCTTGACGAATAACGACATTCACTTTTATTGCATGGAGTGCCCCGCGCCGAACCTCTTGTTTTTGCAACTGGTAGCCGGTGAGCTTGAGACCCTTCAGCCCTCGCACCAATTCAGTCCAGGACAGCCCAGCGCTCACGAGCGCGCCCAGCACCATATCCCCGCTGATTCCGGAGAAACAATCAAAGTGCAGATGCCGGTTCATGCCCTTCCTCATGCGGTCACGGTAAAACGACCGCACATCTTATCCGAAGGCGTCGGCGAACGGCAATCAATGTTCATGAATAGTGATGGTATAGTGTGAGCTCCCTATTGTTGTACGGTGAGCCCCGTCCTAGGCAACGTTGCGATGACCCATTCTTCACGCTTGATTGACAGCTCCGGGGGGCTATGTTATCCCCCTAAAATAGCCAGGGAGACGATATTGGACATTTGTTTCAAGAAGTTATTTCACAGTGGTCAATTATGACGCGGTTCAGTTTCTTGCCATGCGATGCCATAAGGAGACAGCGATGGGGGTTGTTCCTCACTGCACTCGGTCTATGCGGAAGCGTTCTACTGTGCTTGCCGACTGATAGTGATTCGAAAGTGAAACCTGCGCCTATTTCCCGACAGGAGCCTGAGTTTAGGATCGTCGATCTGAACGTGACCCCCACACCCTACGAACCGGGGAATGGGCCTCTCCAATTTGCAGTCGTCGTGCAGCTTCCCAGAGAACTGGATGGTGCGGTCATTCTGGAGGTGACCTCGCTCATCACGTCTCCTTCGAAAACCTCTCTTCGCTTTCTCACCCACCGTCAACCGATTGAACGGCTGCTGAACGGGAATGGCGAGAACGAGCGGCTGAAAGTGTCGATCGACCTCTCGTGGGATGGGCAAGATCATCGCAAACAGCTCGCTGCCGCTGGGACCTATTCGTATGAAGTGCGGACCAAATTGTTGGCGAATGGGGAAAAAGGGCCACGGACGATGATGGTTGCCTGGCCGAAGCGGGGAACTCTGGAAGTGAGGTAAGAATCGTAAGGAGTTAGGGGTGAGGAGTCTGGGTACGAGCGTTCCTCCTCACGCCTCACTCTTTACCCCTAACCGATTGATCCGATGGGCCAGACAGCCTGCTCCGAAGCCATTGTCGATGTTCATCACACCAACTCCCGCTGCGCAAGAATTCAGCATGGTCAAGAGCGCCGCAAGTCCGCTGAAGTTCGCCCCATAGCCGCGGCTTGTCGGTACGGCAATAACCGGGCAGTCGACGAGTCCGCCGACGACACTTGGTAAGACTCCATCCATCCCGGCGGCCACGACCACGACCTTCGCCTCGAAGAGTCGGTCTTTCTTTCCAAGCAGCCGGTGGATACCAGCGACGCCGACGTCGTAGAGCCGTTCCACATGGCTTCCCATCACCTCGGCTGTGATGCGGGCCTCTTCTGCGATCGGGATGTCCGCTGTGCCTGCCGTGATCACAAGGACGTGGCCGATCGGTTGTGGCTTTGACGGGTGGATCGCCACGATGCGTGCCTCGGAATGGTACCGGGCACGACGATCCAGGCGGAGAATGGCACGGGCGACCGCTGGTTCTGCGCGAGTGGCCAGAAGCGGCCCTCCCTTTTTTATGAGAGCCCGAGCGATGGTCACCACTTGCGCCTTGGTTTTTCCCTCGCAGAGCACAACTTCTGGAAACCCTTGGCGTAATGATCGGTGATGGTCGAGTGAGGCAAACTCGAGATCTTCAAACGGCAGGGATCGTAGTTGCTGGCGTGCCTGCTCCACCGTGACCTGTCCTTGGCTGACTTGATGGAGTAGCCGCTTCAGTCCTTCTGGGTTCATGTCCACCCTTTCTCCGGTTTCGCATCTCGCTCCATGAGGTCGCGGACGGCTTTTGAGCAAGATTTATGGTCATAGAGCACGGCATTGATTTCTTGGATGATCGGCATCTCGACCTGATAACGGTGGGCCAACGTGAGTGCGGCTCGTGCCGTGCGGATCCCTTCTGCCACAGCCTGCATTCCCGCCAAAATGGTTTCAAGCGATTCGCCTTGTCCGAGCCGAACGCCCACCGCATGGTTTCGGCTGAGTGTTCCCGTACAGGTTAAGACGAGATCTCCCACCCCGGACAGCCCATAAAATGTCCGCGAGTCGGCTCCCATGGCCACGCCGAGGCGGATGATTTCCGCCAGCCCTCGAGTAATCAGCGCGGCACGGGCATTGAGTCCGAGTTCGAGTCCATCAATGACGCCTGCGGCCAAGGCCATCACGTTTTTCAACGCGCCGCCGAGCTGGACACCGATCATATCGGGATCGGCATACACGCGAAAGGCAGGGGTCATCAATGTACTTTGAAACAGTTGTACCAGTGGCTTGTCCGGCCCTGCCAGACACACAGCTGTCGGTTTCCCGGCACCGAGTTCCGAAGCGAAACTCGGTCCGGAAAGGACCATCAGAGACTGGTGCATCGACGACGGCAGCTCGTCTTCCATGACGTGGGTCATCAGTTGAGCGGACTCTTCCTCGATGCCTTTGGTGACGCAGATGAGCGGCAAGGGATTCGACAAATAAGGAGCGAGCTGCCGTAAGACAGATCGGGCGACATGTGACGGGGTCGCGAAGAGCAATCCGTGACAGTCTGTGACAACTTCCATCAAGGAAGCGGTCGCGACTAATCGTGGTGGGAGAGAGACTCCTTTGAGGAAAAGGGAATTTTCATGGATCGAGTTGATCGCGGTGACTACTTCAGATTCATAGGCCCAGAGTCGAACCTCCAGACCCTTCTCAGCCAAGTGTTTCGCTAAGGCCGTTCCCCATGCACCGGCACCGATCACACCGATCTTGCTGATGGATGACATAGGGCGGTCAGTATCCTGTTCGAAACATCATGCTGGTGACAGGGAGCGGAGATTATAGAAATGGCCTCCAAGGCCTGTCAATGAAGGGACCGCGCGGTCCTCTTTAGTGGCTTGTGCCATCGACGTTGAGCAGAATCAGCCAAATACGATGCGTTCCATACGTGCCCAGATTTTAAAAATGATTTGGCCCTAACGGCATCAGGCCATAGGATGGGCGATAGGTACGGATACAGCTATCTGGAGAGGCTCCTATGAAACTACGACATGCTGCAAAAGACTACTCAAAACTCCGCATCAAGGCTGCCCTACTCGCTGCGTTCGTTATGCTTTTGAGCGTCTCTAATACCACCTATGCTGAGATGTATATCGGAGGGCAAGTTGGACTCCCTTTCTTTGGTGACAACAACAAACTGACCAGAGTTGATGTTACTGACTTTGGATTGCCTTCAGGATCCACCATCTCCCCGCCAGGGTCAATGTCTGGTCGTGACCTGAAAAGTTCTCCGATGATAGGTGGGAAAGTCGGATACTACTTTCCACCAGTCCCTTGGTTCGGTCTGGAAATGGAAGCCTATTACACGACTCCTCATATTGAACAACAACTGACAACAGTTAGTTTTGCTCCTGGAACTGTCGTGAGCGGGCCGAATGGAGGGAGCTTCCCGACTGGGTTCACTAATACAAGCGTGTTCTCAGGAGATCATTTCCGTGTCATTATAGTGGCGCCATTCAATCTCATGTTTCGTTATCATAAGTCGAGGTTCCAACCCTACGTTGGCGTGGGCCCTGGAATATTCTTGGCCCGTATCAAAACTATTATCCCTGGGCTGGAAGGAACCCAGAATTCGACTACGGTGGGCCTAAATGCCAAGCTCGGCGCTGAGTACCTCATCACCAGAAATATTTCTGCCTATGGGGAAGTCCGGTATAACTATACAACCGTCAATTTTGATGGGACAGATGCCGGAGGGTTTGGCATCAAGGCTATCTATAATCCGATCACCTTCTCTGTGGGGATTGGTTACCACTTCTAGCATCTCAACTCTATCCTCTAGCTTCTTTGGGGCGGTCCATGTATGTACATGGACCAGAGGAACGCCCAAAGATGCAAACCTGTCCTGCCTGCAGTCGGTTACAAGCGGAGATTAATCGGTTCTGTATCCAATGCGGTCGGAGGCTGGATGGCCAAGCAGAGGGTTCAGCTTCTTCACAAGGGGCTGGTTCATCGCCGGAACAGCTCAATATCACGGTCCTCTATGGAATGGTTGCGGTGCTGCTTCTTGCCGTGCTGTTTCCACCGTGGGAAACGCCTCCAACTCAGGCACCCGAGTTTCTCGGTCTGTCTTTCATCCTCACTCCTCCCACAGCCGAGGCTATTGTGAGCCGCATGCTTCTCACGATTGAACTCGTCACGATCGCGATTGCTGGTATGTATGGCGCGTTTCTGTTTAGAAAAAAGTGATTGGCCAATAGTCATTCGTCATTGATCAGAATAAATTCATGTCCATTAATCGATTGACTGATGACCAGTGACCAATGACTTCCCTCACTCCAGCGCCAATGTGAGACATTTAGCCGACCCACCCGATTTCATGAATTCATCAAGTTGAACCGCGTGAGTTTCGTACCCTCTTTCTTGAAGCAAGCTTTCCGTGGCAGGACAATCGGCTGGAAGGACGACATGCTTGTCAACACAGACGGCGTTACAGGCAAACCTCAGGGCTTCATTTTCTGGAACGGTAAGACGCAGCATCTCGGGAACACGTTCAGTAATCGCCATCTGGCCATAGCGATCGAATGCTGCTGGGAAGTAGAGCAGGTCTCCACCGCTTAAGGGACAGAAGCAGGTATCAAGGTGGTAGAACCGGCTGTCGACC
>CAZOHW010000122.1:0-10700 GCA_964579525.1 uncultured Nitrospira sp. | reverse complement strand
GATCTCTTCAGGCCCTTTCGTTTGCAATACGGCATTTACGGCCAGCGCCAGCCGGGAGTGCAGATGGTGCGGATCAAGATCCCCTTCGGCGGGATGACTGCGAACCAGCTTCGACGTGTGGCGGAGCTTGCCGACCGCTATGCGACCGGAGTCGGGCATGTAACGACCAGACAAGATATTCAGATGCATTTCGTCGAACTCAAGGATGTGCCGACGATTATGCGCGGGCTGGCCGAAGTGGGCATGACCACTCGGGAGGCCTGTGCGAATACGGTTCGCAATGTGACGGCTTGCCACCTGGCAGGCGTGTGCCAAGGCGAAGTCTTCGATGTTACGCCCTATGCCAAGACTGTCGCGTACCATTTGCTCCGGAACCCGCTGAACCAAAGTCTGCCGAGAAAGTTTAAAATCGCCTTTTCTGGATGTCAGCACGACTGTGCCCTGACGCCTATCCACGATATTGGTCTCTTGGCGGTGAAGCGTGCCGATGGAGTCATCGGCTTTCGAATGGTCGCCGGTGGGGGGTTGGGGTCGACGCCGAGGGTTGCCCAGCTGCTCCGTGACTTTACGCCCATGGAGGAACTGATTCCCAGCATCGAGGCCGTCATTAAAGTGTTCGACACCCTTGGCAATCGGAAAAACCGCAACAAGGCCCGCATGAAATTCGTGATCGATAAGTTGGGCTTTGAGGAATTCAAACGACGATGGGAATCGGCTTATGTTGCCATGGGCCATGCGCTTCCTAAGAGCGGGCCGTTGACGCTACTCCAACATCAGGATGCTCCCCCTCCGCTCATCATGCCGACTCGCAATGGGACTGCACATGGAAACGAGAACGGGAATGGTACCAGCAACGGCAACGGAGCTCACACCATTGGTCAGGAGACTCCGTTTGAGATGTGGAAGCGGACCAATGTCGTCAAACAGAAGCAAGACGGATATGTTACCGCAGCGATCAAGTTGTTTATGGGGGACATTACCGCGGAGCAGATGTTGTTCGTCGCCGATCTCGCTGAGCGCTATTCCAACGGGAATCTCCGTACGACTATCAATCAGAACATGGTCATCCGCTGGATTCCCGCTGAGCAGATTCCACATCTCTACGAGGACTTGGTGTCTCACGGTCTGGCTGATCCTGGTGCGGAATTGGTTGAGGATATTATTGCTTGTCCCGGTACCGATACCTGCGGGCTGGGGATCACCTCATCGAAAGGGTTGGCACGAGCCCTGGCAGAAGTGTTCCCTGCCGGGCTGGTACCAGCAGATTTAACGGGAGTCGATGTCAAAATCAGCGGCTGCCATAACTCCTGCGCCCAGCATCACATTTCTACGATTGGGTTACATGGAGTCGGAAAACGTCTCGGCGACCATGTTGCTCCGCATTATGAATTGCATCTTGGTGGCTCGGTCAACGGCACCGCGAAGATCGGTCAGATGATCGTCAAGTTGCCTGCGAAGGCGGTCCCAGCGGCGATTTCTCATTTGATCGATGTGTACCGACGAGACCGACAGCTGAACGAGAGTCTGCCTGGGTTTATTACTCGTGTCGGGAAGAGCAAGCTGAAGGATGAATTGATTCCCTACACTATCGTGCCTGCCTATGAGGACGATGCCACGTTCTATTACGACTGGGAAGGTGAAGAAGAGTTTATCCTAGAAGATCTCGGCCCCGGCGAATGTGCCGGCGGCGCGCTGGAGATGATTGAAAACGGAATTCTTGAGGCGGACCAAGAGCTGTATCAAGCAAAACTGCTCGTTGAAAAGCACCAATATTCCGTGTCGGTCAATAAATCCTATCGAGCGGTGTTAGCAGCGGCCAAGGCCATGCTGGTGACGGAAGGGCTTGAGCCGTCGACCGATGCTGAAACATTTACCGAGTTCGACAGCCGAATTGCTCAGAAGGGTGTGTTTCCATCCCTCTATCGAGACCTCGGCAAAACCGTCGGCGATCTAGGGCCCAAGGACACGTCCGCTGAATCGGCTCGGGAAAAGATGGCGTTTGCCAAGGGGTTTGTCGAGGCTTGTCGCATGGCGACGGATCAAATGGGGAAAGACCTGAAACTCTCGGCGGTAAAAGAAGCGCACCCGCCAGTTATTCAGATGCCGATCGAGGCCAAGCCTGTTGTTCCAGTCCCGACCAATGCGCCGGTGTATGACCTGCGCGGGGTGGCTTGTCCGATGAACTACGTGAAGACGAAACTGAAGCTCGAAATGATGGATGTCGGTGAACAGTTGGAAGTTTGGCTGGATGCCGGAGAGCCGATTAAGAACGTGCCGATGAGCTTGAAGAATGACGGGCATAGGGTCTTGATCCAAGAGGCGCTGGAACCAGAAGCCTCGCATTATCGCATTCTGGTTGAGAAGGTCGAAGGGTAAAGGAACCTGATTGATCATGACGGTGAGTGGCCGTTCCGATCTGATCGCAGAGCTCAAGGTCTGGAGTGCCTCATTCGAGGCCAAGCAGCCTCAAGACGTCTTGACGGCTGCCATCGAGCGATATGGCCAGAAGATAATCCTCGCCTGTAGTTTCGGAGCGGAAGACGTGGTCCTCGTCGATATGGCCCATCGGATCAATCCCTCAGTCCCATTGTTCTATCTCGACACTGATTTTCTATTTCCAGAAACCTATACGACTCGAGATCAAGTGATCGAGCGATATGGGCTGAAGCCTGCACAGGTTGTTCAGGTGAAGTCAGCACTGACGCCACAACAACAAGCGGATTCCTACGGCGACATGCTGTGGGAGCGGAATCCGGATCAGTGTTGTCAGCTTCGGAAAGTCGAACCACTGACTCGTGTGCTCAAGGGGTATAGCGCGTGGATTACCGGCATCAGGCGGGATCAAGCTCCGTCTCGCGCGAATGCCGGGTTGATTGAGTGGGATCAGAAATTTGAGTTGGTCAAGGTTAACCCGCTGGCTCGGTGGACGTGGACCGATGTGTGGACCTATATCAAGGTCTATGAAGTCCCATACAACCCGCTGCATGATCAGAACTATCCGAGCATCGGCTGCACCTACTGTACAGCCCCGGTGGTACCCGGCGAGGATCCACGAGCAGGTCGTTGGAAGAATTTTGCTAAAACTGAGTGCGGCCTCCATAAGTCGTAACATGCCGATTCAAGACATCCTTGCCAAAATTGCCAAAGGCCCCAAAGCGTCCAAGGACCTGACTTGGGATGAGTGTAAGCAGGCGATGAAAGCGTTGGTCGAAGGGGAAGCCTCACCGGCTCAGATCGGTGCGTTTCTCATCGCTATACGGTTCAAGTCGGAATCGGTCACGGAGTTAGCGGCATTAACAGCTGCCGCACGGCAGTATGTGTCCCCGCTTGCTGTCTCGCGGGAGCTCGCATTGGTGGATGTGCCGACCTATGCCGGAAAGCAGGATACGTTTCACGCGATTGTTGCCGCGTCTATTGTAGCGGTTGCAGCTGGAGCAGCCGTCTTGATGCATGGCTATGACGGCATCCCCGGCCGACCCGGCAGTGCCGGAGTGTTGAAAGTTCTAGGCATTCCTGTTGATGCCGATCCCAAGCTCGTTGCTGAAGCGGTGAACAGGAAGGGCTTTGCTTACCTCGATATCGGACTGTACCATCCACCCCTCTATCGATTTCTGGAGATGCGTCAAGAGCTGGGGGTCAGGAATGTGTTTCATCCAATCGCGCGGTTGCTCAATCCAGCTCGAGCGTCGGTACAAGTTGTGGGGCTGACGCACCCACCGCATTTCGAAA
This sequence comes from uncultured Nitrospira sp., assembly GCA_964579525.1. Taxonomy (GTDB): domain Bacteria; phylum Nitrospirota; class Nitrospiria; order Nitrospirales; family Nitrospiraceae; genus Nitrospira_D. The sequence continues at coordinate 6,971 of CAZOHW010000122.1, read as the reverse complement.
AGACCGCGGAGGCGTTGCGAATTCTTGGATGCCGTCGTGCGCTGGTGATCCGAGGGGTGGAAGGTGATCCGGAATTGTCCGCATCGATGGCGACAAGGGTGCTGGAGCTTCGGGATGAACGGATCACTCCACTGGGAGTCGAACCGAAAGACTTTGGGATGGTGTTCGCTCCATCGCGAGAGATGGCGGGGTATCCCCCTGATCAGCGGGATAAGGAGGCCGATCTGCTTCGCCGCATTCTGCACAATCAGGTACAGGGTGGCCCCAAAAACTGGGTGCTGATGAATGCGGCGATGTTGCTCTATGCTGCGGGGAAAGGGGCATCTCTGTCGGCCTGTTTCCCAGCCGCACGGGCTGCACTCGAGGGAGGCGCGGCGGCGCGGAAGCTCGATGAGTTGGGACGGCAGCCTGTCGCCGCGTAGCACAAGAAAGAAGGACGAGCGGTATGAAACACCTGCGGCAACTTGAGGATCAAAGCGTCTATATCTTGCGCGAGGCGTACAAGCATTTCGATAATCTTGCCATGCTCTGGTCGATGGGCAAGGATTCAACCGTCCTATTGTGGCTCGCTCGTAAGGCGTTTTTCGGGCATGTGCCGTTTCCATTGCTCCATGTCGACACGAGCTATAAGATCCCGGCGATGATTGAGTACCGTGACCGTCTCGCTCGAGAATGGCGATTGAATTTGGTGGTCGGGCAAAACAAGGAAGCCTTGGCGTCCGGCATGAATCACACCATGGGTCGTGTGGTTTGTTGCACCGCATTGAAGACGAACGGACTCAAGCAACTATTGGAGAATAAGGGGTACACCGGGGTCATTCTCGGTGTTCGCGCCGATGAGGAAGGGACCAGAGCCAAGGAACGCTATTTCTCGCCCCGCGACAAACATGGAGATTGGGACTTTCGAGACCAACCGCCGGAACTGTGGGATCAATACAAGACGACCTTTCCACCTGGTACACATATCCGCATTCATCCGTTGCTGGATTGGACGGAAATCAATATTTGGGAATACATCAAACTCGAAAACATTCCGTTCATCGACCTGTACCTTGATAAGGGTGACGGCACACGCTATCGCAGTCTCGGTTGCGCGCCCTGCACGACGCCGATCAAATCGACTGCCAAGACGGTGGATGACATCATTGAGGAGTTGCGGCACACCACGGTTGCCGAACGGTCAGGGCGTGCACAGGATGAAGGACGAGGAATGGAGCTCCTACGAAAAGACGGCTACATGTAGGCAGAATGTTGAAACGGGCATCCAGCTTCGTTCTCGGATCGAAACAATCCTCAACGTACTTCCGAAAGTACGCCTCCGGTTGTTCCTCACCTGCGGCCTCAATGGTCTGCCCGTTTGAACAGTCTGGAAAATGGGAATGATTATGAAGACACCCGATACCAAACCATCTGAAAATCTGAATATCGTGATCGTTGGTCATGTGGATCACGGGAAGTCCACCTTGCTGGGACGGCTCTATGCCGATACTGGTTCGCTCCCCGACGGCAAGTTGGAAAAAGTACAGGCGATCTGTAAGCAACAGGGGAAAGAATTTGAATATGCGTTCTTGTTCGACGCCTTCCTCGAAGAACAGGAGCAAGGGATTACCATCGACACAGCACGCACCTTTTTCATGTGGAAGGGGCGGCAATACATCATCATCGATGCACCGGGACACAAGGAATTTCTCAAGAACATGATTTCCGGCGCAGCTCGTGCCGAAGCGGCACTCTTGCTGATCGACGCGCTGGAAGGTGTCAAAGAGCAATCAAAAAAGCATGGGTATCTGTTGTCGCTGCTCGGTGTTCGCCAGTTTGCGGTGGTGGTCAACAAGATGGATTTGGTCGGGTACCGTCAAGATGTCTTTGACGGGATCGAAAAAGAATATCGAGAATTTCTTGGACAGTTCAAAGCCGTGCCTTCGCAATTCATTCCAGTGAGTGCAAAGCTCGGCGATAACATTGCCAATCGTAGCACGCAGATGTCGTGGTACAGCGGGCCCACTGTCTTGGAGACGCTTGGAGCCTTTCGCAAGGAAACCGCTCGTTCTGAACAACCCCTCCGATTGCCGGTCCAGGATGTGTACAAGTTTGATGCACGCCGCATCATTACGGGACGCATCGCCGCCGGCCGTCTGAAGGTCGGAGATCACTTGGTCTTCTCGCCTTCGAACAAGCGAGCCAATATCAGAACGGTCGAGGCGTTCAATATCGATCCGCAGCCGACTGAGGGGCAGGCTGGTCAATCGATCGGCATCACTCTTGATGAACAAATCTTTGTTGAGCGTGGTGAGATTGCCTCGCATCAGGAACATCTTCCACTCGTCTCCACGGCCTTCAGGGCGAACCTGTTTTGGCTTGGGAAGAGACCGCTTGAGAAGGAGCGCAAATATCTTTTGCGGGTGGCCACCAAAGAAGTCGACTGTGAGGTGGCCTCAATTCATCGGATCATCGACACGATGGATCTTGCTCAGCAACAAGGAAGCAATACCATCGGCAAAAACCAAGTCGCAGAATTGACGTTGCGGACGAAAACGCCGGTCGCATTCGACCTCTCAGCCTCGTTCGAATCCACCGGCCGCTTCGTACTGGTCGACGAATATGATATTGCCGGCGGGGGGATCATTACGGAGCTTGTCCATGATGATCAGGAATTCCTCCGAGAAGAAGCCAGACGGCGAGACTTTGCCTGGATCAAGGGAGAAGTTACCGTCGAGGATCGCGCGCAACAGTACGGCCATCGAGCCGCGGTGGTGCTTATTACCGGGGGGCGGCACACAGGGAAATCGTTTTTGGCCAGGAAGCTCGAAGGACGTCTCGTTGCAGATGGTCGCCACGCTTATCTGTTGGACGGGGAGAATCTCCGCCGTGGCCTGGATGCCGATCTCAGTGAAGAGGAGCGAGGGCAGACGATGGAAATGGCTCGGCGTTATGGCGAAGTCGCCCGTCTCCTCATGGATACCGGCCTCATCGTGGTCTCCACCACGAATCCCTTCGGTTTGGCCTATCGCGAAGCGTCCGAGGCGATCCGAACACTCGTTCATCCTGTGCCCGTCATCACGGTGCATATGAACAAAACGGCAGAGGAGCCTCCGCCGAATACCGACGTCGTCCTCATCGGCCCGACCGATTTCGATGCGGGGACCGCACGTATCCTCGAGGAATTAAAGCGCCGGGGTGTCTTGGCTCAGGCTATCGGAGCGAAGCCGATTTTCCAGTATTCGATCTAGGAAATTGTCCCTGGATGATAGAGCGGTGAACTCGGGAGACATGCAATCCGACATCAAACAGAGCGTTACACCTGCATGCGATCAGCATCTGCGGCCACTGGTACGGGTAGGATCTCGCCAACACGGGAATCGGTAGGTATGCCACGTGTCCTCACCTCTGTCTCGCGTCGCAACTCATTCGCCACATGATCCGGGAGTCGCAATGCGAGTGCCGTAAGGGTAATCGTCGGATAATTCGTCCCGGCGGTTGGGAAAACAGAACTGCCAGCGATGTAGAGATTTTCCATGCTGTGGACTCGACAGTTGCGATCGACAACGCCATATTGAGGAGAGTCATGCATCCGTGTGGTACCCATATGGTGCCAGGTTCCCTGCAGGCCGCTCGGCCAGGATTCCCCTTCCAGGGTTGGATCCAGTGTGACATCAGCCACCCCTGCTTTCTTTAATTCGTCTGCGACAAGGGCGATCGTTCGGTCAAAGGTCCGTTGTACTGCTGGTCCCAATTTCCACATGACGTGAACGCGATTCATGCCCAACGCATCTTTTTCGTGTGAGAGGGTAATGCGGCTATCTGGGTTGGGTTCCGGCTCAACAATGGCGTGGAAACGGATGCTCTTAATACGGTTCTTCGGACGAAATAGGCGAGAGTAAACGAAATTGAGTGTATCGATGGGGTTGGCCATGAGTGTGGCTAAATCCTGGTATGGGCTGTGCTCCGATGGTTCCATATGGAACAGCGCGTGGTTGATTCTCCGGAGTGCCTCTGCTGCCTTTGTTCCCTCTCCCGGGAACAGGGAAGAAAGCCACACGTGACAGCCAAGCAAACGTTCTCGTTTCACGACCTGTGGCATGAGTGCCAATGCAGCAGCGATCGGCATACCATGCCCAGCCATCACCGGGTTTTGCCCATGGTATGAGGTGTCATAGAATGTGTTCCCAGTCCAAGGGGCCTTGAGGATCACATTGCCGGAAAATAATCGTGGATGGTCCATGAAAAAGCGGCCAACCAAATCGTCTGAGTTACCCAACCCAGTCGTCTGCGTCTTATTGGAGGCCAATAACAATCTAGCGTTTTCTATTCCACCAGTTGCCAAGATCACGAGACGTGCGGAAACCTTCATGGCTCTGCAGGTTAATGTACGTACATGCACGCGCGTGACATTGCGTGCACCGCTATCGGTTTCAAGATCGACCGCGTTCGCATAGAGATACACACTCACACGGCTTGAGTGCTCAAGCGTCGCTCGATAGACCTTTCCAAATCGAGTGGGTGGACTAAACTGACACACGAGGTCCCGTACGGTCCCACTGGTAAGTGGAAGCCGGCAGACGTCCTTTTTTGCGATCGTTGCTTCCCAGAAGGCGGGATCGTAATTCAACTGGTTTATTTGGAGAATTTCATGAACTCGCTCGAAGTAGGGATTCAATTCAGCCTGGCTAAAGGGCCACCCGCTAAAGGGTACCCATTCTCGTTTCTCGAATTCCCATGCGTCCCACGGGCGGCACCATCCTCCCCAGCAGTTGCTGCTACCACCCAGGAAGCGTGATCGAGATCCGTCAGCAAATGAGTACGGCAATCCACCGTTCTCTCCGCGATAAAGGTCACGGGTCTGATCATCCGGGCTGAATCCGCCGCTTTCGAGCAGGCAAGTGGCAATACCATGTTTATCGAGCTCGAGGGCAATGGTAATCCCAGCTACGCCACCACCGATCACGCATACAGTGGTCTGAACCATTGCCCCGTCATTCATTTCACGTGCATCGATAAACATCGTTCTCCTCAATAACCGCTTCTGATGTTGGGTAATCCTATGGTGTAACCAGCAGGCGTATGGCCATGTTCTTGGTTCGGTACATAATGGAAGGGAGAGGCTAAGTGAAGGCAGGAGATGCTAAGCGTGATTGCGGTCAGCGTATGCATAGGGTATTGAAACAACATCACCTATTACCTCACCTAAATGTCAATGATGCGAAGAATACAAAGGCGCATAGCATACAGAGAGGCCATGTGAACGAGCAAGATAAATTAATAGCCAGTTATATATAGCTAGTTTATTTATACTAATTATTATATTTTAATGCTCGATCATGGTAAATAATCGTAAGCCATTGATAGTATTTAACATATGCTGTTTTTTATGTCGGTTTGCTAAATATGACGCATGAGGCGGAGAGAGGCCAAATTGCACGTGGTGCGCATTAGGATTTCTCGCCAATGCTTCCACGGCCTTCACCTTCATGGTGATAACTTAAGAAGCGAGTGCCATATTGCGTCGGTCATTGCCGTGCACATGAGTAAGGTCAAAAATGGGCAGTCGCCGGATACCGGTCTCGTGCATGCAGTATCAACTGATTTTTATGGCGCCGGGGCTCAATTGAGAAATGTTTGTATTGACCCGTTTTTGTGTCACGAACATACGGCCATGATATTCACAATGATCCATGCCCTGTTGTGTTGCCATGGATGCCCATGCCATACTACGCCTGTTTTTGGTTAGCTCTAGGGAGACGGGTGTGCCGCTTTATCTGTGTGTGCATCGCTCAGTGACTGTCCCTCGGTAATGATGGAAGTGACTTACATGATGCATGCAGCCATCCATATCTCCATATTGGGCCTCCTTCTCCAAGCGGGTTGCAGCAGTGGCCCACCAGCGCCACTGGAAATGACCACGCTTGCTCCAGAAGACGATCATCAGAAGGTCGCACGCTACTACCGCCATGAAGCGGTCCTGGCTCGCCAACAAGCCGAAGAACTGGCCAATCAGGCCGTGGTGTACGAACAGCTCTTCGGGCAAGAGTCCGACTGGGTGTCCGGCACTAGGCTCTTAGTCCAGTTCTATGAAGAAGTGGCACGTGAACAAGATCGACTGGCCGAGCAGCACCAAAAGCTTGGTAGAGAACGGTCTTCGCAGCTACCGGCATCATTGCGAAATCACTAACTCGCCACGCTGAGCGTGGTGCTATCGGGAGGGAGCCATGACACGGACCACCTTGACGAGTTTCGCCGTCGTGCTCTTGTTGCTGACCACGGCCTGTGGCACTAGTATCCAGCCAGGCCAACGGGGATTGTTCTGGCGTCCACTCACCCAAGGGCTTTCCCAAGAACCCCTGAAAGATGGCTTTTACTGGCGCGCGCCGTGGAACGATGTGTTTGTCTACGATGTCCGATGGCAAAGCCACACTGAGGATATCGATGCCTTAAGTGCGGATGATCTTCAGGTGCTCATCAAAGCGGCGATCATCCTTCGGCCCATTGCAGAAGAGCTGTATTTCCTCAACCAAGAAGTGGGCAACGACTACTACGCTCGTGTGGTGAGACCTCAGTTCATGGCTGCCGTCCGAAGCGTCGTCTCCGGCTATAACATGGTGACAGTACCGGAAAAGAGCACCGAGATTGCGAGCAAAGTCCGGGCGGTGGTGATCGAAAACCTAAAGGGCCGTCACTTGGAGGTCCAGAATGTCGCGTTGGCGGATGTCGATTTTCCACAAATTGTCTTGCGCGCGATTGAACAGAAACAGGCGAAGGAACAGGAGAAAGAACAAAAAGAGTTCGAGCTCACCATTGCGGCTAAGGATGCCGAAATTGCGCGCACGAGAGCGAAAGGCGAGGGGGATGCGATTAAGATTCGGGCCGAGGGTGAGGCTGAAGGGCTGCGAATCCGGTCCATCGGACAAGCTCAGGCGCAGGAGACGATTACGAAGACCCTGACGCCGGGCTATTTGCAGTACAAATTGTATGAT
>CAZOHW010000121.1:0-10764 GCA_964579525.1 uncultured Nitrospira sp. | reverse complement strand
AATATGCGCTGTATTATGGAATAGCCTGTTTTATATTGTCTCTCTATACGCTGATTAAAGGGTTCATCAAAGCCTCTCAACAGCGAAGTGAGGATCATTCCACCACGTTAGTTCCTGCCTACGTTTACGGAATCATGGCGTCAATCCTGCTGACCGTTGGATTGGGATTTTTTAAGCCCGAGTTGCCTTGGTGGGGGTATCGATTGATTTTCCCCGGCACAACGATGCTGTTTCCCGGCATTATCTATCTGATTGGACGCCGACCGCCGAAGCCCAGCCTTGACCGCGCTGATGCCTAACCTACATTATTCACGAGTCGTGAGCCATGCGCCCTGATCACAACTCACAATTCTCAACTCTCCGCATATAATTCCCCATTCAACCTGCTTCGCGAGGCGAGCACTCAACATTCACAATTCAAAATTTACTGGGTCAGGTTTGTGACCGAGTATGAGTCCGGCCTACCGATTCTCTGCACAGTCATCTGTACTGAGACGTTCGGGCGTAACGTCATGACCGGTTCAGGCTGAATCGTCTGCCCGTCGATCAAGTGTAGATGGACCTTGGACGCAATCATTCCCAAGATCAGCAGGCCTTCGAGTTCGGCGAAGGATTCACCGAGACAGTGGCGCCCCCCCGCTCCAAATGGGATGTAACTGAATGTTGGGCGGAATCGTATTGCTTCTTCAGAAAACCGCTCAGGGTCAAATCGGTTGGGATCAGGAAACCATCGAGGATTTCGATGCAGACTCCAGGGACTGATGACCACCCAGGCACGGGGTGGAAGCACGACACCGGATGGTAACTGATCCTGTGCCTGGCTGACACGCGTGTGGAACGTCCACGCGGGAGGATAGAGACGGAGCGATTCATCCCAGATCATCTTTGTATAGCGCAAGCGAGGGATATCTGCAGCGACGGGAAGACGATCGCCTAAGACTTCGTGCAGTTCGTGGGCCAGCTGTTCCCGTGCCGACTGCGATTGCGACAACAGCAACCAGGTCCAAGTGAGCGCATTGGCGGTTGTTTCGTGGCCGGCCAGCAAGAATGTCACCAGTTCGTCCCGGATCTCGTCGTCGCTGAGTGGGCGGCCTTCGTCATCTTTCGCGGCAAGGAGTAACGAGAGGAGATCATCGTGTGTCACGGATGGGCCTGTTCGCCGGTCTTCGATCAACCGACGAATCATGGCTTCCACGGAATTGAAACGGTGCATGAACCGGCGATGGGGTGTCGTCGGAACCCACAGTGGCGTGAGACTGGCGAGCAGGGAATCGTATTGAAGTTTGACGAGACTCTGTCCGGCCGTAATCGCTTCCCGGATGATGTCACTGTCAGACCCAACGTCTCGTCCGAAGAGCAGGCGCCAAATCACCGAGAGGGTCAGCTGGGCCATTTCCTGCGCGATATCGATGGTCGATCCCTGTCGCCAGCCGACCAGGCGCTCGTGGGTGATGGTGGTGATCAGGTCAGCATAGGTGGTGACATGATTGCCATGAAAGAACGGAAGGAACAGACGACGTTGATGGTGATGTGTCTTGCCTTCCGAGTGGAGGACACCTTGGCCGAAAATACGCGATTCGACGGGGGGGACCGGCGCTTTTCGATAGTTCTCTTGATTGGTCGCCAGCACATATTTGATGTCGGCTGGTTGGTTCAGCACATACATCGCGGCGCCACGATTCCATAGCAAGAGTTCGAGGAGCAGGCCGAGAGGGAGTTTGGCCACATCACCATAGCTCTGGCAGCGTAAGAGCAGACCTAAAGTGTCACGACGAAGTTCGGGAAAACAGCCCCGCCAGAAGGAAGCCGGCGGACCGGAAAGCGTGGCAGCTGGACGGATCTGATTGGTCATAGACGATAGACTTGTGCACCATACAGCATATGCAACAGCGACTCAATGATGGTTGAGTTCGATGATTGAGAGGGAGATTGAGCTTCGAGATTATCGAAGCCGATATAGAACTGCTATGGGAGGAAACCAAGAGTGTTGACTCTCTACTCACGACATCGAGGAATTGGCAAGTCTGTCTGTTTCTGCACGAACGATCACGCACCCTTGAGTTTGGCGAACTGCCGTTTGAAGCCGGCAATCTTCGTCACATAGTCTTTCACATCATGTTCACCGCACTGTTGGTCGGGGAGTAGACGATATTTTCGTTTGGCGTACTCCCGACCGACGCTGGCCCCGCACAGGTGAATGATGGCAGCCAGATCCTGTTTGTGCTGGAGCGTCGCCGGCTGAGGACCGACGGTCTGCATCACCTGACGATCGAGCAAGGCAGCCGTCAACTCGATCGCATCACTCGGTCGCACCCGCACATAGAGACTGTTGAACCAGCATGAGTTGACGTCGTGCCATGGTCCGTCTTCGACAACGACATGGTTATGGATGCAGTAGCGTTTTGCTTCCTGGAAGGTGCCGTTGGTGAGTTGAAACATCCCGACGGCGCTTGAAGCCGGTTGGTACCACTCCAAAGGATTCCAGGAGGTGAACTGGACTCGCCAATAGGTCCGCGCGACAGGATTTCCGGATCCTTCGGCTTGAGCCAACGCCGCGAGTAAGTTGGAGGTCATCACTGCGGTGGAATGTTCCTCAAACAGCGGACCGTATTCACGCCATGTTTCGCGGGGGCTTTTATGGAGTGCATGTTCCACCGGGAAGAAGAGTTCCGTCGGCTTGCTGATGGCATGGTAGGACCAATTGATTGAAAGGAACATGATGAGGAGCAAGACCGCACTGAAACCGAGGCGCACAATCCGGGGGGTCTTCCCAACAGCCCGGAAAAATGTGCGGAGTTCTTGCCACCTCCCATGAGCGAACCGTTCCACCGATATGAACGGATCACGGCGACGAGCACGGCGGCGGCGTCGCTGTGCTCCAACGCGTTGGGTGCGCGACTTATTCTTGTGGCGAATCGTCAGGTTTCGGCCTCCAGTTACGTGCGAGAAACTGCGCCTGCGCGATCTGTGTGGCCGTCATATCCGTTGCGAGGCGATCCCGCCATTTTGCCGCGGCTTCATACCCATAGGCTGCCGCGAGATTGTACCACTGGTGTGCTTGCACGACATCTTTGAGGACTCCCTGGCCGTTCGCGTAATGCTGGCCGATCGTAAACATCGCCTGTCCATGCCCCTGGTCCGACGCGAGCTGACACCATCGTAAGGCTTCTTGATAGTCCTGAGCCATCCCGCGCCCCTTATCCGACAATACACAGAGCCGGTAGAGTGCACCTGCATGTCGCTGTTGAGCAGCCATGCGGTACCAAGAGACGGCTTCTCGATGGTCGTGGGGGAAAGCATTTTCGTATCGCACGCCGAGCTGGTACTGGTCCTCAGCGCTGCCTTGTTCTGCACTGGATCGAGATTTCTCGAGATCCGTCACGAGATCCTGCACATCCACATAGGGGGATTTCGGTGGATCAAGGCATCCCGACAGCGTACTGAACAGGATCAGCAACATGGATGGGAGAAAAACCTTCATGAGACGTCTCTCCTTCACGTACTTCACCGAGTCTGGTCCCCAGGATCAGTGTCTCAGACACGACTCTGTCGTGTACGTACTGTAGCACAGATCGCTTCTCCCCAAAATGGTCAGATGAGAGGTGTGGCACCTATATGATCCAATCGAGTGGGCATCTGAAGTAACGGTGCGCAGGGTAGCTTATTTGTAGAACAACGGGGCAATGGCACACCGTGTGCTCAGTGCATGTCAGGGGTTTTTGATGAAGCTAGGAGCCTGTCCGACATTGCCTTCGTGGCGAGGCGAAGGAGGGGCCGGCAGATGCGAGGCCCCACAGGCCATGAAAAACCGGAGGCGTATTCGCTGGAATACGGTGAGGATTTTTCGGGGCCGAGAACAAAGCAGATGTCGGAACATCGTTCGCCGCAGTAGAACGGTCAATGTCGGACAGGTTCCTAGGTAAGACGTATTCCTTATAATTTGAATGCTTAGAAATATATTGTGCTGGTATTTTCTTGGTAGGGAGAAGTACCATCCTGCGCAGTGTGTCAACGATCTGACACCTTATAAGGAGGTTAGTTACATGAAGAGTGCTGTTTCGGCGACGCTGCTCGTTCTGGGCCTTCTCAGTTTCTCCGGGCTTGCTCAGGCGCAAGAGGAGGTCCGAGTCAGACCGGTTGATGTCTATATCTCGGGCTTTGGTGGCTATTCGTTCCCTTTTAATACAGATCTATCAGTAGTTGGAGTGACTCTAAGAGATACAAAACTCAACAACTCTCCTTCTTTTGGCGGGAAGATTGGAATGTGGATTACGGCTCCTCGAAGGACGTTAGGAGTTGATGTCGGAGCTGAAATTGACGTGACTAATTTTAATCCAGATGTTCCTAGTGGACAAGTACTATCGACGAGCGTAGGCCTCGGCACACTTGTGTCAACGTTAGATCTTAACGCTACCTATTTTGGCGTCAATGTGTTGGCTCGTATCCCGATTGGTGTTGAACCAGACCTGCCCAATGGACGATGGTTCCCTTACATCGGCGTGGGTGGAGGAGCGCAACGACTTACTCTCCAGGCGCCAGGAACAACAGAGGGGAGAAATACGTCTCCAGCCTTTCAAGGGCTTGGAGGAGTCAAAGTGTTTCTGACTAGGCACATCGCCGTGTTTGCAGAAGGGAAATTTATACATGCCTCCCATACTATTGACGTTGAGGGTGGTGGCACAATTAAGCTAGACCTTAATTCTGTCCATGGGACTGGTGGACTGTCCCTTCACTTCTGATTGCTCTGTTTCCCACAACAGCATTATGAAGAATTGATTGCATTGATGAGAGAAGGGCCTAGGTCGGTAGGCTCTTCTCTCATCTTTCCGTCGCTCCTGTCGGTCTCGGAGTCTTCCGTTTGACACGTCCTACGTAGAATCAGTAACCTCTCTCAGAGTGAAACACATCCGTCCTGCCAGGGCTGGTGCTGTGTTTGGAGGGTTGCTATGCGTACAGATAGGGATGTCATCCATTCTCATATACGAAGAATTGTGAGCCTCTCATCCTTGCTCGTGGTCCTTGCCACGTCGGCCACTCCAGCCCTCGCCGAAGGACGATTTACCGCATCGGTAGGAAGGGGAGCGATCCTCGTCGCGAACCCGTCGATGGAGGATCCCAATTTTGAACACACCGTCTTGCTTATTTTAGAACATGGGCGAAATGGGACCATCGGTGTCATTCTGAACCGTACGACGGAGGTGCTACTGTCCGAAGTTTTGCCTGACCTCGTTGCACTCAAAGGCACAACCTATCGCTTGTTTACCGGAGGGCCGGTCGAACGAACACAGCTGGTGCTGTTGTTTCGACTCAAGAATCCACGACCCGATACACGCTCGATTGTCGATGGTATTTATATGGGGACACCGACCGTTCTGGAACGTCTCCTTAGTCAGCCTCGTCCAGCCGAGACGTTTCGCGCATTTTCCGGCTTCGCCGGATGGGCGCCGGGACAGCTCGAGCATGAACTGCTCGAAGAAGCATGGGGTGTCCTTCCGGCTGATGCGTTGAACATCTTCGATAAAGACCCTGCCACCCTCTGGAAGGACGGGATGAGCCTGCTTCAGGCACCAAGAACGATTTCGTATTAGTGCAGGAAGCATCTGAGCGCCTATGCCTTGGGGCATCGGACTCGAATGTTGAGGTCGGAAATTCTACGGTTCTGTTACTCGCTCACAGCCCTCAAAGAATGTGATCATATCCTGAATAACTGCAATGTGTTGGGGGTTCCACCAGGACAGCGCGCCGATGAGGTCTGTATGATCGGCTCCGTGGTAAATGTGTGATTGGACACACCCACCTCGTGTTGTGATGCGATGCTGGAGTTTTTCAAGATTGGCGTATTTCACGGCACGGTCTCGATCACCGTACAGTAACAGCATCGGAGGCTGTGTGCCATCAATAAACGTGGTTACCTGCATGTTGGGATAATTCGATGGGGGACCGAACATATCTTCCAAATCTGGTTCGTCGGGAGTAAAGGCGTAAGGACCAGCCAATCCAATAAAGTCTACAATAGTGCGCGAGCGGTCTTTCCCTTCACCGGCAAGATAGTGAGGATCCGCAGCGAGCAACGCTCCGATGTGAGCACCGGCGGAATGTCCCACCAGATGAATCCGTGAAGGATTGCCCTGGAATTCCGCGATGTGATCAGACACCCAAGCAAGCACTTTGGCGCCGTCTTCCACAAACACTGGAAAACGCACCTGGGGATACTTTCTGTAGTCAGAGATTACAACCACAAACCCTCTCTCAGACAATGTTGCACCGACAAACCGATACTCTCCCTTTGCTCCGTAAGTCCAACGTCCACCATACAAGAAGAACAAGAAGACGATGACATCGAATGGCTTCTCCTTTAGATCGCTGGGGAGATAGAGATCAAGTTTCTGCAAACGGTCTGGCCCATATGGCTGGTCACGCACGACCGTCATGCTGCTGAAGTGCGTAGGGAAATTGACGGCCATGAATGCCACTTGGGTGCAGCCGGAGATGGCGACAAGTACTCCAAACAACAAGAAGCCGTACCACCCGTCGATTACGTCATCCACGGAGAAGTCTCCTCGGTCCCATGCATGGGATACCAGCTGATTGTTTCACGGTGCAAGTGCGTTTTGAGCAATAGTGAGCGAGTCCCATTCCTCGTTCCTGTCTCGTGAAATTCTATGTTTCGCTTCGGTTGTATGCACGATGGTGATAGGGTGTGCTTCTGCTTATGTCATTGCCATCTACTCAATCTGCTCTACTCGAGCCATCGTTGGAACCCTCCGTGACTCCTCCATTGCCGGAGGCTGTCCTGTCCGCTCTTCAGCGTGGACAAATCGCAGATGCCATCAGATTACTTCGGCTGGAACAGCACATCGGGTTGAACGATGCGAAGCAGCAGATTGATGCATATCTGATGGGACAGCCGACATTACGATACCGCATTGATCAGGTTCAAACTGACTCGCGAGAAGGCGTGTTACGTTGGATCACGTTCCTCCTTATCGGAGGGGTAGGGCTTGTATATGTGCTGATCTAGCAGGATGCTGAAAAAGGCCGCCAGCTTTGTTCTCGCATCGCTCAGAGGCTCAACATACAGCCCAGAGTATGTCTCGCCTCTTCGCTCGCTGCGGCCAAGCTGGACGGCCTTTTTGATCATCCTGCGGACGCTGGTGACTTTGTTTGAGACACTCAATCATTCTGCATTTCAAACAAAGCAGAATAGTTTTTCAACAGCCCGATAGACCCAAGAACGATGGAGGACACATGGATGCTGAGCAAATTCTACTTGCGTTAGTGGGGGCAGGAGCTTCGTTCATGACCTTCTGTTTGATGCGATTTCCGCAGATGCGGCGACGACGATTTCGTCCCTATGGTCCATTCTCGTTCATGGCCTCGGTATTCGGTGCTTTCGCCATTTTTGTCATGAGCACGTTGATCGTGTGTACGCAAAGCCTCCTCGGCTGACTCGTGCTTTTCACCCTCTGGCTCACCTGCACTCAGACGTCATCAATACCTACTCAGTCTAACCCACGAAGCTCCTTACCATTACGTCGAAGAATCGGTAAGAAACTCTTGTATGAACCAACGGAGTCGGTTATTTTCTCTCATGCGCAAGAACGGGTTGGAGTCACGCGATGTCGCCTCTTGAGCGTGGAGGAGGGCCACTCACATGTGTGCTCGCCGACGATCACCGACGATTAGAACGGCTGTTGGACGCAGCTGTTATGCAGGGTGAGCAGGTCGATCAGGCCTTATATGATCAATTTCGAGCCGGACTGTTGCGTCATATCGGGATCGAAGAGAAAATTCTTCTCCCTGCCGCCCAACGACATAATGGCGGTGAGCCGCCGGCAATAGCTCCCAAGCTGAGGCTTGATCACGGGGCGATCGCAGCACTACTGATGCCCACGCCCACGGTTGGAATCATCGCGACCCTCCGTACGATTCTCGATCAGCACAATCTCATCGAAGAAGGTCCTGGTGGGCTCTATGAGACCTGCGAGCAGTCGGTAGGGGACGAGTGCGAAGAGCTGTTGGCTCGAGTGCTCGCTGTACCGGAACTTTCCGTACTTCCCCATTCAGACACTCCGGCTGTGCTCGGTGCCGTTCATCGTGCTGTGAGTCGGGCCGGGTATACGTTGCTCACCGATGTCCCCGCATCATGAGTCTCTTCTCTTGCCGGTATCTGTGATATGCTGCGTCCTCGATGATGCCGACGGAACCGACAGTGATGGGCGAACTGGCAGCTGCAACGGCGAAACGCCGGACCTTCGCCATCATCAGCCATCCCGATGCCGGGAAGACCACACTCACCGAAAAGCTGCTGCTGTACTCCGGCTTGATCCGAACGGCGGGAATGGTGCGAGGGCGCAAAGGCGGAAAAGCCACCGCGTCGGATTGGATGGGAATGGAGCAGGAGCGAGGGATCTCGATTACCGCCTCCGCCATGCAATTCCCCTATAAAGGGGCTGTCATCAATTTGCTTGATACCCCAGGGCACCAGGATTTCTCCGAAGATACCTATCGCACCCTTACGGCTGCGGATAGTGCCATCATGGTCATCGATGCAGCGAAGGGAGTCGAAGCCCAAACGCGCAAACTTTTTGCCGTGTGCCGTCTCCGGCGTATTCCCGTGTTGACCCTGGTGAATAAGATGGACCAACCAGGTCGTCCACCACTCGATCTCATGACGGAAGTCGAACAGGCGCTGAACATCCATGCGAGTGCGGTGAATTGGCCGATCGGGTCGGGAAGTGATTTTGTCGGCATCGTGACGCGTGCGAACAATCTGGTGCAGTTGTTCAGTAAGACCATGCGTGGCGGGGCAACCAAAGTCGAAACCGACACCTTGCCGCTGGCTGATCTCGGATCACACCGTCGTGTATCCCAGGATACCATGGCACAAGTGCAACACGATCTGGAGCTTTTGGATATCGCCGGGAATCCCTTTACGCGTGAACAGTTTTTGCAGGGCGAGATTACACCGGTATTTTTCGCCTCAGCGCTCACCAACTTCGGCATAGAGAGTTTTTTGGATGCTTTTGTGGAGTTGGCGCCAAGTCCAGGAGCACGATTGGCTGACGGTGAGGATGGACTTGAACTGTCGGTGAATCCGATCGACATGCCGTTCAGCGCGTACGTATTCAAACTACAAGCCAACATGGATCCCAAGCATCGGGACAGCACAGCCTTCCTGCGCATTTGCTCCGGCCGTTTTGAGCGGGACATGGTGGTCAAGCACCATCGCCTCGGTCGAGAGATTCGTCTGTCACGGCCGCATAGTCTGGTCGCCCAGGAACGGAGTACGGTTGAAGAGGCCTACCCGGGCGATATCATCGGCATCATCAACCCCGGCGTCTTTACTATTGGCGACACGGTTTCATTGACAGGCGGCTTCAATTTTAAGCCGTTGCCGCAGTTCCAGCCGGAGATCTTCGCACGGATTCGACCGACTGATGTCGGGAAGCGGAAAGCCTTCGACAAAGGGCTCACCCAGATGACTCAGGAAGGGACCGTGCAGATCATGCGCAGTCTCAATGATCAGGAATCGCTGATCGCTGCAGTGGGCCGCCTTCAGTTCGACGTGCTGCAATATCGCCTGCGTGAGGAGTATCGGGTGGAGACAGTGCTGGACTCGTTGCCCTTTACCTGTAGCGCGTGGCTGGAGGGAGATCCCTCCACGTTCAAGTCACCGTCGGCTTCAATGATTGTGAAGGATCAACGCAATCGGATCGTGGTTTTGTTCGGGGACCAGCTCATGAAGACCATCGCCCGTGATCGGAATCCTGATCACACTCTGCGGGACATGGGGTGAAACTGAAGACCGGTTGCAGGCTCGTCGAGTCTTACCTCATCCGATGTCGCCTTCGCGGTGGCTGGTTCCAGACAGATTGAATGCACCTATGGCCACTCCCGTTTTGGTGCTGCCAGGATTCGGTAATTCCGGGCCAGACCATTGGCAGACGCGGTGGGAACAGCGCCATCCTGATTGGCGGCGGGTCGATCTCGGTCAGTGGGAGGCGCCGATTTGCACCGATTGGGTGGCAAGGCTGAACGAGGCCGTCCGCCGCTGTGCCGCTCCGCCGGTGTTCATTGCCCATAGTCTGGGTTGCCTTCTCGTTTCCCATTGGGTACAACAGTCCGCGGCTACGATTCACGGCGCATTGCTAGTGGCGATTCCAGAACCTGGTACTACCGGTTTTCCTCCCACGGCCCATGGATTCACGCCGGTGCCGATGCAGCCGTTCCAGTTTCCTTCTATCGTCGTCGCGAGTGCGAACGATCCGTTCGGATCATCGGCCTTCGCCCGGCGTTGTGCTATGGCTTGGGGAAGCCGCTTCGTCGATGTAGGAGCAGCCGGCCACATCAATGCCGATAGTCGCCTCGGTGACTGGTCTGAGGGCTATGCGCTGGTTGAATCACTGACAAAGTGACCAATGACCATTCAAATTAAGACGCTCATTCGGTGCGGTTGGGCTGGCGAGAAGCCCCACATGATTCGCTATCATGATCGGGAATGGGGCCGTCCCGTCCATAATGACCGGAAGCATCTCGAGATGCTGTTACTCGAAGGGGCTCAAGCGGGACTGACGTGGGACACGGTTTTGCAGAAGCGTGCAGGCTATCGACAAGCCTTTGCGAAGTTTGATCCGAAGAAGGTTGCGCGTTTCACGGCCACGATGAAAGCGGCGCTGCTCAGGAATCCGGGCATCATCCGTAATCGGCTTAAGATTGAAGCGGCGGTCACCAACGCGCAGGCCTTTCTGGCGGTACAAAAGG
>CAZOHW010000120.1:0-10834 GCA_964579525.1 uncultured Nitrospira sp. | reverse complement strand
CCTATGTAGAGACCGAATGGCCTTTCTAGGGCCATCTTCGGGGATTGCAACGAATCACAAATACCGTACGTTATAGGACGTAAGAAGAGTCTGACGCAGGGAATGATGAAGTTCTCTGATGGTTCATCCCTTCCCGTCAATGAATTTGGGGACGGAACAACGATGGGCGCAACCCTCTCTCGTCTATGCCGGTGGATGGCCAGCCGCATGAGCGTGACGGCCACCGTCATCGCGCTGAGTTTCTTCGGATCAGCCAGTCCCGCAGCCGACATCAGCTACGTCTACGACGATGCAGGCCGCCTCATGGCCGTCATCGATCCGGCTAGCGACGCAGCCATTTATGTCTACGATAGCGTCGGCAATCTGACCGGGATCACGCGACAAGCCTCCTCGACGCTGGCCGTCATTCACTTCACCCCCTCGTCAGGTCAGGTCGGAACGACCGTCACGATTTACGGCACCGGGTTCAGCGCCGCCCCGGCATCGAACACCGTCAAATTCAACGGCACGACGGCGACCGTACTCACAGCCTCCCCTACAGTCTTGACGGCAAATGTCCCGGTCGGCGCGACGACTGGGACGATCAGTGTCACCGTCGGCGCAAACACCGCCACGAGTTCAGCCTCGTTCACCGTCGGCACCGGCGGGGTTCCGACACTGTCGAGTTTTACTCCAGCCGTTGGCAACTATGGCGCTACTATCACGTTGACCGGGACGAACTACGACACTACGCCGATCAACAACCGCGTGGGCTTTACAGCCGCCATGGGAGCCGTCGCCACGGCCACGAGTACCAGTCTCACGGTGCCCGTTCCCAGTACTGCGCAAACTGGACCGATCTCTGTTTCCACCATTTACGGCAAGGTGACGAGCGCCCAAGAATTCTATGTCGCCCCACCCGGCGTGGTGTCTACGGACGTGCAATACATGGGACGTGTCGTCGTGGATGGATCGACCGTGACCGCTTCGATCACCACGGCGAACAAGACGGGCTTGATGGTGTTCGACGGCACTGCAGGGCAACGAATCAGTGTCGGCTTCAGTGGCGTGACTGTTTCGCAGTTCGCGGCATCGGTCTATCGCCCCGATGGAGTTTCCATGACCGTCCTCGTCCCTTCATTCAGCACCGGCGGCGGCAGCATCGACTTGGCCATCTTGCCTCTCACCGGCACCTATACAATCTTTCTTGATCCGGCGAGCACCTACACCGGGAACATCACCGTCACTGTGTCCACAGAGCTGACGGGCACCATCACGCCGGGGGGCGCGGCGGTTCCGATCACCATTAGCCGAGTGGGACAGAATGCGCGGTATATGTTTAGTGGCACGGCGGGCCAAACCATCAGTCTCGGTGTCACCTCCGTGACAATGAGTGGACTCAATGTGTCGATCCTCAAACCGGATGGCACTACTCTCGTCGTGCCCACGTCCTTCACGACCAGCGGCGGTGCGATCGACAGTCAAGTGCTGCCGAGTTCCGGGACGTATGCGATTCTTGTCGATCCGTCCAGTACCTATACCGGCAACGTCACGCTCACGCTCTACAACACCCCCGATGTGACGGGCACCATCACGATTGATGGAGCTACGGTCACTCCGACCTTGACGGTCCCAGGCCAACGGGCCCGCTACACGTTCAGTGGCACGGCTGGCCAATGGGTGAATCTCGGGATGACCAGCGTGACCATCAGCTCGAGTACCGTCTCGATGCTGAAACCGGATGGGACAACACTCGTGTCTACATCCATCGGGACCAGTGGCGGAAGCCTCGATCCGACGGCTGCACTACCCACAACAGGCACCTACACCATCGTCGTGGATCCCTCCGGCTTGGCGACCGGCAGCATGACACTTACGCTCACGTCACCGCTGACGGGGACCATCACCCTGGATGGCGCGGCGGTGCTACTCAGCTTCACCAAGGCCGGACAAACCGCCCGCTATACGTTTAGCGGGACCAGCGGGCAATGGCTGAGTCTGGGCCTGACGTCAGTGACCATTGCGTCCAGCACGGTCATACTTCTGAGTCCCACCGGCACTCAACTCGCTGCGACAACAGTCGGTACGGCTGGTGGAGGATTGGAGCCACCGAGCACCATTCCGACGACGGGCACCTACACCATCGTCGTCGACCCGGCGGGAACGAATACCGGGAATATTACGCTCACGCTCATGTCCTATCTCTCGGGCACGCTGAACCTGGACGGGACTGCCACGGTCTCGACGATCTCCACTGTAGGCCAGAATGCCCGCTACACCTTTACGGGCACGGCGGGGCAATGGGTGAGTCTCGGCATGACGAGCGTGACCATCACCTCGTCCACCGTCACCCTCTGGAAGCCGGATGGGACGCAACTGGCGTCCGCGTCGGTGGGAACAACAGGCGGCAGTCTTGATCTGTCCACGGCATTACCGACGACGGGCACCTATACGGTCACGGTCAATCCAGCTACGAATTATACCGGCACGATGACCCTCACGCTCTCGACTGAGGTCACAGGCACCGTGACGATCAATGCGGCGGCAATTCCGATCACGATCAGTCGCGCCGGGCAGAATGCCCGGTATACGTTTGCAGGGACGGCCAGTCAGCTGGCCACGGTCAAGATCACCAGTAACACCTTAGGCAGCGTGAACGTCACGCTTTTCACACCAAGTGGCGCACAGCAAACGGGGACCATAAATTCAGCCGCGAGCTTCAATCTGAACCAGGTCACCCTGGCCACGACCGGGACCTACACGATCACGATCAACCCCCAGACCACGGCGACGGGGAGTCTCAACCTTCAGGTGACGAGCCCATGAGGAAACGACGGATCACCTCTCTTATCCCACTGAGTGTGAGCTTGGCATTGTGGCTGGGAATGTGGCCTGCCATGCTTCACGCGCAGACGTTCACTCCGGTTTCCACTCCAACCGTTAACACCACGCCGATCCAGCCGGGCTACTACGTGGGACTCAATAGTTCGGTGACGACCTATTTCAATGGGCAGGCGGCGATCTCAGCAGGGGGAAATGGGAGTTCGGGATGGGGTGCCTACGATGCCGTGGCCTGGTTTCTCTTTGATGGGACCGCGCCTCCCTTGTACGGAGTTCCATCAGGATGGACCCGGACATCGAGCGCCATGGGATCTTGCGCCCCTGCCTATGGAGATGCCTGGTACATTCAAATCTTGTTTCCGCCAGGTTCGCCTCCCTATAGCGCGGGTGGTGGGACACAGTGCTTACCGCCTTCCCCCTATATTCCCACCTATGTGCAAGCCATCCATCTGGTCGGCCAACCCAATGGGCCGGTCCTTCCTGATCCGCCGCCAGTGACATTCATTGCGCCCGGCAATGGTCCTACCTGCTCCGGAGATCCCTGTGACACGGCCACAGGGCTCTATGTGCAGACAGACACCGATCTCGAAGTCCCCGATGTGATGCCCATTACGCTCACGCGCACGTATCGCACGAACGATACCGGGAAACGGGCCTTCGGCATCGGCGCGAGTCATCTCTACGATCAATCTATGCTCCGGAACGATCTCTGTACGGAAGTCCATGTGATTTTGCCGGACGGAGCTTACATCGCCTTTCAGCGGACCAGCGGAACGAATTGCCTTGATGCGACCCTTCAACATACAACTACGCAGACATCGTTCTATGGGGCGACGTTGGCGTGGGATCAAAACGTCCAGAGCTATCGGTTGAAGTTCAAAGACGGGACAGAATGGCGCTTCAGCGAGTATGGCGCCCTCGTAGCCCTGTTGGATCGCAATAGCAATGCGCTCACCTTGACCAGGGCTGCAGCCGGAGGTCTGGCGGGGAATCTGACGAAGATCACGACGCCGAATGGGCGCTACCTGACCTTCACGTATGACACGAGCAACCGCATCACGCAGGTGACGGACATCCTGGGGCGCACGATCGGTTATACCTACGATGCGAATGGGAATTTGTGGAAGGTGACCAATCCGCTCTCGGGTGTGAGCGAGTACAGCTACGATGCGTCACATCGGCTGCTGACCGCCAAAGAACCCAACGGCAACACCCATGTGACCAATGTCTATGACGCGAATGGACGGGTACAGACCCAAACGCAAGCGGACGGCACCACCTATCAGTTTGCTTATACGCTCGACGGCAGCGGGAATGTCACACAGACGGATGTCACCGATCCCCGAGGCTATGTAACACGGTATGTGTTTAACAGTACTGGGCTGACCACAACTATCACGAAGGCGTTGGGCCAACCCGAAGCGCAGGCCACGACCTATGAATGGCAAGCGGGCACGAATCTCCTCCTCAGTGTGACCGATCAGTTGAGCCGCAACACGGCGTATACGTATGACAGCAAGGGCAACGTGCTCACGGTCACGCGACTTTCCGGCACGCCCAACGCCGTGACGACCACCTTCACCTATGATTCCACCTATAGTCAGGTGGCGACTGTCACTGATCCGCTCAGCCACACCACGACCTTTGGATATGACACGAAAGGCAATCTCACCACGATCACGAATGCGTTGAGCAAGGTCACGACGATCACGGTGAATGCGCAAGGCCAGCCGCTCACGATCAAAGATCCGCTCAATAACACGACGACCTTTACCTATGAATTGGGCGATCTGATCTCGGTCAAGGATCCCTTGAATCGCGAGACGAAGCGGATGCTGGATGCCGCCGGACGGCTGCGCAGCCTCATCAATCCCCTGGGGCAGAAGACAGTCTATCAACCCGATGCGCTCGATCGGATCACCCAGCTCACCGACGCGATCAACGGCGTCACGCAATTCGGCTACGACGCCAACAGTAATCTGCTTACCGTGACGGATGCGAAGTCTCAGCAGACGGTCTACACGCCGAATACGATGAATCGGACGACCAGCCGTAAAGATCCCTTGCTCAATACGGAGACCTACACCTATGACAACAACGGCAATCTGGCCACGGTCCTCGATCGGAAGAGTCAGACGACCACCTATACGTATGATGCGTTGAATCGGCGCACGAAGACCACGTTCCAGGATGGAACGAGTACGAATTATACCTACGATGGGGGAAACCGCATTACGCAAGTGCAGGAAAAGAATTCAGGGGGCACTGTCACGGACACGATCACGCGAACTTATGACGGGCTGGATCGGCTCACCCAAGAAGTCACGGCGCAAGGCACGGTGAACTATACCTATGACAACGCGAGCCGCCGTGCCACCATGACCGTTGCGGGGCAAACCCAAGTCACGTATACCTACGACAATGCAAACCGGCTCACGACGATTACTCAGGGAACTGATACGGTGACGCTGGCCTACGATGATGCCGATCGGCGAACGAGTGTGACCTATCCCAATACCAACAGTGTGACGTATGGATACAACAATGCGTCGGAATTCACGAGCCTCACGTATAAGCAAGGGGCGACCACGCTAGGCACGCTCACCTACACCTACGATCTCGCGGGTAATCGCCTCACGACAGGAGGGACCTTCGCCCGCACCAATGTGCCCCAGGCCCTGACGACCACCAACTACAACGCGAACAATCAACAGACCACGTTCGGGGCCGCCACCGAGACGTATGACTTGAACGGGAATCTGGCGACCGTGACCGATGCGAGTGGCACGACGACGTATAGCTGGAATGCCCGCAATCAGCTGACAGCGATCAGTGGTCCCAGCCTTACCACCTCCTTCACGTACAATTCCTTTGGCCGCCGCACCGGCAAAACCATCAACGGCACCACGACTAACTTCTTGTACGATGGGTTGAATCCGGTACAAGAAAAGAATGGCGCCACGGTCACAGCGAACTTATTGACCGGTCTGGGTATCGACGAATTCTTCACGAGAACCGAAGGTGGTGTAGCCAGATCCCTGCTGCCGGATGCCATTGGTTCGACTGTTGCTCTTGGAGATGGCACGGGTACGTTACAGACCCAGTACACATACGAACCCTTCGGGTTTGTCTCACAGACTGGTGCAGCAAGCACGAATAGTTTTAAGTTCACAGGACGGGAAGATGATGGCTCCGACCTTTATTACTACCGGGCTCGGTACTATCAGCCACGGTTCCAGAGATTTATTGCAGAGGATCCAATTGAGTTTAGTGGCGGAGATATGAACTTGTATACATATGTTTTCGGGGATCCTGTTTCCTTAGGTGTTCCGCTGAGCTTATGGTCTGTTTCTATGTCCGCATTTGCTGGCCCTGGAGGGTCATTCACTTTTGGTCAAAATCCAAATGGGTCTGGATTTGCAAGTTTTCAGTTCGGTTTTGGACTTGGTGGTGGAGTGAAGTACGACCCTTTCGGCCAACAACAAGGATACTCTCCCTCACAAGGAACGGCATGGGGCCTCGGTCTCGGGCTATACGCTCAGGGAGACTTCAATGCTGGATATATCTATGCTGGCGCGCTCACAAACGTGGGGAGAAGTTACACCGCGTGTGGAAGCGATCCGTATGCAACTGGCCCTACGTGGCGAGCTGGATTCAGAGGAGCAATTTCTGGAATAAATGCGTCAGCGCACGCTGGTGGCCAAGTCACAGTGTTTGGTGGTGGAAAGCTCAAAAGGTGAGTATTTTGAGTGGAGACGCATCAAAAGGGGTTTGGGGATTTAAGCTCAGACATCTTGTAATCGTTGTTATCCTTGTGATGATTCTTCTTGGCGGACTCTATCTTTTTACAATTCAAAGCGATGCCTATCAGGAGGCCAAGCATTTTGCTCTGACCAATTCAGAAGTGATCCAGGTGACAGGACCAGTGTCGGAAGTGAGCTTTAAGTTTTGGAGCGGCTTTCACGTCGCATCCTCAGGAAGCGGGGGAGAGGCAAGTTTCGTCTTTAGCCTAAAGGGCGAGAAAGAAGAATCGATTTTGGATGTTCGCATGGAACGAACTGCGAATTCCTGGGATGTAGTAGAAGCCTATCTCAGCACAAAGAAGCAAAAGGGAATACCAATTAAACAGAAGCCAGGAACATCAAGCGCGTTTCTCAACTTCCGTTCCGAATCATTCAATTAGGCTAACACCTAGTTTGACATCGCCCTTACCGCTTACGATCAAAGCTCCGTTGAACAATATCACGACGTTTACGTATGAATTGGGTGATCTGATCTCAGTTAAAAAATAAGAAGATTAGGGTCGGTACTTGACTTTGCACTCGTGGACGGACACGCGCAAAGATCCTGGCTCAACACGGAGATAAAAAAGGGACAGGCTACTTTTCTGGCGTGGGTTTGCAGGGGCGGCCACGTGCCCGGAGTGTAGATTCCAGGCCGAGCCGGGTAGCGATGCGTGTTTGCCATCGGGGCGATCCGAACGGTTGCTGTCGATTGACGCACGTACGAAGCATGACGAGGTCCTGGTCGAGTACGAGGCCGCATAGCCTGTGTGTGGGCTTCTCCGATGCCGTGACTGGTGACGGATCGAGGAGCTGTGGAAAGCGCAAACTCGACCAGGGCCAGTCGTCGGCATGGTTCACTAACTTGGCCCGCACCGGATTCTGCACGACATAGCGGAGCACGGTGAGGAGATGCGCGTCTTGTTGGATTGGAAAACTCTTGAACCGGCCTTGCCACACATGTCCATGACTACGGTAGTGCCGATGGTAGCGACGAACATGGCTGGTCATCCACCACTGCATGAAGGGACTGAGTGTCGTGCCTCGAATGGGTTGGAGTACGAGGT
The DNA here is from genome assembly GCA_964579525.1 of uncultured Nitrospira sp. GTDB lineage: Bacteria > Nitrospirota > Nitrospiria > Nitrospirales > Nitrospiraceae > Nitrospira_D. The sequence continues at coordinate 3,165 of CAZOHW010000120.1, read as the reverse complement.
GAAAATGATTGGGCATCAGGCAAAAGGCAAGAATCTTTACCGGATGTTTGGCTTTGGCAGCGGCCAGCAAATTGAGGAATGCCTGGTAATCCCCATCGGCATGAAACACCGTCGCGCCACCGTTGCCGCGATTGAGGACATGAAAGGCATGCCTCGCCAGCTGACCCCGAGGAATCCGAGGCATGAGGGAAAGCGTATATCCAATCGAGGGAGAGATGCAACCAAAAGTAGCCTGTCCCCTTATTACCCTCAAGGCGAAAATGGGGAACATCGCCTTTCTCAGGCGAGGGTCCTCCCTCTTATCTTCACTTTGATAAGCATTGGATAATAAGATCGCCCTATATCCTATCGATGCCAAGCTCATTCCCTGGTTTACTTGTTCGCAGAATGCAAAGTAGGTCGGCCAGGACAACTTTCCACTTCAGGAGGGAGAGAGGAATTTGAGAAATGGCCCCGGTTTGTAGAGATCGAAAGCGTGCCTGTCAAAGAAGGTCGTGCGGATAAGGAAAATATAGAGTAGCTCAGTTGTCAACAAAATGGACAAGAGGGGCTTTTCGTTTAGGCCGGGGCTGGGGGGGATAGCAAGGTGTTGAACTACAAAGAGAGCTACAAGCCTCTTGAATCGCGTGAGAGTTTTCTGTGCGGCTCGAATATGAATTTCGCATAGCTTAATTTCGGCCCAGATGCGGGGCTGCTGCTTGGCCGCGTGCTGACTTTGCATCGAAGCAGGAGATCTTTTGAAACTTTATATAGTAAGTTGGGGACTAAATCATTGGTTGAATTTTCCATTCGATTTGAATAACGATCCCTTTTGAGCATGATGGCCTCCTCTGTAAGGTCAGGATAGCTCGTGAGGACGGTATTATGGCACCTTTTAAGTTCATGTCAAGATGTGAGCTACATATAATTTCTTATACTCCTAAAGCTAGCCTCGTAGTGAGACATGGACACAACACTGCGGGACGATCGTGTCGGGCGGCTGGGCTGAAGCCTAAGCCGCTGTGGGGTCTGCCCTGAACAGAGGTTCGCCCGCCAGCGGTCAATGAGGAGCTGCCCTCACCTATCGAAGACTCCGCCTTCTGCAATTCGAATCGGGCCCTTGTTCTATGATTCCGAGTTTCCGATAGGCCTCGTCAATCGCAAGACCTTTGCTTAGAAGGCCTCATGATCTCTTCCACGATGTACGGTTTCCGTGCCATATCCCGCGAGGCTCACTCCACCGTTGGACTGGTTTACTTGTTTAAAGGGAGAAAGTGATGAAGCTATAGATTTTCATGGAACTTAGGCGTAGTGTTGCGTGGCCAAAATGGACCTCATAGTTAGCTCAGCGTGAAGAGAAACTGGCTTTTTGGGTTTTCGTCCTAAATCAGAAAGCAATGATTGGGGAAAGGGTCATTGGAGGTCTTTCACTGTTCGTATAGCCATTGGTTCATCCCTCGTCTCGAGTCGATTGAGTGAAATAAGGGTATTGCTTTTCTGGACTGAGGCCGACTGAGCAATGCATCGATGATTATGAGGTACATGTCATGAGAGAGAGAGTTCTGTTAATCGTCGTCATGCACTGTTCTGTACTGTCTTTGGCAAGCTGTTCTGGAGTGCCAACGAATCCGGCTGTCCAACCGAAATCGGTTTTCGAAAAATGTGGCGATCCACCCATAACGAGTTTCACTCAAACCATTTTTGATGGTGACGTAGGGTTGACCGTTACCGAGGTCGCTAAGGGAGGAGTGCGTGTTTCTACCAAGCCTGAGGTTATCCAGCTCTTAAGCCAGGCTGCTAATGATGAGCATCTACGTTCTTATCTCCGTTGCGTGGCGATGAACCGCGATGGCTTTAGCATAGAGCAAGCGTTCTATTTGGAAGAGATGTATCTTTTTGCTAGTACCAAGCCAAAACCTGCTGAATTTGAAAGTTGGCACGAGAAACATCCCTTTCCCTCAAAAGGAGACATAGCCGGGGGGGCAGAAGATCATTCAAAGAAGGAACCAGGAGCTGGGCCTGAAGTGACCACGTCTCCTCCGATTGATACCGTGAATCAGTATATTAGCTCACAGAAGCCGCCACTTTCGGAGGGAGCCATATTCGAATTGTTCAAGCGGTTGTTCACCACCGTAGAATACAAAGATACACGAGAGACTTTACCAGAGGAGATGCTTTTCATCCTATGTCGAACCGAAGTGCTACTTCGCCAATATGTCACTGAACTTCGGACAAGTGTCGAGTTAAGAGACGCCTTGCTTAATGCAACAATGAAAATAATCAAGCTTAGAGATCAAATTGGGCAGCAATTGTATGGTTCGCATTTCGATGGCATAGCCCAATGTAGAGAAAATGGTAAAAGCACATTGAGCGGCTTTCGGACGGCGCTGCCATCTAGAATTAGGCAACCTGGTCCCAAGGATTATGTCAGTTGGAATACAACTCTAAAAGAGTTGAGAAAGCATCTTGCTGGCGTTGGGCTTGTGCCACCAGAAGACGAATCGATTCTATCTGACTGTGATGCCATATCCGGTCGCTATGAGCTCATTAAAGAACGCCGAGTCCACTCTCTTCCCGCGGATATATGCCCAATGCAGGACCAAGGGACTCTAACCCTATCTTGCGATACTGATCAACGGTTGAAGGTCTTTGAGACAACTTACAACAAAATCTTTCTGACTAATAGGAGTGGAAGTAAATCACAAAAGCAGGCATGTGGAGAATCCAATAATGACATTGAACTCTGCAGGTATGACGCGGAGTGGGAGTTTAATGGCACAGTGGATATCGGGGGTAGATCAGCGACGGTGGAAGGTCGCTTGTCGAAACCACGGATCGGTTTAGATGATTGTGGAAAGAACATACAGCTAACGAAAGCACAAGGCAGGGAGCTTGCAGAACAAAAGAAAGCGATCGTTGATAATTTTACCATGGCTACTTGTGATTTCAGATTCGTTTTCGATGGGAACCGATTCGCTGGACTAAGCCACCGCGACTGTTCATTCAACAATTCAACAGCTAGGTTCGGTGATGATTGGAGAAAGCGGTAACTCAGTCGCATCTCATACGGCGGCCAAAAAGTCTAGAATGCGTAAGACAGAACTCTTACCAGCCGGAATATATGTTTTAGGACTAGGCGTGAAAGCAGTCGCTCATGTGACATTGGAGTCGCATGAGATTCTAAAG
>CAZOHW010000119.1:0-10847 GCA_964579525.1 uncultured Nitrospira sp. | reverse complement strand
TTTGTGTAATAGACAGGCATACCGTACTTTCAGCATGGCTCCGGCCTGGCCATGTTTGGGATCAGGCACCTCGCCCAGCCGCAATTGTTCGATTCCGTTGTAGGAGTCCATTAACCAGGCACGCATAGGTTCGTTTCTGCTTGAGAGGAAACTTTAAAAAACCTTTCAGTGCTGATCCAGAACTTCTCACACGACTGTGCGCACATCTTTTTCTCTAGCCTTAGGGGTATTCTTTTGCCGTGAGTAGTCTTGAAGATTGCGCCGAATGATTCCGCTAGTGAGCGAAGGGTATGTACCGCCGAGCGCTTTTGTCCCAACGTCCGTCAGGGCCGTATCTTGATTGCGGATCAATTCTCGGATGTTCTGTTTGATACGCTGCTTAGCTTCTCGAAAACTTTCTTCAGCGAGGTCCCACACCTCTGGATGCCCCACTGTTCGCTCCTGTGCTTCGGCATAGAGCGCTGTTGCGGCGATCGTCAGAAGATCTTCGCCGATCATCTCGATCCGGTTTTGCCGGCCTTGATCATCTCGAAGTGCCTGCCGATGCAGCAGCATGGCATAGAAAATCGTCCGGGCGAGTCGACGACTCGTTCGCTCCACGAAGCGAAGTGTGGAGCGAACCTTCGAGTGTTGAAGCTCTGAGCAAGATGGCAAGCGACTGCTTGCCCATTGGCTTCTGTACCAAAGAATGTAGAACTTCAAGAGTTGCGGCAGCAACTTGGTGAGTCGGCGAAACCCCATCGCTTCCTCGTCGAAGAGATGTTCGGCCCGCTCGAGATGCACATTAAGACCTTCGCGTGCGACGAACGGTCTTAAGATATCGGTCGCACCTTCGCCGATACGGTACATCTCTGCATCGCGGACCAGCTGTTCGATGCCAAACGCAGGCTCTCCGCGAAGCCACTTCGAATGGGCTGTTTCATACCCCATCCCTCCAAAGATGATCTGGGTGTCTTTCAAAAACTGGATGGTTTTTTCAGAGCAGAAGAGCTTGGCAATGGCAGCCTCAATTCGGACATCGTAACTGTGCTGATCTGCCATTCGCCACGCAGTGACCGCGAGAGCCTCCATAGCGAATAGGCTCGAAGCCATACGGCCCACTCTCATGCGTTGCGTCTGCCTCGTACTGAGAGGTTTCTGGAAGGTGAATCGCTGATTGGCTCGATCAATCGTCGGTTGCCATGCTTGTTTGGCCATCCCCAAACAAATGGCAGGGATGCTGACCGCCCGCCCCACATTGAGGATGGTCAAAGCGTATTTGAGTCCCCGCCCGACTTCCCCGATGACGTTGCCCGTCGGGATGTGAACATCCGAAAAGGTCATGTGTGCATTCTCAAGGCCCCGGCACCCTTCAAATTGACAGCGCTGTCGTATACGAACACCGGGTGTGTGCATGTCAAGGATGAATGCAGTGTGAACGTGATCGTCTGCGCCCTTGCCTTCCGGAACCGGCACCCACATCGTCTGCTCGTTGGTTCGGGTCCGTTTCGCCGGCACCCGCGCGATCAACGTGATGTAGCGGGCGATAGGGCCGTTGGTACACCAGAGTTTCTCGCCGTTTACGACAAACGACGTCCCGACGGAATTCAAGGTCGCCTCGGTCGCAATGTTTGCAGCATCTGAACCGGTGAGTGGCTCTGTGAGCGCGAAAGCCGACACGGCTTCTCGGGCCACAAGGGGGAGATATTTTCGCCGCTGCTCTTCGTTCCCGAACATTAAGATCGGCATGGCGATACCGATGGACTGTGGCACCGCGATGGTGAGAGCCAGCGCGTTACTCCAGCTGGCCATGAGCATGAGCGCGCGACCGTAGTTCGTGTAGGAGAATCCCATCCCTCCATACTGTCGGGGGATTTTCATGCCGAACGCGCCGAGAGCAAAGAGCCCTTTCAATACGGAATCCGGGATCTTCGCGGCTCGTTCGATTTCATCAGGATCGACGTGTGTTCTGAGGAACGTTTCTAGGCGTGGACGGAATTCTTCCCAAGCAGCTTTGTCTTCTGCGGTTTCCTCCGGCACGATCAGGAGCGAAAAGTCGGGCTTCCCATCAAATAGCCCTGTCATGAAACTCAGGCCGGTCAACCGCTCTCGGGCTTCTTCGATTCGCTCGAGCCCTTTGAACAGGTTGGTCATCGTGCACCTTCAGGCTGTCATGGGTTGCAGAGGTGGCGATTTCTGTAGTTGTTCAAAGCGCGCCGTGAAGTGGCGCAGCATCGGTGCCTCATAGGTCAAGCTGAGGCCACAAATCAGCTCACGCCTTCGATAGAGTTCGATGATCGACTCGGCGACATAGGTGATTTGCATGTTCGTATAGACACGTCTTGGAATGGCCAGTCGGACCATCTCCAGCTCCGGATGGATCGTTCGGCCCGTCACAGGATCTTTTTTCCCAAACATAAGCGTACCGATTTCGACCCCTCGGATGCCGTACTCGCGGTACAGTGCGATAGCCAATGCCTGTCCTGGAAATTCAGACTGAGGGATGTGGGGAAGGAACTCCTTTGCATTGAGGTAGATCGCGTGGCCGCCGGTGGGCTTGAGAATTGGGACGCCAGATTGGTCAAGGAGTTCGCCCAGGTAACGAACCTGGCTGATTCGGAAACGCAGGTATTCCTCGTCGAGCACCTCTTCTAGGCCTCTCGCCATGGCTTCGAGATCTCGTCCCGCCAGCCCTCCATAGGTGGGAAAGCCTTCCACCAAGATGAGCATGTTCGTAATGTCTTGGGCCCATCGATCATCGTTGAGGCTTAGGAACCCGCCGATGTTTACGAGACCATCCTTCTTCGCTGACATCGTGCAGCCATCGCCGTGACTGAACAGTTCCCGCGCGATCGTCAGCACCGGTGTGGTTGCATAGCCCGGCTCCCGCTCTTTGATGAAAAAGCAGTTTTCCGCGAATCGACACGCGTCGAAGAACAACGGAATACCATATCGGTTGAGCAGCAGCCGGGTCTGGCGGATATTCTCCATCGACACCGGTTGGCCTCCGCCGCTGTTATTGGTGATGGTGATCATCACGAGGGGGATGTTGTTGCGGCCCACTCCAAGAATAGTGGCTTCTAATCGATTGAGATCCATGTTTCCCTTAAAAGGCAACTCGCAATGGGGGTCATAGGCTTCCTGAATCACGAGATCGAGCGCCTCAGCGCGCTGATGCTCAACGTTGGCCCTCGTCGTGTCGAAATGGATGTTGTTGGGGACGCACATACCAGGCTTGACGACCGTTGAAAAGAGGAGATTCTCCGCCATCCGTCCTTGATGCGTAGGAACGACGTGCTTGTAGCCGAAGATCGACCGAACGGTCTTTTCCAGATGATAGTAATTCCTGCTACCGGCGTAAGACTCATCTCCCATCATCAGTCCCGCCCATTGTCGGTCGCTCATGGCCGACGTGCCGCTATCGGTTAAGAGATCGACATAGACGCTGTCGGCCGGGACTTGAAACAAATTGTACCCGGCGTCGCACAGCAGGCGGTCTCGTTCTTCACGTGTCGTGTGGCGGATGGGCTCCACCACTTTGATCTTGAACGGCTCGGAAGGAAATTTCATTGAACTGACCTCTTGAACCGCGTCAATTCTGTCCTGAATGTCTGTGGGCCACTGTATTCAAACACGTACTTGGTCATGTCGAAGAGAGGAGCAGGATTGAGATCACGCAATAATTCCGGCTTCCACGTGATTTCCAGTTGATTGATCATTGTAATGGGTGTGGCAGGACCCACTATTCCGAGCTGCACTTGGCCGTAGGAACGGGAAAAAATGAGAATTTCCCGGTCAAAGATTGCAGTGTTGAGATCCCGGACAGACCCCTGCTGCCTGTAGTCTTCCTCAAAACGTTGAAAGGCGGCCGCGCGTTCGAGATCTTCACGGAATGCAAAGAAGATCTTGATGCCAGCCCGATGTTGGTCGTCCATGACTTGGATAGCATCCGCGATGACCGACTCTTGCTGCATTTGCTCGCGCGTTAGGACCAAGAGGCGACGGATCACGACACCCCGCTTGACCGCCGCCTGATTCGCCAGGAGGTAGCTTGGATATAACGCCTCCCCATTTTTCCAGATGTTCCATCGTTCCATGATCGCGTCGATGGACTCCTCAGCTGTCTGGACAAGTCGAACGGCTTCCGCGTTCGCTTCGGCTCCTTCATAGAGCAAGGTCTGCGTTTCAAGCTGGCGGAGTTCTTGTCCGATGGCTGCCACTTTGCGTGGGATGTATTTTGGGCTTTTGGGGACATGAAGCATGACGTCGAGGGCGGTCAGTGCCAAGCTCCAGTATTCTTTGGCCTGTTTCGGGGCCTTGTCTTTTTGAGCGATCAGGAGGAGTTCGACTGGGTTCTTGTTCAAGTGTTTAGCGATCTTGATGCACAACTCCGGCTTCGGGATTTTGAGTCCACGGCGCATTAGATTCGCTTCTGGCTGTGCGATGCCGAGTTTCTCTGCCAAGGCATAATCGCTGCTCAATCCATAGCGATTCTTGACCAATTCGAAGTATTCTGCAATTTCCGTCATGCCGACCTCATCATAGGGTGATTCTCCTGTTCAGGAGCGGTCTGGATTACTCCTTCTTATGTCGTTCAGTACTTCATGGGAAATTCTGCCAACTGTTCTCCCATCGTGGTCGCGAGTTGGTCGTCCCGGCCGTGCCCAGCCGGGCTCCAGGCAAGGATCCCCTCTTCCAGCCACTCAGCCTTGCCGACAAGAATGTCCTGCGCCAAGCGGAACACATGCGAGTCGTCCTGCCATAACGATCGTCTGAGAGAGAGTAAGGGTCTGGGATTGAACTCGTCTTCGACCTGTGAGCAAAAGTGCTGTAAGAGTCCATCGGCCAACGGATGATTCTGGGAGGCCTGCTGCGCTACGTACCATAATACTGATTCCACCGCAAAGAGTTGCATTCCGGCTTTGACGAGGTGTGTCATCAAAAGTTGTTTACGCGCGAGGCCTTGACGATGACGAGCTGCGGCCCACAGCGACTTCTGTGCGAGTTCTCGGGACTTCTTCGTGACAAACCGTTCCCATGCCGATTCAGACGCGGCAGAAGCCGACCATTCTTCAATCCAAGACAAGCGGTTGAAGGAACGGCCCACGACTTTGGCGAAGAACGGCAGAGCCTGTGCCATCTCGCTGATCTGGAATTCCAAGAAGGCTTTACCTTGGGATACGTACTCAGCCAATCCCTCGCGCCCAATCCAGAGGGTGAGGATACCGTTCGTCCCCTCCCAAATAACATTGATCAGCGAGTCGCGAATCATGCGCTCAACCGGTGCAGGCAGGTCCCCATGAAGCCGAAGCGATTCCGATGTTTCAAATCCGCGTCCGCCATAAATGCGGAAAAGATCGAGCACAGATTCGAGCAACCATTCGGTCGCGAGGATCTTAGCGGCGGCCGATTCAAGTCGCACATCGATCTTGGCCTCGGCCCAAATCCCTGTGATGGTGACCAACGCCTCCAGTGCGAGGGTGCGTGAAGCCATGCGCACGATTTTCGATCCGATGTCCGTGTGCTCGCCAATCGGTCGGTCGTATTGGACGCGCTGTTGAGCGCGGAGCCGAGCGAGCCAGAGGCACTGTTTCAGGTTCCCGAGGCACGCTGCGGGAAGGGTAAGTCGGCCCACGGTCAAACTTTCCAAGGCCCGCCGTAACCCTTCTCCTTCATCTCCTAAACGGTCGGCTACTTGGACGAAGACGTTGTCAAACCTGACGGCGCCGTTGTAGATGCCTCGTACGCCCATATAATTAAGCCTGGTGCAGTGGCACCCCGGTGTGCGGGTGTCGACGACAAAGGCGCCGAACCGCCGCTCCGATTTGGGGCGAGTAACCTCATCAGGATGATTTACGATTTGAGCAATCACCACCAGAAGGGACGCCAGGAACTCGTTGTGTCGTCTGGGCGCGTTCGTCGTGTACAGTTTTTCACCGGTCAATCGATAGCCCACTAGAGTACCGTTCTCGCGTACTGGGATGACGTAGCTTCTAAGATCCCAAATATCGCAGCCGGCAGCTTTCTCTGTAAGCGCAAACCCTGAAATGTCGCCACGCGCAAGGCGCGGCAACAATCGTATTTGCTGCTCGCGGTTCCCGATAAGCTTGACTGGTTCCGCTACGCCGATCGAGTTGTGCGCCGAAATCAGCACTGTGGGCGCGGCGTCGTGGCTCCCGAGCAAGTTCGCCACACGGTGATACTCCGACTGGGTAAAGCCGAGTCCTCCATAGATTACGGGTATTTTTAGGCCGAAGGCCCCTATGTCCTTCAGCGCCGCGAGCACATCCTCGCCGATTTCCCCCTTTCGGTCGATGTGCTCTGGATCAACTTTCTCAACCAGAAGGAGGCGCAAGTGTTCGAGGAACTCCTTCGCCGTGTCGCGGAGTGGCGGGATCGACTGTGCTCGGAAGAGATCGCGGCGAACCACTCCCTCGAACAGGCCGGCCAGAAAGCCCGAATAGGGAGTCCGATCCCGCGAGGCTTCTGCTACGGCGAGAGATCCTTGAAAGAGAGGTCTCTTGTCCAACATTGCCATCGCATCCTACTTTGCTTGGCGTAAGGCGGCACCAGAGGGATCTAAGCCCATCGCCATACCGGTGACCGGTCGTTGTGGAGGCGAAGAGACCGACACAATCTGATCAAGTTGTGCCAAGCGTGATGCAGCGCAGTGCTCAAACCTGGTTCGTTCGAGAGTAATCCCATGGCGTGCGAACTGCGCTTGAATGTTCTCGTATGCCTCGCGCACCAATGTCACCACCGACAGGTATCCGGCTCGCAGGAGCTGCACCCGATCTCGATAGCACAGAAAACTCCGTTCAAACAGGAGCGCATCGTGGGGACCGGGTGTGACCATCAGCAGTTCTTTATCGGGGTAGTTCTGTCGGAACATAGTCAGCGCCTGCGAAATACGGGCATCAAGATTGATGCGGCCGGACTGCTCGCCGATGGTCAAGAACCCCTTGTCACGAAGGCGAGACGGACGCTTGGCGTGGGCTGAACCACACAATGAGGAACCGAGGAGTGGAATGCGACCCATCGGGTTGATCATCACCATGAGATCTACGTGCTTCGCGATGGCTAAGTCGAAGAACGCCGGTCGTCCGATTCCCGCATCGACGTAATCGCGGCCCTCGATACGCACGGGACAGAAATAGATCGGCGCGGCGGAGGAAGCAGTCACTGCCTGGGCGATGGAAATGTGCCGCCAGCCCTCTTCGCCGAAGATCACGCATTCCCCGGATTCCAAATCGATGGCCGGGATATACAGGTCTTTTCGCAGGTCGGCAAACCGTAGCCCCAGACCCTTGGCCATGAACGTCTTCTCCAGGTATTTGGCGAAGGGCTCCAATCGATAGATGCCGCTGGGGAGCGAATCCTGAGCTTTATCCAGCAGGTCGATGAGTGTCATCTCCCGGTAATTGCGCGCATACAGTCGCACCAATGGGATCAGTTGTTTCGTTGCACGCCAGATTGTCTTCACACCTTCCCCGATTGCAGGGCTAAAAATATCCCGGTGCTCGAAGTAGTAAGGACGTTTTCTGAACAAATTCGTCTCAAGGATCTCTTCCGGCTTGACCCCGTGCGCAAGCAGGGCAGCCACAGCTGAGCCGGCGCTCACGCCGACATACATGTCGAAATCGTTGCTGGTGAATGAGTCACCGAGGAGATCGTCCAGCCCGGTCAACGCGCCGACTTCGAAGAGATAGCCCGTGAAGCCTCCCCCCGCCAGTGCCAGAGCTAATTTTGTGGAACGCTGAGCCTGCATGACGTTTTCCCTCTGCCTCCTGAGGACCTAACGGTTCTTGAACCGAGGTTGCCGTTTCTCCAAGAAAGCGGCTGTTCCTTCTTTCCGATCTTCGGTATCACATAATTCGCCAAACAAACGGGCTTCCAAGGCTAGGCCGTCACAAAGGGTCAGCTCCCCGCTCCGACGGATCACTCGAAGCGACGTCCGGAGCGCCACTTGGCTTTTCGCAGCCATAGTGCGCGCCAGCCCCAGCGCTTGGCGCAGGAGGTCATCAGCCGATACCACCTGGGATACCAAACCCAGACTCAAGGCTTCTCGAGCTGAAACGGGCTCGCCTGTTAGGATCAATTCCAGGGCTTTGGATTGGCCGATCAGCCGAGGAAGGCGTTGAGTGCCGCCGAACCCCGGCATGATGCCTAGGTTGATTTCCGGCTGTCCAAGTCTGGCGCCTTCTGCTGCAAGGCGGATGTGACAGCACATGGCCAATTCCAACCCCCCTCCCAAACAGGCGCCGTTGATCGCCGCAATGACTGGTTTTTCAAGAGCCTCAATCTTGTTCAACATCATCTGCCCCCGGCGGGCCATCGCTTCGCCCTCCACCGCCGACGGAATGGAGGCCAGTACTCGGATATCGGCGCCTGCGACAAAAAAACGGCCGGCGCCGGTGATGACGGCAATCTTCACGGCGTCATCCATTGCAAGCGAGTCGAATGTGGCGGTCAACTCTGTGAGTAGTTCAGGCGTGAGGGCGTTGACGGGCGGATGATTGAGCGTTACGAGGGCGACGCCCTCTTCAACCTTGCAACTGTGCATGGCTCCTATCATGGCAGTCATGATGCGTTTCCTTCCTCGCACAATTCGGAGGCCGATCCGGCGACTTCAGTATATGAAGAAGCCTCGTCCAGCCACCTGCCCTGTGAATCCGGCATCCACCATTCGCCGTAACATCGGTGCAGGCCAGAAGCGTGGTCCCAACGTCTCGGCGAAATCCTCAAGTTCGTGCAGAACCTGATCAATGCCCAACCGATCCGCGAAATGCAACGGACCTTCCTTTTCCTTGGGATAGCCGATCCCAGCCATCATCGCGAGATCGATATCCGTTGCGGAAGCGACTCCTTCTTGGAACGCCGTGACGGCCTCATTCGTCATCGCCAGGAGGAGCCGCGATCGACTCCATCGTGTCGCAGCGTGATCGGCATTCGGTCTGAATGATTGGAGAAGCCGTTCAAGTCCTTGATCGCGACCGCCTTCCTCTCCGCTGACATAGTCATAGAAGCCATGGCCCGATTTGACTCCTAGACGGCCCGCCTTCAGCATGGCTTCAAGCAGGGGAGCCGGCGTCATGCGAGGCCCGTAGCTGCGGTACAAGATGCGTGCAACCTCAAACGAGATATCAAGACCCACCGTATCCAGAAGGGCGAGCGGACCGACTGGCATGCCGAATGCCACCATTTCCTCATCGATTTCCTGCAATGTGGCGGCTCCTTCTTGCAAGGCACGAACAGCTTCGTTCACATAAGCCATCAGTACACGATTGACCAGGAACCCCGCGCACTCTTTCACCACAATCGGCAGTTTCCCGACGCCTTGCGCGAAGTTCACCGCATCGTCGATGGTTTGTGAAGAGGTGGCCAACCCCGGCACGACCTCTACGAGCCGCATGACATAAGCCGGATTGAAGAAATGGAGGCCGAGTACCTTGTCCGGGCGTTTCGTCGCTGCTCCAAGCCCAGAAAGAGACAGCGCCGACGTGTTACTCGCCAAGATCGCGCTTCGTGGACAGACCTGATCCAACTCTCGGAACATCGTCTCCTTGAGTTTCATGTCCTCCGAAACCGCCTCGATCGTCAGATCGACATCCTTGAACCCTTCCAGACCCGACGATGGGGTCACGAGCAACATTTTCTCCTCCAATTGCTCCGGGCTCATCTTCCCCTTGTCCACACGCGCCTGATAGATGGCGCGTACGGTCTCGATACCCCGTTGCGCTAACGTGAGATTCACATCGGCCAGTACGACCGGCACTCCGGCGTAGCTCACCACTTCAGCAATTTGCGCTCCCATGGTACCTGCTCCGACGACGCCGACCTTGTAGATGTACATCGCTGGCTCCGCTACATACGTTCGGTTCTCAGCCTTCAGCATCCCGCTATGGTCGGTAACAGAGTTGCCGACGACTGATGACCAGTTGGTTACACTTGCTCCAAGATCATTGCTGCTCCTTGTCCGCCGCCTACGCACATCGTCACCGCGCCCAGCGCCGAACTGCGCCGACGCATTTCACGAAGCATCGTAATGACGAGCCGTGTGCCGGACATTCCGACCGGGTGGCCCAATGCGATGGCACCGCCGTTGACGTTAACGAGATCACGATTGAGGCCCAACTGCCGCTCGACAGCCAGGTACTGAGCGGCGAATGCCTCGTTCACCTCGATCAAGTCGAGGTCCGCCAACTGGATGCCCGCTCGCTTAAGCGCCGCCGGCAGTGCCTGCACCGGTCCGATGCCCATATGCGCCGGATCGACTCCCACAAAGGCGTAACTTCTGATGCGGCCAAGAGGCTGTAAGCCAAGGTCTCGCGCTCGCTCAGCCGACATAACGATCGCTGCGGCCGCCCCGTCGTTCAGCGGACAACTGTTTCCCGCTGTCACGGTGCCTCCTTCTTTGAAGAGAGGAGGGTAGAGGGAGAGTTGCGGTTCGGTGAGAGCGACGTTCGGACCTTCGTCTTGCGCAACCACGAGGGGGACAACCTCTCGCCCTCCGACAGATTTGGAGACCGTGACGGGGTGGATTTCTTCTTTCAGCCTGCCCTCGCGAACCGCTTTGAATGCACGGTGGTGGCTCTCGACCGCAAACCTATCCTGTTCTTCCCGTGTGATTCCCAACTCCTCGGCCAAGGTCTCCGCCGTCCGTCCCATGAGCTGACCGCAAACGGGGTCCGTCAATCCTTCCCAAATGCTGTCGATGAACTCAGCATGCCGTAGTCGCTTGCCCCATCGCATGTCCCGGGACAGAAACGGCGCGCGGCTCATACTTTCGACGCCTCCGACGATCTGCACGTCCGCATCGTGACTCTGGAGATTCTGAAAAGCATTGACAAACGGTTGGAGTCCCGAGG
>CAZOHW010000118.1:0-10983 GCA_964579525.1 uncultured Nitrospira sp. | reverse complement strand
ATCCCGCACAAGGAAATACAGTCCTGGCGTGAGTCCATTGACGCGATGAACAAATATCATGAGATGAATCGCTGGATCATAGGGCCAGACATCCCATGGCATCGGTCGTTCTAATTGCCCACGTTCCGCCTGTGGCATCACTCGCTGCATCATGCGGAAGAATGTCTCAGCGGAAATCGACGTGTTGCCGTCAAACGCAACAGCGCTTCGGCGCTGGCGAATGATTTGACCGGCGGACGGCCCGTGAGGCGTGAGGGGTAAGGACTGAGGAGGGAAATAGGAAGATAGGAGTGAAAGCTTACGTTCATCGCCCGTGTGTTTCCATGTTGCCTCGGCTGCTTCCTCGATGATGTCCCAATCGACGCCATGTTCACGGCTCAACCGATTGGCTTTCCCATGCCATGGTCCGCCGGCCAGCTCCTTCACAATTACTGGATCGAGAAACAACGGCACCGTTCTTTGCCCTTCACTTCCCTCTTTATCGCTCCTGACGCCTAACGCAATACCCCTCACCTCCCCTGACGGCCACATCACCGCCAGACAATCAGGATGTTCCGGTTCAGTCTCGCCAAAATCTTCCTTGCGATCTGTTCCCAGCAGCATTCCTACCGTGGCTTGATCCACACCATCCAGCACGGTCATATTCCAGCCGAGAGTGGCAGCAGCGATTCGTGCCGTGCCGATCGCATGTCCAACATCGTGATTGCAGTACCGGAACGCCCGCTCGCCGTATTTCCATGCTTCCCGCCAGTGAATCGACGTAAGTCCAAAGAGAAAGGCATTGTGAGGAAAAGCACCCAGCAGCTGTTCAACGAGGTCGGCACCAAACTCTGCCCGCCGCTCGAGTCCATGTTCCTTCGGGGCATAGTGATAGAGCCCTGGTACCAGACCAAGCCCTTCTATCTTCGGCAAGACGACGTAGCCTTCAGTGGGATGCAAGTTCCCTGACGATGGATTACTTCGAAGCGCCCACTCCGATTCTCCCGCCTTCTTCCAGGCCGACAGGGCCAAGGCATACTCGAAGAAGCGAGATATGGTATGCAAGTTTACAGGCTGACAAGCAACAGCACCTGGTTCGTACATCGCTTCATATTCAGGCGACAATGGCTCTTCGTCAGGCTTGAGCAAAGGCAGGGAGAGTAGCTCAGCCCCTTCGAACCGCCGGAATGGGTCTGGCTGATTTGCCCAATCGAGATATCCGAGCGAACGAGCGTAGCGATTGAACTGGTGCTTGGTACGGATGTGGTATTGGATGATCCGACTAACCGGGTTGGTTGATGAAGACTCGGCAGATTGAGCAGGGCTTGGATTCTCCATGTTCATGATTGTGAGAGGTCAGTCTACAGAGCAGCGAGAAAGAAAGTAAACGGGCTCCATACATTGACCTTCTTTCCTTTCTCCCAGTAATCTTCAATCTGATCACGAAACACGCTTCACGAAAACCAGGAGCTTTCTCGATGCGTTTTGATCCTGCCCTTGCTGCTCAAGAAGCATTCCGCCAAGCTCAGACCGAACTCGGCTCGGATTGGGATACGGCTGTTGAGCTAGAGGAAACGTTTTCCTCCAATGCTGGTACAACCGCGCGCGAAGCCTATGAGGGACTCCTTGCCCTGGGACAGCAGTATCCCAACGCCCATTCGTTCCAAACTTTCTGCATCTACATTACGTGGCAGCAGGCTACTGAACAAACAATTGCGCATCACTTTGAAACAGGCATGAAGCTGTGTGAAGCGTATCTCGCATCCCGTGAAGCGCACGCAAGGCGAGATATCGAACAGATTGAAGAGTTGTACGGTTCGTTCAGAGCCGGCTTAGGCCTCGAGGAACAGGATGAGTTACAACTCGAATATAAACGAGACACCCCCAAAGGGGGCGACTGATCAAAACCTGCCGACCGTTGAGTTAAACGTGCTGAGTTGGAATCCTCTTGGCCCTGAAAGCTGACTAACACTAGCTGAATACTAATGAGCGAGGATCATAAATATCGCGCCAGGATTTTTCTCCATCGCGGCGATCTGGTCCAAGCCCGTGCGGCCTGGGAGGCAGCCGTCGCTGATGACCGAATCGCCGGCAGCCAACAAGCGCTATCGGATGGGCTCGGAAATCTCGGCAATGCTTGCGCCCTCATGAATGACTTTCCACGTGCGGAACAGTGCTATCGGGAGGTGCTCCAGATCCAACGGACCGAGCAAAATCTCACCGCCGTGGCTCACACCCTCGTTAACCTCGGCAACCTACATATTGCATCCGACCATCCGGAGAAAGCACGTCCCTACTACCTCGAGGCCATGGATCTTCTGCGCCAGCTGCAAGACCACCGTGGGCTTGGCATCCTCTACAACAACCTCGCCCTGCAAGAGACCCGTAACGGTCAGTGGGCTGAAGCCGTCACTTCATTTCAACGGGCGCTTAATCATCACCGAACCGTCGGCAACGAGGAAGGACTCGCGGTCACCTATAGTCATCTTGGCAAGTGCTATTTCGATCAGGGACACCTGACCAATGCGGAACGCTGCTTGAACAACGCATCGGAACACTATGTCAAACTGGGCAATGCAGCCGGTGAATCTGCCGTGCTTCGAATGCTGGGAGACCTGTACCACCAACGTGGTGATGTCCTAGCAGCGATTCGTTGCATGGAGCGAGTTGTCCAAATTTGCACACAATACAGCTTCCCGGAATTGCCTCAGCATTCAGAGTTCCTCGCTCATCTGAAACATCTTAGTAATACACCTCATACACACCCTAACCGGTAGGGTCCTTTATACCAACGTAGGGATTTGTAAACCTGCCTATGAATGGCAAGATTGAGATCTGTCTTGCAGGAATTCATTTATTAGCCGGAGTACCTGATCATGATGTTGAGGACCGTGCACTATCGATCATCATCATTCCGTTTCTCTCTATCAACCTTGGTCGTAGCACTTGGCCTCTGCACCGGGTTGGTTGCCTGCGGAAGCGGAGGAGGCAACAATGCAAGTCCGGTAGGGTCACCACAACCGACACCACCTCGCCTACAACATGCCTATGTTGCCAGCGCGGGCGATAACAAGATCTACATCTTGGATTTCGATCCATCAACCGGCCAGTTGACAGCAAACGGAACGGTCGACGCCGGAACTACTCCCCAACAAATCGCCTTTCATCCTTCCCATCGGTTCGCCTATGTGGCCAATACCGGATCCCATAATGTGTCCATGTACAATATCAACCCAGGCACTGGTGCCTTGACGCCACTCGAGACCCCTGGAACCCCTGGAGTCCCTCTCCCACCTGTACCGGTAAACGGGAATCCTACTGACATCGCAGTTGACCCACTCGGACGTTTCGCCTATACGGCCAACGAGGCTAACTTGTCAGTGTCTTCCTTCCGCATTGACTCTACCACCGGTTCGCTCTCGCCTATTGAAACCAAACCAGTTGGCATCACGGATTCTACAGAAGCATTCTCTGTCGCTGTCGATCCTACAGGTAGTTTCGTCTACGTCACGGTAGGCGATGGCATTCCACCCTCTACCGCTAATGCTATCCATGCCTTCAGCATTGATCCGGCTAGCGGAAAACTCGCGTCCCTTGGGACAACATCGGCTCCGCCAATCGCCGTTCATGTGACGGTGCATCCAGACACAACCAAACCATTTGTTTACCTGGCAAGTGGGATAGGCCACATGGTCACAACCTATAAGGTTGCCACACCACCCGGGCCACTGACCTTTGTCCAAAGCCTGGATACCGGAGGCACCGCAGCTCGAGCAGTAACAATTGAACATTCCGGCAAATTTGCCTATGTTGCTGACGTTGGAACCCACGAGGTAGCAGCCTTTAGCATCGACCAAGTAACAGGAGCCCTCACATTCCTTCTCCCCACATACTCTGTACCTAATGGTGGCGGACGTTTTCTTGCTATCGACCCATCGGGACAGTTCCTCTATGCCACCTCTGATGCCCTTGCTTCCTCAGTGACAGTCTTTCGCATTAATTCCCAAACAGGGGAACTGAAGGAGTTAGACACCGCCATATCTGTCGGTACTGGCAGTATAGGAGTCAAAGTCATCGATGCTCCATAAGCTTTCGTCGAAGGAAGGTGGGCAGCTGAACAGACTCAGCTGCCCGCCTATAAACCTCGCCCCACTGTCACATACATCCTCCACAACACATTTCGTGATCGGTCCCATGACGGATGTAAGACAGACATCTGCACACCCTTCATCTTCTTAACTCATCTCGGTACAATGGTCCGCATTCGATCAATGGGGGCTACGATGTCGACTCCTGTTCCGTTTTACATCCTTTGCGGCTCGCTCGGCGCCGGCAAGACAACGCTCTTGATGCGGTTGCTGGAACATTGGAAAGCTCGGGGGCGACGAGCAGGCGTCCTCATGAACGAGGCCGGATCCGTCAGCATCGACGGCCCTCGCGCCGGGACACTCGCCGAACAAGTCATGAACCTGGCCGGTGGCTGTGTCTGTTGCGACACAAAGGAAGATCTTTCCTGGGGTATCGCCCAATTGGTGCGCGACTATGAGTCAGATGTGCTGATTCTGGAGTGCTCAGGCCTGGCCGATCCAGCCGAAGTCATCGACGCTGTGACGGATGCCTATACGGCGCGCTTAGCTGCCCTCGAGCGGGTCATCGCACTTCTCCATCCAGTCGCAACAGAAGAAAGCCACTCGAGTACCTACGTGACCACTCAAGCCATCCGTTGCGCCGATGAATTGATCCTGAACAAACGAGACCTCTACGTCCCAGGTCATTGGGAAGGATTCCGCTCATCGATTCTGGAACAAAACCCCTATGCTCGTCTGTGGGAGACGTCGCACGCACGACTTGATGCGGCAGATCTGTTGTCACCCCATCCTTCGACAAGACCAACCACACCAACAAATGTGCACTTCAGCACGTCGCACAAAACTCGTCAGCGAGCCGCATACCATCCCATTGCCACAACAGTCCCGCTGCCTGGTCCGTTGAATCGCCAGCGGTTCCTGGCGTGGATCAAGACGATCCCCAAGGAACTCGAGCGGGCGAAAGGCTATTTCCGATTTGCAAAGGAACCAGAGCTGCAGGAGTTTCAATATGCACTGCCCGGACAGGCGACCATTTCCCCTCTCACTCTATTAGACGAACCGGAACCAGCACTGGTGCTGATCGGACGAGGATACGACGTGGAACGTCTGCAGAATGAACTCTTAGCGACAGTTGAGCAGTAAACCACACCCTTCTACTCTTTACGACCGCACATCCGCTTCTTCAACAGACCTCACAACCGGCGTGAACTTCTCCCGAAACCGTGGCCATTGAAGAAGTGCCCAAGCAGCCCCTCCACCCAGCATTCCTCCAAGGACCCACCCACCAAATACATCGGTGGCATAATGAGCCCCCACATACACCCGGGCAAATCCGATGAGTGCCACAACCGGCCAGGTGATCCAACCAGACTTGGGATAAAGGACCTGTAAGAATGAGGCAATGGCTGCGGTGTTGGCCGCATGATTCGATGGAAAACTGAAGAGTGCACCACAACCGTTCGGCTCGATCTTCACAGCTTCGACAATCGCTCGGCAGGGTCGGACCCGTTCAAAAATCCATTTGAACTGTCCACCCAAAAAGTCAGCCAGTCCAACTGCCGCTCCCAGGACCGGGCCTCCTAACAATGCCTCTCGCCTGTTACTCCAAATCCAATAGGCAATGGCACAGGCTCCGGGTAGATAGAGCATGCTGCGATGTCCAATTTGAAGGAAAAAGTGATCGGCAGCCGCCCATTGGCCGGCCAAGCCGTTGATCGCTAAGAAAAGGGACTCGTCCCAGGTCATGGTCAATTATGAGGCTCAAATCATTGGAGGACACATTATCAGGATTTTGCTTACCCCTGTCCAATAATCTTTGACTAATGACCAGTGCCCCTTTTTTATCTTACCGCGTACGGAAATGAATGCGGACTGTCAGCTCACCATCGACCGGATCGTCCCCTTCCATTTGAGGGGCGAACGTCCATTTGCCGAGCGCAGTGACTCCGGCAGACGTCAGTTCACGATGTTTGCACGGTTCTAAGACCACCACCGTCACCTTCGCCTGCTTGGACACCAACAGGCGGGCCTTCATCCAATCATCGAGTTCTTGGCCGGTGAGTGACGCGGGAATATGTGGCCAGGGTGTCGATTTAGCCACAGGACCTAATTGCTGATCTTTATTAAGCGACAGTCCATGAACATGGACCTCCGGCAACTCGAGGACATCCTCCTCATGGTCACTCTCATGTGTCGCGTCATCACCTACCGCTGCGAATGCAGCAATAGGGACAAGCACCATGCCCAGTACCATGCTCCATACAATCCGTTTGTCGACGTCACACCACATTATTGTTACTCCCTCTCTATCATTACCTAATATCAAAAGAACAGTTGCCCACGAAAGAAAAAGGATCGTGGCATGCCGGCATGGGATACCCCAAGACCGATACTGCCTTCCCCTTGGTTGATGAAATACTTCTGATCCAGGACATTCACGATATCGAATCCTAAGAGCAATTTCTGGTCATGCCAGGGCAACGGAATGACATGACTGATCGAAAAGTTATAGATCGTGTAGGACGGACTATGCGTCGAGTTGGTCTTTGCGCCTTCTGCCGCCGTCCGCAGCCCGGATGCGAACAGTACCTGCCCCGTGAAGGTCGTTCGTTCAAGGAGTTGGTAACTCAGCACTCCGGAAGCCGTCAGCGTCTGTTGATGATCACAATGGATTCCGCTCGATGTGTTGATGTCGGCAATCTCTTTGGCGTCCAACAAAAAATGGCCGGATTGCAAGCCATACCCTTTGCACTGCCCCCACGCGATATTTCCACGTCCCGTGAGATTCTCCATGAACCACACCTTGAGTGCCGCATCAGCGCCACGACTCCAGCCCCGTTGAAAGGCAAAATAGTTTAACAACGGCGTGGTCCCGAACTGACCAGCATCCGAGAGATAATTGGCCAGCTTGTAATAACCGGTCAGCTGCAGGGTTGCCCAATCGGTTATGGCATGGGTGCTGCCGATTTGGAAGTAATGGGCCCGTTCAGCTCGTGGCTGGTTATTGGTTGTATCGTCGGGAGCCGCCTTCGTACCAGCCGTGTTCAACTTGGCAAAGGAAATCGCCTCCAGATTGGGCGGAGTAAACAGTCGACCATAGAACGCGTGGAAGGCATGGGCTGGGTTATATCGGTAGGTGACGCCGAGGCGCGGGCTCACTTGGCCTTCGTGACGTTGGTACTGCACAGCATCGCCTCGAACCCCGACGTTGAAAGTCCAGTGTTCGTTTGGAGTCCATTGATCCTGAATCCAAAACTCCTGGCGCCAGCCGATCAATCGATTGTCGGCATTAAGGTTGATCACACTCCCTGTCGGATTCCCTACTCCATCATCAAGAAAGGTAAACAGTCGCGTTTTATTGATCGCTTGAGTCCTATCAATCTGGAAGCCTGCCTTGATTAAATGTTCCTTGCTATGAATAAATGTGTAATCGAACCGCGTGCCGCCAGAGTAGCCGGTACGATCCTGACTGCCGGCGGAAAAAGGTTCGGTTTCGTCCGGCACATAGGCCAAAACATTGAACGGGTCTGTCCTGAACGTGGCTCTTGTTTGGCGGAAATACCCAGCGAGACTGAAAAAATTCCGGCTGTTGATGTCGTGCCTCCACACCAGATGGCCGTATTGATTGTTCTCCTTCTGATTCTCATCCACCATCTCCGATGGCACCGGTGTAAACCCTCCAGGCAACAATCCGAGAATCGTCGGATTCGCCGTTTGACCAGGGAGAGTCGGAATCTGATATTTCGCGTGAGAGTTCAAGTACAACAGCGTAAAGTTATTGTTGTTGTCGTGCTGATAATCACCGCGGAACATCGTCTGATTGCGCTCACTCTGCCCGTGAAAAATGGAATGTCCTAAAGTCGGCGGTTCGATGCCCCGATTCGTCGCGGTATGGCTATTCAGGAAGTAGTAGCGGAATTTTTGACCGACCGTCCCCCCATATTCAAAGGACGGAGTGATCGTCTGATTGGACCCGCCGAACATTTGAACCGACCCAAATCCCGGCTTCGTCCCGCTCTTCGTTGTAATATCCAGAAGCGCCGCCGTTTTATTTCCGACGTTGGCTTCCATCCCCCCCAGCACGATATCGGCCCGCTCCCAAGCCCGAGGTGTGATGACATCGGAAAATGTTGATGACACCGTTTCCGGAATGGGAACGCCATCGATTCGAAACTGCAGATTGGCATGGTCCTGACGGATGTGGACTTGTTTTAACGACCCATACGCGGCACTCGGGATCGTGAGCAATACGTCTTCCAGATTGACGTTATTCCCGCGCGGAAGGACGTCGATTTCTTTCCGGCTGAGTGAGTAGGTTTCGCTTGACGCTTTCGTCTGGATAGGAGGCAGTGGCGATACCACCTCCAGCGCGACTTCCTTCGTCTTCGAAAGGGTGAGCGTCACAGGCTTCGGTAGCTCCTCGCCCAAGGTGAGCACGACATATTCGCTCCGATAGGTCTCCTGCAACGCACTGACGGAATACGTCCCGCCTTCTGGAACGGACAGCTTGAATTCACCAGCATCGTTCGAGACACCGGATGATACGATATCGCCGTCCTGACTTCTCACTTCAATGAGCGCCTGCGGCACTCGGCGATGATCTTGGTTTTGCACCACTCCTTGGATCGATCTGGTTTCATTGTCCTCTTCGGCATGAACGATTGAAGAATCGGTCCACGTTCCCATAGCGGACAACATAAGTCCTGTGCACAAGACACATCTCACGACTGGATACATGATGCCCCTCCCCTTCACAAGGCTTTGGCGATGAAGAAGATCGGAGAATGAGCCGTAGCCATCGACACGGCCTACTACCGATCCCGATCGTGCTGTGTGACGGTTAGAGACGAGGCGGAGCCCTGGAAGGACCGACTAGCGAGGGAGCAGCTGATAACAGAATGGGTTCGGCGGAAAGTTCTTGTTGCCGGACTAATTCGCACAGAGCGAGCTTGGGCCTGTCACAATCGACTGAGCCGGCTGTATGGTGCTGGACCCACTGACAGATGTCGGTGTCTGAATGCTCGTGACCATCCGAATCGGCCGCGGCCAACTCATGGTGGACATCCTGGGCCACGGCGAACGGCGCCAGCCCCAGGAGAATACAGATCATCCCTACCGCGACTCCAAGATGGAGTAACGAGGAGAGAGTCTTGGCTTTATCGATCATTGAACGCATTACCCATAAGAATAGGAAGCCGTCATGAAAATTGCAAGAACTCCTCGCGCCGCCACCAATTATCCTAATTCAGCCGCATAGTTAGCCTATATGGACTTTTCTGCTATTATTCGTTAGATTCCTACCCCTTATAGAGTAGAGTCCCATGAGAACTCAACCAAGGTAGCGTGGCGGATCATGAATAGGCCGATCGACAATCAGCACGTTATAGAAATCAAGGCACTGCCATCCCCACGCGCCATCAAAACCAAACTGCCGATTACCGATCAGGCCGCGGCGCTGGTCGTCGAAACCAGAGAAGCGATTCGCCGCATTCTTCATGGAGAAGACCGCGACAGGCTTCTGGTCATCATCGGTCCGTGTTCCATCCATGACCCCGATGCCGCCTATGAATATGCCACCAAACTCAAGCCCGTTGCCGATGCCTTGCGCGACCGCTTCCTGATCGTGATGAGAACATACTTTGAAAAACCTCGGACCACCGTGGGATGGAAAGGTCTGATCAACGACCCGCATCTCGATGGAACCTGTGACATCGCGACGGGAGTCGAGTTAGCAAGAGCCCTTCTCCTTAAGATCAATCAAATGGGCCTTCCTTGCGGAACAGAACTGTTGGATCCGATTAGCCCGCAGTACATTGCTGATCTCATCAGTTGGGCGGCGATCGGAGCCCGTACCACGGAAAGCCAGACTCATCGTGAAATGGCGAGCGGCGTATCCATGCCGGTCGGTTTCAAGAATGGGACGGAAGGTAGCTTGCAGGTGGCCGTCAATGCCATGATTTCTGCCAGAACCCCACACCACTTTGTCGGCATCAACACCGACGGTCAAACGGCAATCATCCGAACCATGGGAAACCCTGATCGTCATATTGTCCTCCGTGGTGGAGGTGGGAAAACGAACTACGAGGTAGAACATGTCGTCAAAGCAGAGGCCGCTGTCGCAGGAGAAAGCATCGCCCGCCCCATTATGATTGATTGCTCCCATGATAACTCCAAAAAAGATCATACCCGCCAAGGCGTGGTCGCCAATGAAGTCTTGCGGCAATTTCGCGAAGGTCGCAACACGATTATGGGATTGATGCTCGAAAGCAATCTCTACCCCGGTAAACAAGCCTGGAAAGAAGGGATGGCCCTCCTGCATGGCGTCTCCATTACCGATGCTTGCCTGGGCTGGGACGAAACGGAACATTTGCTGCACGAGCTTGCGGCTGCAATCACCCCCAAACCGGTCTCCTGACCGAGTTTCTCTCTGATTCCTTCACAAAGAGGTAGCAGTCTCGATATCAGGATGCTCACATGTTGATCGATACCCATACCCATCTCGATGACCCACGCTATAATGACGACCGGGAAGCCACAATCGCCCGCGCACGGGACGCTGGCGTCGAAGCATTCCTCACCATCGGCTGCGATCTGGCCACCAGCCATGCGGCCGTGACGCTTGCTGAGCAATTTCCCTTCGTCTACGCCTCAATCGGTGTCCATCCGCACGAGGTCAAACATATCGGCGACAGTTGGTATGATGAGTTCCGCCAGCTGGCCTGTAACAAGAAAGTTCTGGCCTATGGTGAGATTGGGTTAGACTACCATTACAACCACTCTTCGCCCAAAGAACAGCGCGAGCGGTTTCGTGAGCAAATCCAGCTGGCGCGAGAACTCAAGCTCCCCATAATTATTCATACGCGGGAGGCTCAAGAGGATACCGTGACGATTTTGCGAGAAGAGAAGGCTTCAGAGG
>CAZOHW010000117.1:0-10993 GCA_964579525.1 uncultured Nitrospira sp. | reverse complement strand
GACATGTGGTTCTGTCGCGCTCTGAGTCAACTCATTGGTCGGGGCACCGTCCTTCCCACTGGTTTTGAAGAGGGTGGGTTGCCGCTCCACGAATTCCGCGAGGGTTTCGGCCAATACAAGCAGGCGTCCATCCACAAAACGCTGGAGCAGAAGCTCGCTGGCCACATACACAAGACCGGAAAATACGAGCAGTCCGGCCATCAAAATGAAGGCAGACCAGCTGATCAGATCACGTAAGGATTTCATGCCGGTCGGTCCGGCTCCTCGAGCATATACCCGGCGCCGCGGACCGTGGCGATCAAGTGGGGTGAAAAATCTCGGTCGATCTTCGCACGGAGCGCGCGAATGTGGGCGTCGACGATGTTCGTCATAGGATCATAGCTGATATCCCACACATGTTCGATGATCGCCGTCCGCGTAAGCACGCGATTCTTGTTTCGCAACAAAAACTCCAACAGAGCGTACTCCTTATTCGTGAGGGCAATTTCTTGGTCCCCACGCCAGACACGGTGAGAAGCTGGGTCTAATCTCAAATCGGCCACCTGAAGGTGAGCGAGTGGTTGGGAGCTCCCGCGGCGCAACAGCGCCCTGATCCGGGCCAAAAGTTCCGCGAAAGCAAACGGTTTCGACAGGAATTGATCTGCGCCGACATCAAAACCCGACACCTTGGCCTCCACGGTGTTTCGTGCGGTCAACAATAACACGGGAGTCGTGATCCCTTTGTCTCGAACACGGCGGCAGAGCGTGAGGCCATCAAGCTTCGGCAGCATGATGTCGAGGATCAACAGATCGTACGGATTGTCTAGCGCCAACACCAACCCTTCCTCCCCATCAGTCGCAGCGTCGACCACATAGTGTTCTTCCTTCAATCCTTTCCGGATGAATTGGGCGAGGTCGACATCGTCTTCAACTAAGAGAATTCGCACGGTCCTCCCTATTTTTCACGGCTGAGTCATTCGGGCGAGCTCCAGCAAGCAATGACGGGTCAACACAGGTTACTCTTACAGTCGGTGACGACCAGATTCGTGGCTTTTTCGCCTGAGTCAAGATCCAGAGTCGACCAAGCCATTCCCACGGCTCGCTCTTCTTGGTGAGACCCGCTGCCTCCCTCGAGAAGGCTGACAAGATAATAACGACCGGCGGGGACCTTCGTAAACCAGAAGTGGCCGGTCGGGTTTGCTCGGGTGGTACGGAGATAGGGAACGAGCCGTTTCTCTGCCAGAAGTCGGGCCATGGCGGCACGGGCACATTCAGCCGGTGAAACCACAGGCGCTGGAAGTTCTGTGGCCGAAGCCTCTTCTTTTGGGGGACAGGTGTTGACTCGCACGTTTCGATCGAACCAATACCGCGTGTACGGGACTGCCGGAATCAGGTGCACCGAGACACCGGCTTGGGTCATCGCCTTGCCGGACGGCAAGCTCAGAAAGACCTGTCCCGTGGCAGTCGCCTGGCCTTTGGGTTTGTAGGGAAAGAGATCTTTTTCATTCAGGACCGGAGGACTTGAGGGTACGGGTTCTCCTGCGTGAGCCGAGCCAACACAGGTGAGACCGACACAGAACAGAACCGCGCACCAGCCTCGGAATAACACACATCCCATGGTCATGTCGCTGAACCCGGTCCTTCCGTGGGGTTCTCACCGGTGGCTGACAGGACGGCCTTATGTTTGAGGGCACGGCCCCTGTCAGGGGTTGGATCTGTAACAACCCCATACACTTCGCGACCCTCATGGCCTTCAGGCAAATATTCGGTGATCGGCATTCCGTCTTCGCGAACGAACAAGAGGCAATGACAGTATTTGTACATTTGCATTTCGTCGCAGGCACAGATCCACCGCCGAAGCTTAGCTTCCGCCGCCTTATCTTTGTAGAAATTACATGGGCAGAGCGGTTTCCCTAACTCATCCACATGCGCGGCAAGCCCTTTGACGACCGCTTCAGTCACCGCAGGGTTGGGGTGCATCGCCGTCCCGCTTTTCTCGGCAAAACCCTTCGTGAACTTCCACATTTTATCGAGACTCTCCTGAGACGGGTCAGCCATTGCCCTGCTCCTGTGTGTGAGGTGATAGCCAGGAGTAGCTAGTTTACAAGGGAAATTCGCTGCTTTACAATCCACCCCTTCGGCAGGTTCAGGTCATTGATCATGATGGATGTTTCGAAGCGACACATATTCTTACAACGACTGTCTGCCGAATTGGGGGCTGCAAATGCAGAGACCCTCTTCGCGCGGCTTCTTGAAACTGCAGGGACAGCCGATCCGGATGCTCGGGTACTCGTCCTGTTAGACGAACTTGAGGCATTGTCGGAAAAAGTGGCCAGAGCTGCGATCGAAGCACTCCCAGAGCTTGATCGTCGCGCCGGACTCTCACATATTCTATTGTGGCTTGATCTTGCGGTGGTGCTGGCTGAGTCGTCAGGGGCCTGTGCGCTCAAGTATTTTAAGGAGAGCCCCATGATCCTCAGCATGATCGAACAGGCTGAGGCACGTACGGACGTGTTGACAATCGGCTTGGACATCGCGGAACAAGATGCCAATGCGGCCCTCGAATATATTCGATATGCACCCCAAATCTTGTCGGAAGTTCCCCTCCAGGAATTGCGATCGTGGTTGGACGTTGGCATCGAGCTCACTCAGAGCAACGTGGTCGTGGGGCTTGAATTCATCCGACAGATCCCCAAGCTCGTTCGCGTGTTGCTCTTGGATAGTGTAAGAGATTGGGCGACATTGGGCATGAAATTGATCATCCCCAACAGTCTGGGGAAGCCAGATTATGTGGCGACGATGGAATTTCTCAGAACAAGCCCAGGGATTCTGGGAAACATTGAGACCCTAGAGATTCGGGCCAAGGTGGTATCCCTGTGTCTCCTGTTAGCTGAGCAGTCGCCAGAGCCTGGTCTGACATGGCTGACAGAATCTCCTGAGATCTTGCGTACATTGCCTTCGACAGAGTGGCAAATCAGGGTGCTGCAGTATGGGTCGTTGCTTGCTGAGAAACATGCCGGAGCGGCCCTTGAGTACCTCCGTCGAGCTTCTGAACTGGTTCGACTGATCGGACCTGACCCCGAGTCCCTCTCAAAGTTTGAGAAGTGGTTTGGAGCCGGCATGGACGTCTTGGCGTACAGTCCAGAAGGGGCCCAGGCCTACTTCGCGGCAGAGTCTCGGAAGGCGCTCGCTTCAGTTGAGGAGGCCTTGAGCGGTGTGCCGTTTCGTCAAGTCGCTCGACGGCTGAAGCTGTTTGTTCAGGGACTCTGTGGAACCGACGTGACCGTGACGGCCCTTCCTGATTCTGTGACCTCCCGTGCCCGTGCGACGGTCAGTTCGGACGGACGGTCCATTGCCCTGCCGGCGCTGCTCCGTCGGTATCCGACGGCTGCGGAGAACGAGCGTCTCTATCTGGTGATGGCAGCCCATGAAGCTGGACACGTGGAGTTCGGGACCTATCGCCTTCGGCTTGATGTGCTCTCCGATCTGATTGAAACCGTACAACAGCGATATGGTCGATCACCGCAAGTGAGACCGGATACCCTGGCGGCGCTGTTTCAACTCTACTCGAACCCAGCACTCGTGCGTGATCTCTGGATCGTGCTCGAAGATGCGCGAGTCGAATTCCTGCTGCAGGCCGAATACCCTGGCCTTCGAACTGATCTTGCGCGATTGGCTGCTGAGTCCATCGGCCCGCGAAACCCGGCACAGGGTGTGACACCCAAAGAATTGATCGTTGATTGCCTGCTGCGGCTCTCAACGGGTGAAACCCAAGACTCCGCAGTTCCCAAGGCTGTCAGAGAGGAAGTGTCGATTCTCTGGAACACGAGTCAGTCCGTACTAAAGACGACAGCCACGGCCGAACACACGGTTCGTGTAGTGGATGAGGTGTATGTCAGACTGGAAGAACTGCTGGCTATTCGTGGTGAGATGATCGTGGCAGAGCGGCAGGAAGAGGCAAAGGAACAGGAAGCAGGACAGATACAACCGGACCAGCCTCGCGACGACTATCGCGCAGTCACCGAGGTAGGTTATCGTGGTTCCATGAACCCGGAGTGTATCTCCTGGAATCAGGAATCGTTGGAAGAGAAGGACCAACAGCCGGCCCAGCCAAACAGCATGGTGACTCGGAACGTTCAGAAAGATGAGCACGCACCAAATGAGAGGGAAGTGGCGAGTGAGGGACGTTTATTCCTGTCAGTCATAGAAGAATGCCTGACCCTTGAGGCCGATGGACAATCGGTCCCCCAGTCAGCTGATGAAGGGCGAGCCATCCACTATCCTGAATGGGACTATCGGATTGATGACTATCGGATGAAATGGTGTTCTGTAATCGAGCAGCCTGCGGATTTCGGATCAGATGAGTTCGTCACGGAGACCTTGGCCGCGCAGCAGAGTACCATTCAGTCGCTTCGTCGGTTTTTTGAGGGCTTGCGCCCGCCGGCGTTCAGACGGGTCGCAGGGCAACCTGATGGAGAGGAAGTGGATCTCGATGCCGTTGTGCGGCGAAGGGGAGAACAGCGGGCGGGGATGGAAGGCAGCGATCGGTTGTATATCAGGCGGGAAAAAAAAGAGCGAAATGTCGCGGTCGCCTTCCTGGTTGATATGAGTGGGTCCACCAGTCGAGAGCTAGGAGACGGGCGACGGGTGATCGACATCGAGAAGGCAGGCCTCGTGTTGCTCTGTGAGGCGCTGGACGCCGTCGGCGATCAGTACGGGCTTTATGCCTATTCCAGCCGAGGGCGAGCTCAGGTCGACTTTCTGACGATCAAAGATTTTGACGAGCGGCTCGGTCCATCGACCGCTTATCGGCTGGGTGGTCTCGCCCCACGTCATCAGAACCGTGACGGAGCTGCAATCCGCCATGCGACCGCTAAGCTGCGGACCCGTGAGGTGAAGCACCGTCTCCTCATGCTACTGAGTGACGGACGGCCTCTGGACGATCACTACAAGGACGACTATTCCTTGGAAGATACGAAGACCGCCCTCCGTGAAGCCAGACAACGAGGCGTCGAGACGTTTTGTGTCACGATTGATCGGGAGGCCGAGCAGTATCTCAGTCGCATGTACGCTCACACCCAGTACTGCGTCATCGACCGCGTCGAAACACTGCCGACGATGTTGCCGAGAATTTATAGGCAATTAACCGCGTAGGCACTCACGATCATGATGAACTCGATGGGAAAACCGACGATCCCTGCATGGCTGTATAAACTCTTTACAGGACATCAGTATCCCTATGTCCGTCGATTGGCGAAGTTCGGACAGATCCTGAAACCCGGTGAAGAACGCCCGGAGCCGACCAAGGACATGATCGATGCCAAATTCTGGGAAGTCTATCCTCGTTGCCGGGTCAAGGTGCTGCAGGAAGTCAAGGAAGGGATGATCGTGGTCTTTCATGACCTGGCAGAATATCCTGCCGGTGGTTTTCAGGAGCTCGTCGACAATCCGGAGGATTTCCTGGCGCGAACATTTGGGAAAAAAAAGATAAAGATCAATTTCTACGACGGCGAGAATTTCGTCTGTACGATGAACTTCAAAGTTGCAGGCTGGACGGAACACGAACATACGTGAAAGGTTAGGGGTGAAGCGTAAGCAGAAAGGGCGCTTCACTTTTCACGTTTTACTTTTCACGTTTCACGAGGTGAGATGATGAAACGACCGAAAATTACGGTAGTCGGTGCAGGGAATGTCGGAGGGACTACGGCGCAGCGCTTAGCCGAGAAGAATCTCTATGACGTGGTGCTGATCGATATTGCCGAAGGGGTTGCGCAGGGCAAGGCACTCGATATTGCACAAGCAGGACCGGTCTGTGGGTATAGCACGCAGGTGGTCGGCACCGGCGATTATGCACTAACCGCCGGGTCGTCGGTCGCTGTGATCACGTCCGGCATTCCGCGAAAACCAGGAATGAGTCGAGATGAGTTGTTGGCGACGAATGCGAAGATCGTGAAATCCGTCGCCACGGAATTAGTCTCCCACTCTCCAAACATCATCCTGATTCTCGTCACCAATCCATTGGATGCCATGGTGCATGTGGCGCGGTCTGTCACCGGTCTTCCCAAATCGAGAATCATTGGGATGGCCGGCGTGTTGGACTCGGCGAGAATGCGCACCTTCATTGCTGCCGAATTAAATGTACCGGCAACGGATGTACAGGCCATGGTTCTGGGCGGACACGGCGACACCATGGTGCCGCTCCCTCGCTATACCACGGTGAGAGGGAAACCGGTGTCTGAGCTCATGCCGAAGGAGAAGTTGGACGCGATTGTCAAACGCACGAGGGACGGCGGAGCCGAAATCGTGGGCCTCTTGAAAACAGGGAGTGCTTTCTATGCACCTTCTGCCTCAGCCGTGGCGATGGTGGAAGCGATCCACAAAGATGAAAAGCGAGTCATGCCCTGTGCGGTGCTGTGTGAGGGCGAGTATGGGCTGAAGAATGTCATCGTCGGGGTACCCGTGAAGCTCGGGCGCACTGGGGCAGAGCAAATAGTGGAATACGATCTAACCAGTGATGAACGATCGGCGTTAGAAACGTCGGCCAGCGCGGTGCGGGAACTCTGCGACACCGTCGATCGACTCATGGTCTAGGGTGGTCACTCGTCAACAGTCCTCGGGCATAAGAAAAACGCTGATTCTACTTCTTTGCCTTTGACCAGCGACCGATGACCTTCCGCGGCCTGCTTGACAATCGGAGAAACGCTGCAGTACAGACATCGTCTAGCAGGATGTGGAAAAAGACCGCCAGCGGCGTTCCCGCCTCGCTCAGAGGCTCAACGTACGGAACAAGTACGATTGCCTCTTCGCTCGTTGCGGCCTTGCTGGACAGCATTTTTGCGCATCCTGGAGATGGTTCTGCCTTGTGTCACACGTCGATATCCATGGCGTCTACAGAGGTCAACATGAGTTTTTTCGCAGCCTACTAGATAGTTAACCGTTCAGAGGAGAGGAAAACAATGAAATTTCTTGAAGATCCAATGCAGACGATGGGCGCGGGATTCGCGCTCGCCGTCGTGTTGATAGTCATATATTTAGGGTTAACCGGCATCGGCGCGGGGGAAGCGGATTGGGGTCAGCTCATTCTCCGCTGGGTGCACTTCTTGGCGGGCATCACGTGGATCGGGCTGTTGTATTTCTTTAACCTGATCAATGCCGCTTTCTTGAAGAGCCTCGATGGCCCAACCAAGAACATCGTGATCCCGAAACTGATGCCGGCTGCCCTTAACTGGTTCAGGCACGGTGCCACTGTGACTGTGCTCGCCGGAGTGTTGTTGTACGGTCACATGTATCACAAGGGTGGAACCGGAGCCGTTGCCTTGGCGATCGGTGGGCTGCTTGGCATCATCATGATGGGCAATGTTCACGGGATTATTTGGCCGAATCAAAAGAAGATTATTGCCGCCGTGACCGCAGCAGCGCAGGGGACTCCAGCTCCGCCGGAAATGGCCCAATGGGGGCGAACTGCCTTGCTGGCCTCGCGTGTGAATTTCATGCTGTCGATTCCCATGCTGTTCTTCATGGGAGCTGGCAGCCATTTTAGATAAGGGCTCATTCCATTCGCCGGTGGGCTCAGCCCACCGGCGAATGCATCCACTTTTGTTTGCCCCCTTGCCCCTCTTTACCCAGCCCGTGAGTAGGTCCCCTAGGCTAACTAATTGAGATCCAGGCCTATTTAGGCTCCGTTGCCTTGACGGATGAAGGGGTTGAGCCGTATAGTACGTCTTTCACGTTACTGATGGAGAAGGGTATAGGTATGTCTACGGTGGTAGGACCACGCCTAGTTCAACAGACTGATGGTGCTCCTTGGGAGATCGAGGGGTATCTCAAGATCGGTGGTTATGAAGCCTGGAGGCGTTGTGTCAAGGAACTAAAATCGACCCAAGTCATTGATGAATTGAAGAAGTCCGGTCTGCGGGGGCGAGGGGGAGCCGGGTTTCCCACAGGAATCAAATGGGATAAGGTTCTTAACCACCGGGTGAAAGAGCACTATTTTGTCTGCAACGCCGGCGAACATGAGCCAGGCACATTTAAAGACCGGCACCTGTTGAAGACGCTACCGCACCAGTTGATTGAGGGCTGTTTGATCGCGTCCTATACGGTTCATGCGAAAGCGTCTTTCATCTATGTAAACCACGAGTACCATGAAGAACAACAGAATCTGAAGAAAGCCCTGGCTCAGGCCAAAGAACGGGGCTTCCTTGGGAAGAATGTGCTCGGAAGTGGTATCGATATCGAATTGGAAGTGTTTGAAGGCCATGGGAGTTACGTAGCCGGTGAAGAAACGGCGATGCTCGAGTCAATGCAGGGTCGTCCGGCCATGCCACGACAGAAACCGCCGTTCTATCCGACGGATTTTGGCCTCTATGGCAAGCCGACTCTCGTAAACAATGTTGAGACATTGTGCAACATCCCACGGATCCTTTCCAAAGGCGCCGGGTGGTTCACGCAAATTGGCACTGAAAAATGCCCTGGTACCATGATGTTCTCGCTGAGTGGGGCGATCAATCGTCCAGGGGTCTACGAGATGCCGATGGGTGTGACAATCCGAGACCTGATCGAACAGTGTGGGGGCGGAGTGCCCAACGGTCGTAAGATTAAGGCAGTGTTTCCTGGTGGTCCGGCGTTTTCCATGGTCACGGGGGATCACCTCGATCTGCCCATGGATTTCGATTCATTGAAGAAAGCCGGCACGGGGTTAGGATCGGCCGGTGTGATCGTCGTCGACGATGCCACCTGCATGGTGGCCAAGACCCTGCACTTTTCCAATTTTTTCAAGAACGAGAGTTGCGGGCAGTGTCCCCCCTGTCGCATGGGAACGAACAACCTCGCCGTGCTGATGGCCAAGATTGAATCGGGGCAGGGCACACAAAAGGACCTCGACAGCATGTTGCAGCTCTGTGGATTTGTCAAAGGGACTGGATACTGTACCCTCGTCACCGGTGCATCGGTTTTAGTGCAGAGCAGCTTGAAATTGTTCCGTCACGAATACGAGGATCATATTCGACTGCAGCGCTGTCCATATCAGGAAGCACCAGTCGGCACCGGTAATCATTCGTAGGAGACGTCATGCCGCGAGTTACCTTCCTACATTCGAATGGGAGAAGCGGAGACGTGGAGGAGAACATTTCGCTTCTTGATGCCGCAAAAGAATTAGGGTTTCGATTGAATCATGACTGTGGAGGGAATGCGTCCTGCACGACCTGCCGTGTGGAAGTGCAGATGGGGAATGAGCATCTTTCGGAGATTGATTTCGACGAGCAAGATCTGTTGGATCGGGAGGCGTTGACGGAGCCATGGCATCGCCTGGCCTGTCAAGCGCGTGTCTTAGGCGATGTTGTGGTGCGGGTGCCGGAGGCCAAATGGGAGAACCCAACAACCGCGACGACGGAGGCGTGGGGTTGATATTCAGAAGAGAGGTGTTAGACTAACATTCTAGCCCGTTGGTGCGGGCTGATCGATCTATAGAGGAGGATAACGATGGTTACTATTACGTCCGTGGCGGAACAGAAGATCAAGGAATTGATGGCAGAAGAGAAGGACGTGGTCGGGTTGCGTGTATACGTCCGGGGGGGTGGATGCCATGGCTATCAGTACGGGATGGCCTTTGAATCCAAGATGGCTGAAGATGATACGGTCATCGAAAAAGGCGATGTGAAGCTCATCATGGACTCTCAGAGTGCTCCCTTGCTCCAAGGTGCGGAAGTCGATTATGTGGACAGCGTGCAGGGATCAGGGTTTTCAATCAAGAATCCTCAGGCGAAGACGACATGTGGCTGTGGCAGCTCATTTAGTGCATAAGAGTCTCGCTGGATCGGTTGGAATGTCGGCCATAGACCTTTAGGCAAGGACCGCTCGGGGGCCCCGAGCGGTCCTTGCTGTTTTTTTATCATCTGTAACAGATACAAGATCGTATGACTCAAGTCCATGTAACGAGGCGCTATCGGTTTTGCGCCGCCCACAGGCTCCATACTGAACAGCTCTCACCCGATGAGAATTGGGCTGCGTTCGGGAAGTGCAATAATCCCAACGGCCATGGACATAACTACATCGTCCTGGTCACGACCACGAGCGGAATGGCACAAGCGGAGGACGACCGAGATTGCCTCGACCAGTTGGTCAACAAACGGGTAATCGAGCGGTTTGATCATCGTGATCTTAACGGCGATCCGGCATTCGCCATGTTGACAACGACCGGTGAGAATCTCGTTAGAGTGATCTGGGACATCTTAGAACCAGGATTGCCTGCTGGTAGTCTACAAAAGGTTGGGGTTATTGAAACGAGAGACAACTATTTCGAATACGCAGGCAGGACATAACTGAGAGGGAAACACCGTGGGGGCGCAACGGAAGAAAGAAAAAAAACAGGCAGCGGTAGAGGATACCAATGGAAGTGGGAAGGCTCTGGATTTGCCGGTTCTCCAATCGTTGGTTACGGAGATGCTCCTTGCTCTTGGCGAAAAACCTGGCCGCAATGGACTACTCAAGACACCGGAGCGGGTAGCCAAAGCCTTAGCTTTTATGACGCAGGGGTATCAGCGGGACATTGACCACCTGCTGAACGGTGCGTTGTTTCCGATTGAATATGATGAGATGGTCATCGTCAAAGACCTCGATTTTTTCAGCATGTGTGAGCACCACCTGCTCCCGTTTTTCGGCAGAGTCCACGTCGGGTACCTACCCAACAAAAAAGTTGTCGGTCTCAGTAAGATTCCACGGATCGTCGATACATTCGCCCGTCGGCTGCAAGTACAGGAACGATTGACGGTTCAAATCGCCGAAACGCTGAGCACGAAGTTGAATGCGCATGGCGTCGGTGTGGTGGTCGAAGCGCGGCATCTCTGCATGATGATGCGCGGAGTCGAAAAACAAAACACAGTTGCGGTGACAAGCTCCATGTTGGGGGCGTTTCGCAGCCAATCGCAGACTCGTCTGGAATTCTTAAAATTGATCCGACATGGAAGCGTCAGCGATTCAGACTGAGTTTCCAGCTTTCACGCTTCCGACTGACCTCCCT
>CAZOHW010000116.1:0-11000 GCA_964579525.1 uncultured Nitrospira sp. | reverse complement strand
CCCAACGGGCGGATGTTGATGCCCTGCTGAATCTGCTGCGTGAAATCGAGCGCCTCGAGCAGCAGGCCACCAGACACCTCAATATGCAGATGGCTCTGGAAACGATTCTATTTCAACTTCGCGAGGCCCTCGGACTCGTTCCTGCCACAGCCGCAACCTAGCAATACCAACCGTCAACCTGATATCTTGCCTTCATCGTGGCAGAAGATAACACCTTTTACATCACTACCCCGATTTACTACGTCAACGACGTTCCGCATATCGGCCACGCCTACACCACGATCGCCGCTGATGTGCTTGCACGCTACTGGCGTCTCCGTGGGCGCGAGGTCTTCTTTCTCACCGGCCTCGATGAACATGGTCAGAAAGTGCAGCAAGCAGCAACCAAGGCCGGTATCGCGCCACAAACCCACTGTGACAAACTTGCGCCTCAGTTTCAGCAGCTCTGGAAGAAGCTGAATATCTCGAACAACGCCTTTATCCGAACGACGGATATCCAGCACAAATCTATTGTCCAGGGATACCTCCAGCAACTCTACGATAAGAATCTGATTTACAAAGATTCGTACACCGGCTGGTACTGTACGTTCGACGAACGGTTTTGGACCGAGAAAGACGTCGAGAACGGCCTCTGTCCAGACTGTAAACGTCCCGTGGAACAACTCAGCGAGCACAACTACTTCTTCAGAATGGGCCAGTACCAGGACCGATTGCTTGACCACATAAAAACGCACCCGTCGTTTATCAGGCCAGACTCACGCCGGAATGAAGTCCTCGGTTTCCTGCAAACGCAGAAGCTCGGTGATCTATCGATCTCCAGGCCGAAATCACGGCTCTCTTGGGGGATCGAGCTCCCCTTCGATAAGGACTATGTCACCTACGTGTGGTTTGATGCGCTGGTCAACTACATGTCTGCGCTGGAGTACCTGCCACGAGAAAATCCGGTAGGGAACCGATTCTGGCCGGCAAACCTCCACCTGGTCGGCAAAGACATTCTCACGACACATGCCGTCTACTGGTCCACCATGTTGATGGCACTGAATCTGCCGTTGCCTGAAACCATTTTCGCGCATGGCTGGTGGACGGTGGACGGCGAAAAGATGTCCAAGAGCCGTGGCAACGTCGTCGATCCGTACAAGATGATCGACGAATTCGGTGCGGATGCGTTTCGGTACTTCCTATTGAGAGAAGTCCCATTCGGACAGGATGGAGATTTTTCACAGACGGCGATGATTACTCGCATCAATAGTGACCTTGCCAACGGTCTAGGGAATCTCTTGAGCCGTACACTGACCCTCATTGAACGAACACAAGCCGGGCACATACCAGCTCCAGGGACGATTGGACCGGCAGAACAAGAGCTGCAACAGACCTCCGTATTGCTCTTAAACGAGACCTTGCCGCGTCATCTCGAGCACTTGGAGTTCAACCGCGCCCTAGAAGCCATCTGGCATGTCGTCCAACTGGCCAATCAATATGTGGATAAAACCGCACCATGGACATTGGCAAAGAACGAGCGCGATGCCACCCAGCTTCGCACCGTCCTCTATACCATGGCAGAGACGCTCCGCTGCCTCACCTTAGCCACGTTCCCGGTGATTCCCAAAAGCGCTCAGTTGATCTGCGACCAGCTTGGCATCTCAACTGACTTCACCACCTCCTTACTGAAAGACAAACTTGAATGGGGTGGCCTCAAACCCGGCACTGTTATTCACAAAGGCCCAAGCCTGTTCCCACGCATCGACTTAAAACCAGGAGTACGACCCGTGACTGAATCATCTGCGCCTTCACAGCCAAGTCCAATATCACCGGCACCAACCACTGCGCCGCCTCCTCCAGCAATGCCACAGATCACCATCGACGACTTTATGAGGGTCCAGCTCAAGACCGCGAAGGTGCTCTCAGCTGAGCGTGTGCCGAAATCGGAGAAGCTCATCAAGCTCCAAGTATCAATCGGCACCGAACAACGTCAGATCGTCGCAGGCATCGGCAAGAAGTACGAGCCGGACGCTCTCGTGGGAAAAACCATCGTGATCGTGGCCAATCTCAAGCCGGCGAAGCTCATGGGCATTGAGTCGCAGGGCATGGTACTCGCCGCTGGAGATGCGGAAGTGCGCGGACTCCTGACCATTCAGGAGGAAGTCGATCCGGGTACCAAGGTTAAATGACGCGACTTGCCCTCGTTCCAAAATTGCTCTGCTCACTCATCTACCTTTCCTGCTTCACCACTCAAACCAGCGGTCAGACAGTCCCTGAGTTGCCACTCAATGGACCACAGTCGACCACGCTGTTGGTCCGCATCGTGGCCCACGGAGGAATGGTGCTGGGCAGTGCAGTCGGTGGAGCACGCGTGACCATTACAGACATCGGGACCGGCCAGGTCCTCGCCACCGGCCTGCAACAGGGTGAGGCCGGGGACCAGAATCAAATCATGCGAACACCCCATATGATGGAGGACCCGATCTATAGTACCCGCCCTTCCGCCTCATTCACGACGACATTGGAACTCCAGAAACCGACATTAGTGGAAATCTCAGCGGAAGGACCGCTGGCCTATCCCAGCTCGCTACAACGAGCCACTACAACACTCTGGTTAATACCAGGTCAGAATTTGACTCAGGATGGCATCGTCCTGCACCTCTATGGCTATCTTGTGCAAATCGAACGACCCAAGCCACAGGAAGCCCTTATCGCCAAGGACGATGTAAAACTGCGGGCTTCGGTCAAAACCCTGTCCGGTTCTTTTGTCCGTCCCCATGGAGATTGGGATTCACGAAAGATTCGTCTGTATGGAGAGGTGTTGATTGATGACCGAATCATCGAGCGGTTACAGCTGTTCTACGATGAAGGCAGCCGCACCTTCGAAGCTCCCTTCTTTGTGCCACCGTTCCGCGAGGCTCCCCACGGCATTACCGTGCGAGTCATTGCCACGGATCTCTCGACGGGCAATTCAGGAATGGACCAGGCCACCTATCCCGTGTTGAGTGAGCGTCTTCCACCCAAACCGTCTCGTTCACAGTGACTAGACCCATTTAAACTCCTGACAAGACTTGCTGCATTGCGTCGCCCATGCGACACTGTCATCAATGACGGCTCTCGCTTCATACGCACATCTTCGATCTCGGCTTCGCCTCGCTCTCGTCATCAATGCCGTGATCATTGCAGCCGAGTTTGTCGGCGGATGGCTCCTCAACAGTATCGGGCTCATGAGCGATGCGGGCCACAACCTCGTCGATCAAGGGTCACTTTTCTTGGCACTCTATGCCCACCTTCTCACCGCACGCCCGGCCTCGGAGAGTCGAACCTTCGGCTACCACCGCGCCGGAATCATTGCGGCATTTTTGAACAGCTTCATTCTGCTTCTCACATCGCTTGGGATCGCACTCATCAGCGCCAAGAGGCTCCTCCAACCGGTTCCTGTCGACGGTGGCTGGGTGATGGCGGTGGCCGCTGTCAGTTTCGTAGCCAATCTGGGAATCGCCTTGCTGCTCCAGCATGGGGCCAAAGACGATCTGAACATTCGGAGCGCGTTCTGGCACATGTTGGGGGATGCCTGGGTCTCGCTAGGAGTCATTGTGAGTGGTGGCGCGATACTCCTGACGGGATGGACCGTCCTGGATCCACTCGTGAGCTTACTGATCGTCGGAGTCATCCTACGAGGGGCCTGGCCCATCTTCAAGGAATCGATGGACGTCCTGCTGGAGTCGACACCGCCCGGCATTAGCGCGTCTCAGGTCGCCGCTGCTATGGAAGGAATCCCGGGCGTCAAGAACGTGCATGATCTTCACATCTGGGCCGTCGAACCTCGGCTGATCATGCTCACCAGCCACGTCCTGATCGAACAGCAGTACACCCCACTAGAGCTGCTGCCAATAATCAAAGACCGGCTCACCACCGACTTCGGTATCAAACACATGACCATTCAGCTGGAAACCGAATGTGGTCATCCAGACGACATCCACTGTGATCTCCGGAAATTGACCGAACCGCACCAAGATATTCATACCTTGGCACATCATCATTGACTCCCTAATTTCTTTAGACACCGCTTCCTAATTTTCAATCAGCTCGTCGATATCTCAGTTGACATCATCACCAGAACCGATACACTGGGCCTATGATTTCTCAGAAGCTCATCACTCGCCCTCGACGGATTGCCGAAGACGTCGCAATGCTTGTTCGACGCATACTGGGTAGTGACGTTGAGGTCATCTGGTTTGGCTCGTGGCCTAAAGGGACAGCCAGCACCCACGCTGACATTGATATCGCCGTCTCCGGACCTATTGCATTTCTTCCAGAGCAATTTGCCAAACTGCGTACCGAGATAGAAGACATGCCGACGCTTCATGAGATCGACCTCGTTGATCTCCACACTGTCGGTGAACAGTTCAAACGGGAAGTCCTTCGTCATGGGATCCGCTTATGACAACCAGGCTCGACAGCTTCGCCACAGCCATTACACGTTTCAGCGAAGCACTGAACGCTCCTGTCAGCGATCTCACCCGCGACGCCGCCATCCAACGATTTGAATTTTGTTTTGAGCTGGCCTGGAAGGTGATTCAAGAACGGGCACGGGCAGAAGGACTCGACTGCCAATCTCCGAAAGGCTGCCTCAAGCTGGCCTACAAGAACAACTGGATCAGCGACGAAACTGGATGCCTGGCCATACTTGAGGACAGGAACCGCACCGCCCACACCTATGACGAAATGCTCGCCAAGGATGTCTATCGCCGACTCCCTGCGCATCTCCCGCTGCTGCAAGCATTAAGCACCTATCTGCGACACACTCAAGCGTAGGTCGTTGGTTATTACGGCCAGTACAGAACCATACCACGCATCACACACATGACCATTCAGCTGGAAACCGAATGTGGTCATCCAGACGACATCCACTGTGATCTCCGGAAATTGACCGAACCGCACCAAGATATTCATACCTTGGCACATCATCATTGATCGCGTCGTTTTTTCAATCAGCTCAGCCGGTGTTGGTGAAAAAGCCTGGATCCACCACTCAACGAGCAGGATGTGAACGAAGAGGACGATCCACCTGAGCAGAACGGTCGAGATGGGAAGAGGCTGGGGCAAAGCCCGCCCCCAGCAGCAACCGACCGGCAATTACCGTCGTCGCAATGAACACACTGCTGTCAAGCCAATCGGTGAATGACTGTGCGCCCAATAGAACACTGCTGACATTCACAAGCCAGAAGCCAACACCTAAGGCAACAAGATAGACAGGGCCTGTGGTACCCATGACCCGTAACGCCACTGCCACGCCAATTGCTCCGGCCAGCAGTGCAAGCAGCGGATACAACGCCTGATCAGATTGCGGGGTGATGTCATTAACCAGCAAGACCACTCCAAATAAGAAGCTGATTCCGTAGACTACGGCCACGCCAAGACCGACGGTTCTCCAGGACAGGCTGAGGAAAGCAGTAATCATGGCTGCAGGGTACGAACTTCATGGTCCACCCCGCCATCCCACGTTCGAGGGGCCTTCTGTGTCGTACCCGGTATGAAACCGGCTCGAATCACGCGTGATTCAGGAGAGACGTTCCCTGCCGATGATGTCCCTTGACTTCCACCCCCGGTCTATATAATCACTCAGTCCACATGGGCACCCTGGAGGGATGAAGGATGAGGAGTTGGTATTTTCGAACAATGCTGAACCTGATAGGATCCTCTGTCATAGCTTTGGTCGGCTTATCCCTCGTAGGATGTTCTGTTCCTGGAGCACCAACAGATCGGGCTTCGTCCCACTCCCCTGTCCCCACTCAAGCAACGAGTGTGAACGTCATCGCGAATGGGAATTACATCGAATCCTGCCGTGCGAAAGGCGTTCCGATTCCACCAGATTGGAAATCTTCGGCATCAGAGTGGGAGAGCCACGGCAATCTCGGCACAATACTCCTGACGCCAAATTCCCTCGACCAGACCCCGGTTGATGAGACCTCGTTCGCGAGCATCTGGTCCTACACGCCTCCTCAAGGCAGAGGTGCCTGTCTAGCAATCGGGAGAAACAGTGGATCGTTTCAAATCATCTGCCAAAGCGCCACAACCGGATATGCCTGTTTTTGGGGAAACGATCCACGTTCACCAAGTACCGTCTGGACAACAGGAACAGCGGAGGTTCAGATCGCGTCACTCCTCGACCCCGTCCAAGGATTTCCTCCCAGCACCGTTCCCTGCACGGAATGCCATCGCGGGAACAACGCATTTCTGTATGCGCCTGATGATCCGACCTGGGCCAGAGTGTTGAGGCCGACACATCCGCGCCCAACATTTACCACGCGAGTTGAACAGTCATCGCACCAGGGGCAACTCACATTCGGAAGTGTCACGATCACCTATCCCCGCTATATCCCGGTCGGCGGACCATCGACCGTCCTGACGAATCCGTTGCCGGCTTCGCCCAGCTGTTCAGGGTCCTGTCACGAGTTGCATGTTGAGATGTTAAAAAAGAACCATACCGTTGAGGGCTACGTCCGAGTCCCTCGTCCGATGGGGCCCAACTGTGCGGCCAATTCTCCACCGGACGACCCGACGAGGAACTGCTATCAGAAGTAACTGTTGCTCATACGATCTGAGCAACCAGTAAAATTGATCTTGCTGCCGAAAGATCGGTACCATGAGCTCATGGGACATTCTCCTACTTCCTCACCAAAGAATTGGCGTCTGAATGCTATGATCGCGCGATCGGTCGGCATTCTGGCGATTGCGCTCGGTTTCGTCCTTGGGATGTATGGACTTGAGGACCCAACGTCGCCTTGGCTTCAGACCGCTCTTGGACTACTGGTGACTGGAATGATGGCCCAGGGATATGCGCTCTACTGCTCAATCAGACTGAGACAACAGCCACCCTCGTGATCTGGATATTCTCAACACAACGTAAGGAAAGAGGAAGACATGGCCCCTGAGATTCCATGCTTTCGACGGGGTTCACTCCATGAGCAAGCGAATACTTTTTAGCCCTGCAAGTGCCCTTGAATTCAGCAATCAGGCCACAAGCCCCAAACTCTGCTCGATCAGCTCCGCAGCACGCGGTGCGCCGCCGCCTGCCTGGATCGCGTCCCGGACCCGTTCAGCCGCCGCACGATATGCCGGATTTGATCGTACACGCACGACCGCGGCACGCAAGGCTTGAGGAGTCACATGCTTGTTGGCAATGGTCTCACCGGCTCCAATCCATGCCATGCGGGCGGCAATCCCAGGCTGCTCATTCGTGATCGGAATAGCCACCAACGGAATCCCCGTCGCCAGAGCATCGAGTACTGTATTCAGACCAGCATGAGTCACCGCCATAACGGACTTACGAAGGAGTTCTAACTGAGGGGCATAGGAAACGATGATCGGGCGACCCGGGAGTTCACCAAGGTCCTCCGGCGCCACTCCATTCCCCGTTGAGATGACCAGTTGGACATTCAACCCATCGCAGGCCTCGGCAATCACTCGGAATAGCCCTGAGATCCGATTCTGTAGCGTTCCCAACGAGGCATAGATCAGCGGCCGCCCATCAAGACGCTCCCATGGAAATGGGACCGGCTGGTATCCACCAGAGAGACGGAGAGGGCCAACGAACTTGACGTACTTCGGCAACTCACGCCGAGGAAATTCGAACACTTCGGGTTGTTGGCTAATCTGCAGCTTATTGGACCAGACGTGTGAGATGTCAGCTGGGACTGGAAGACCGAGCTTGCGGCGGTGATCCTGAATGCGCGACAAGATTGGGGCATACAGGCGGTTCAGTCCCACCCATGCGATTCTGTTACGGATCCGTGCCCACCATGCGTCTCGAGGTTGCCATTGTGTAAAATACGGTGGAACTGCTGAGTCACTGTTCAAAAGGAGCGCATTACAGACTGTCGCGAATGGGAGCCCTAACTGGTCGGCGACCGTCCCACCAGGAAACGACGCCTGGTCTGCCACCAAGCCGTTCACGCCGGCAGCACGTGCGACAGTCGGCCCGACTTGCAAAACCGCATCCGCTGCGCGTGCACCAATCGCCAGAGTATGCTTGAGCGCTTCCCGGCCCTGTAGTGAGCCGAGCTTCTGAAACTCAGACTGGTACTGAACAGTCGGGAAGACATCCCCACCAAGGGAGACAGTTTCGAACCCCGCTGCCATGATGGATGCAGGAGGCTCGCCCAACAGGAAGAACGTGACACGGTGTCCACGCGCGCGGGTCGCATCGGCCAGCGCCAACATTGGATTCACGTGTCCCGGCGTATTGGGGCAGATCATCCCGACATGGCTCATCACGTGCTCCTTCTCCAGCCTATTAGGAGTGAACCAGGTTAAGTTTGATTTTCTGCTGAGACGGATCCACCGATTCTCTACATAAAAATCCCGGGAAACCATACTCCATGAGTATCTCTGATTCAATACAGTCGCTTGTTCAACTCCATACAGTGTCGGATAGCCCCATGCCGAATGCTGAAACTGGGCGGTGTATCACTCGATCTAGACAAAGCTCCGTGACCAATTGACCGCAGCGCTCACCCTCTAAAATCTGTGCCACTCTTTGTGACGATCTTTCCCATC
The DNA here is from genome assembly GCA_964579525.1 of uncultured Nitrospira sp. Lineage (GTDB taxonomy): Bacteria > Nitrospirota > Nitrospiria > Nitrospirales > Nitrospiraceae > Nitrospira_D. The sequence goes on along the minus strand of CAZOHW010000116.1, from coordinate 2,459 downwards.
ACACGAGCTGATCAAGTTTCACTCTGCATAAACCGACAAGACAGAGAACAGGCAGGGAGGCCTATGATTAATCGCGCGCTGCTCATCCTTCTGCTCGGACTGATGATGCCACTGCCCCTCGTCCAGGCCGGTGACAACGCCCCCACAATCACGGTTGGGACCCAGGAGGTTGGGCTGACAGGCGGATATCTCCTTCCTCACCGACTCACCGGCGATCATGTGACAAAACAGCAGGGGCCGGCCTTCATGCCGTCCTGGATGATGACACTGACCGACCCAGTGGGCGACAGCTGGTATCGGGGACAAGTCTCACTCGGCGCAGAAATGGTCTACCTTGAATTTCGAGAACCCATTGTGACGCATGGCATCGGCTTTACCCCAAGAATCAAATATACATTTGTCGCGTTGAATCGCATCCGTCCTTACCTAGAATTTGCCGGAGGCCCCTTTTGGACCGACCTCGGTGGGCGGATCCCTGAACAAGGCAGTCAGTTCAACTTCGTGCTGACCGGCGGTATCGGTGTGTCGCTGTTTATCGCGCCACACATCGCCGTCAATGTGGGGTACCGTTTTCACCATATTTCCGACGCCGGCACGAAGTATCCGAATCTCGGTTTGAATGCCAGCCTCCCCTTCGCTGGATTTTCCTTTTACTTCTAGAAGGAGCCGGTCATCATGACACGACAGACATTTCACTGGTGCATTGTGGGATTCGTCGGAGTCGTCTTCTGCGCGAGTAGCGGATGCACCAGATCCCTCGAATTGAGACCTTCCCTGGAACATTTTCGGCCGGCCGTGACCCACTCGCTTCCCAGCCACGAACGGGTCCCGTTGATCATGGACTCGTTTCAACAGTCGCGAAACGGGGCACCCCAAAATCCCTCGACTGAGGCGGAACGGCGAATTCTTCACAGAATCCAGGATACCCATCTTTTCTCAATATTGATTCCTCTCGGAACGAAGTCTGACTCGCTCGGTGAGAAGATCGTTACTGCGCGCGTCACCGTGGAGGAAGCCATTGAGCCGCATTCATGGAAGTCAGCCTTCAAGGGCATCATCATCGGTGGTTCCATGTTCCTTCTCTCTCCCTTCATCGATCTAGAATACGGCTATACCGCCACGATCGCGCTCGAGCTTGAACGCTGGGACGGACAGGTCAAACGATATGAAGGAACCTCATCCGGGACAGTCCAATACAAACTGTTTGGCGCCACACCGGTCATGCTCGAGGAGCTCAAGGGGCACGTGACAGAAGGGTGCCTCGCGGACTTAACAGGACAACTCGTTCAAGACACCCCACTCTATATGGCGAGCAGCGCCCCTCTTCCGGAGAACGGCATCCGCATGGTCACCGTGAAAGCCAAACGCCCTTCTGCCACACAGCCTACCCAGTTGATTGTCCCAGTCACGAGACCCACTGCACCCTAGAACTTCCCCATCGTTCTCAAACCTCCGTGCACATCTGGCTGATCCTTCCATTCCAGTGCTATAGTAGCCCCTGAACAGGAGCACTGGACGCCATGAACATCGACGCGTTTCGCCAGATGGTCGCCAAGAATCCCAAGGGATTCCTTGGTCGCTATGGACTCGGCAACAAGATTCTTCAGGAGAACGGCAGTCTGGAAGAAGCGGTGGAACATTTGACGGTTGCAATACAACTGGACCCAACCCATGTTGCGTCTCATCTCGCCTTAGGACGTGCATTGATCCAATTGGGAAGGGCCGCTGACGCGAAACCTATTCTCACTGCCGGGATAGAAGCGGTCCGTTCTGGACGATCCAATGGCGGGAGGGATCTGGTGCCGGAGATGGAAGAATTACTACGCAGCCTTGGCTAGAACTGCCTCTATTTGTATAAAGGAGTCTTCCGGTGAACCTTGATGATGCAAAGAAACGAATTGAATCAGCCGTCGCACAATTTGGCCAACATGCCGCTCCGGCCATCGACCTCGTCATGGCTGAAGTCCGTTCAGACCTGGGAGCCGGCGCATTCAATGAACTGGTTGACGAGTTCGATCTTGAGTTGATGTATAACATCGCCCCGATGGAATCCGATCATTCCACTAGTTGAATGGGGTCTTCTCGATTTATTTCTCATTCCTCACGCCCCGACTCTTCTGGCTATGCCGATGATCTGGGCTGCCAGATATAATTGCCTATCTAGCTCATCATTCACAAGCCTCTGACAATATAGGATAAATCAATTAACGTAGGGTTTCAGAGTGCTCTGTCCTATACACATTATCAGACGTAAACATGCTCATAAGTGCGCAATCTTTTCTGAAAATCCGGTAAGACCGTAGCAGAACTTTAGCAGAAAGGAGCCGCCCATGTTCGTGATCCTCATCATCGTGTTGATGCTGCCGACCCTCGCCATTGCTCAGGTGCCCCTGTATAGCCAGGACTTGTTGTTTTACAATCTTCATGTGTATATTCTGCTAACATTAATAAAAAGGTGG
>CAZOHW010000115.1:0-11000 GCA_964579525.1 uncultured Nitrospira sp. | reverse complement strand
GCTGTGCGAATGCCCCGCAAGATGTCGACGACAACTCTGTGGCCTTCTCCCAAAACGGCGTGCTGTCCATCGGGATAAACCATTTCAGTAATGGAACGTCCTGGATTCGGCTCTTTGGGACCACGGCGAACGGGCCGACCTTTGACCAGGCCAATACGGCGGAAGCCGACTATGACACGGGTGCGGGGACCGTCCTGCAAACGATGATGGGCATTGCCCTCCCGGCCTCAGGCGGCCCGGTCATTGGCGGGACGACCAGCAATCCGGTCGTTGTCTCGTTCCCCAGTTCTCAGAATGTGACCTGTTCGAACTGTTCCGGTACCGGTGTGAGTGCCCTGGAAGATGCGGCCAGTGCGAACGCGGACCCCGGCACTCCGGCCTATGCCATTCGCTCGGATACCCTGGCCATTACGACGTCGGCGAGTGGTGACTATACCCCACTCAAGACCACGGATGTCGGGCGTCTGTGGACCTCGGCAGTACTCGATACTGCGCTTCCTGCCGGCACCAACGTCATCGGCGGCGTCCAGGGTGACCTCGCCCATGCGGCGGTAGATGCGAATAATCCTCTGAAGATGGGCGTGAAGGCCACCAATGCCCTGACTGGGATTACGACGGTCAATAATGCCGCGCGGACCCATCTGTATGGTGGTCTCGATGGCGTGCTGATTACTCGGCCCCATACCAATCTTGAGAATCGGGTCTCCGGCGTCATCAATCTGACCACGACGACCTCGACCGCCGTCATTGCGGCCCAGGGGGCGGGCGTCCGCTTCTGCGCCACCTCGATTGTCATTTCGAATAGCTCAGCGACCAATGTGACGGTAAACGTGCTGGATGGCACGGCAGGGGCAGTACTCGCCACCTTCCCGGCGTCTTCCAATATGGGCGGCGCAGTCCTCTCACTTCCGGTGCCGCTCTGCACTACAGCCAATACAGCGTTTGCGGCCCAAACCTCAGGTGCGGCCTCGACCGTGTCGGTCACGGCCGTCGGATTCAAAACCATACTATGAGCACACTTGTACTTACTCTCATTCTCGCGTTCTCCTCGTCCTCGGCCTGGGCCGCGATTGCCTTTGATGGGGCTAGCGGCGGCATCGCCACCTCGGCCGCGAGCGTGACCTATTCGCACACCGTCACCAGCAACACGAACGGTGTCCTCTACGTCTGCACAATGGGACAGCAATCAGGTAGCCCTGGGGTCGTATCCAGCGTGACCTACAACGCCGTGGCGCTGACTCGCATTCAAAGCCAAGTCTGTAACGAATCGGGTGCCCATTGCAAAGAACTCTGGCGGCTCAAGGCCCCCGCGACCGGCGCCAATAACGTCGTCATTACATTCCCCGGCTCGATCGGCCAAGTGGTCGGGGCTTCTTCCAGTTATACCGGCGTTGATCAAACCAATTCCGAGGGCACGCCTGTGACGGCCTCAGACGATACCGGCTCGTCGACCGGACCCATTACCGTCAATGTCTCGTCATCGGCTGGCAGTCTCGTCATTGATTGCGCCTCGCCCTATTTCGCCGCCGTGGCACCCACCGTAGGAGCTGGGCAAACGGTGCGCGGCCTGAAAGACGATACCGCCAATACGGGTACGTATCTCGGTATGTCCGAGGAAGCTGGGGCAGCCACAGTGACCATGTCCTGGACGCTGGGAGCGACTCCACGCACCTGGGGCACGATCGGCGTCTCGCTCAATGCCGCAGGTGGAGGCGGGGGTGGTGGATCTGCGCGACGAACATTAAGTCTCTTGGGGGCGCAGTGACTAACTAGTTAGTCAGTAAAGGAGTCTCATGAAGCGCTATCGGCACATACTTGGAATCGGGTTGCTCGCGGGAGTGCTCCTGCCCCTGTCTGCCTGGGCGGCGGTCGGCACCTCGGCCCATCAAGATTGGTTCATGGACAACACTTGCGCCAACAATGGAGACGGCCTGGCCCAAACCTGCGCGGCCTCGCCAGGGGCGTCAGGCGCTTTCAATAGCGGTGCAGGGGTCATCTGGACTGCCATTGTCGGTGTAGATGATGGGGACACGCTCTATGTGTGCGGGCAACAGACGCAGAGTTTCATGGCCGCCGGTTCATCTGCGGCTGGGATCGTCGGATCTCAGATCACCATCTCCTACGACTGCCCTGGAAACCCCGGCTCGATGTCGAATTCGACGATCATGAGCGAAGCCCTCGTCGCGGCAAGTTGGACGAATGAGGCTGGCAACATCTGGAAGCTGTCGACAGCGGCCTATACCTGGCCTAGCCCACAACGCATTTGGGCCAATGGGACTGAGGTATTCCCCGCGTCAGTGAAGGCGAATCTTGGCACGAATGAAGGCTCTGGCGCTCCCCTCGCCCAATGGTGGTATGACGCAGTGAATAAACTTATCTATTGGTATTCCCCCCTCAACCCTGCTGGAACCTTGTCGAGTTTTGAAACCCTCGTGGCGGGCTCTCAGCCCTGCGCGTACAGCGTGCTGTGTTTTGTCAACGCAAACAATCAGTACTTCACGGTGATCAACCCCAGGATCTCAGGAGGTAACCTGTCGAGCCTGCATATCCTCGGGGCGGACAATATCACCATTCAGGGCACGGTCGGAGACCCCACGAAGTGCACGATTGGGGCACGGGCTTCCCGGGGGTCGGTCGTTACTGATCAGGCATCCGATGGATCGGGAAACCCGGCGGACAACAACACGATCGATTCGTGTACCTTTGACCCGGTCATCCCCAACACATTTAAGTACTACACTTGGCAATGGTCAGAGAGTTCGGCGAGCCAGACCTTCGGCGACGGCGTGGCCATTCTCTACAACGCGCACAACAATCATATCACTCGGAGTGTCTTTCGTGACTGGGCGCATGATGCCGTGGGGATTACGGCTAACACGGCGAACGGGACCGTAACCGGCAATGTTATTGATTTCAATACTGTTAGCACTCCGAATGTTGAGTATGGACGCGCATTTGAAACCTCCGGATCGGCTGACGGGAAGTCGGCGAACAATACGATCCAGTTTAACAAAATTGACCAGCAGGTGATTCGGTCACAAATCAACGGTGATCATCAGACTCTCAAGGGGAATGTCTGGACCAATCAGCGCCAAGGGACCGTCAACTCCACTGCCGTACAGTCTTTGGACTTTGAAGGGTTCACCGGTGTGGTCTCCCATGACCATACGGTCGAGAATGAAACGTTCATCAACAACCAGTATGGCCCGTGCATCTCCATCCGCAATGGCACCAACACCAAATTCGGGATCACCTTTCGTAATATCGTGATGTCCAATTGCGGGGGCACGGGGCCAGGCGGGACACAAAACAATGTCGGCCTGTTTATCGACAACGCGGCGAGTGTCGGGGCCGTGACCGTGCAAAACCTGGACATCTATCATCCGACGATCGCCACACCCGTCTACTATAAGACCAGTGGAGCGGTTTCGGTCAGTGCGTTCCAGGCCGCCTGCGGCGCCCTGGGTGACACCTGCTCAGCGAATTTTTCCAGCGATCCCCTCTTTGTCAGTGCGACAGATTATCACCCAAAACCAGGCTCTCCGCTCCTTGGGGCGGGCATCGCTTATACGGGATGTCTCGATCTCGAGGGGAATACCTGTCTCTCACCTCCGACCATCGGGGCCTACCAAATAGCAGGCGCGGTGGGAAACGTCATCACGGCGACGAGCTGCAACAACACGAGTGCGCAGCCGCATGTGCAGACCGCCGTGAATGCAGCGCAAGACGGCGATACCGTGATTATTCCGGCGGGCACCTGTACCTGGACGCTCTGGCTTGATTCCATCGGCGGGATCTATGGGCCGCCCTATGATGCGTCGCTGTACCATAAGAACATCAGCATTAAAGGGGCGGGGGCCGCGCCGCCCTTTACCGCCTCTAATCCTCAGAGCCGTTCCGGAGTCCTGTCGAATCAATGTGCTCCTGGACAGACCACCTATACCTGCATTCTCGACGGCCTGGATCGATCGCTGACCGGAACACCGGGATCCACCTACCTCGTCCGCCAGCTGATCCGGTGGGATATGGATCAACCCTCGGGGGCGTTTTCGACATTTACGTCTGAACTGGCCAACCTCATCTTTGTGTCGACGGGCATCGTCGATGAGTTTGGGAACCAGGGCATCATCATGGTCCGGAACGATAACGCCCGATTCCGGGTCCATCATGTCGCCTTCTTCCCGGCTCAAACCTCGGCTTTCGTTATCGGTGGCAATATCCAGGGGGTCTATGATCACAATTTCTGCAATGCGGATGAAGCATTCTGCCATTACACCTTTCACTCCCAATGGAACCCCGGGGGCGTAGGCTCTGGCGCATATGGCGACCAATCCTATGCCACTCCGGTCGCACTGGGCACAGCCAATGCCTGGCATATCGAAGACAACGTGTTCTATCGATCGTCATTTGACGCAAGTTCGAATCCGTACTGTTGTGATGGTTGGCGAGGCGCCCGCGTCGTCTATCGGCACAATACCTTCCACAACACGGTAATAGACTGGCACGGGACCGAATCCGGCGGTCGTGATCGCGGCACCTTCCAATTCGAAGTCTATAACAATACCTTCGATGGGGGGCCGATTCCAGGCTCACAGGCAAGTCTAATTGGAGCACGGAGTGGTACGGGCATTATCACAGGGAATACGATCAATTACTCAGGAGGCGGTACCCTCAATGCCTTCTTTGACATCGTTGACTACCGGCATGATGCGAACAAGTCCCCGGTCTTCCTGTTCTGCACGGGGTCGAATACCTGGGATCAAAACACACCTGGACAATCCGGCTACCTATGTTTGGACCAGGGTGGCACAGGCCATGGCGATCTGATTGCCGAGGATACTCCGGTCAATACCGTCCTCGGCGGGGCAACCTGGCCACGGCAATCGAGCGTGCCGATTTATATTTGGAACAACACCTGTAACGTCTGTACGGCGATGACGTTCTCGCGCAGTTCCAACATTGCGCTGGGACGGGACTATTTCGAGTCCCAGCATCCCACATACAGCAGCTATACCTATCCTCATCCCTTTGTTGGCGGCACGGTGACGCCACCCCCGCCACCTCCACCTCCAGCCATACGCACCACGGTGTTCTTCTAATGAAGATTGTATACGCATTCCTCATCATCGGAGTACTCACGAGTCAATCAGTGGCGGCAGAATTGCCGTGCCCTACGGTCGGCCAAGTTGGCCTCAAGTGGACCTATGATCCAGGGACAGAGCCGACCTCGGCCAACATCGAACGGGCGTTTACATCGACTGGCCCCTTCACTGTGATCGGCACAGTCGGGACGGGCGTGACCCAATACATCGATACCACGATTCCGCCAACGACCCCGGTCGTCTACTACATCGAGCGGGATGCGAACGGCTATAGTAATGCGATCGGATGTGTCCCGCAATTCGTGGTCACGCCTCCGCCGCCGCCCCCTCCCACAGGACCCACGGTGGATGAACAACTGGCCGCGATTCAGGCTGCGACCACGCAGATCGAAGCTGTCTTGCAGCTCATGCAAGGCCAACTGACCGACCTGCAGGCCTGGAAGGACCAAATCAGAAAGGCACTCCAATGATACGACTCCTATCAGTAGTTGCCCTACTCCTCTCATTCATGCTCATGGGGCCGACCTTCGCGGCTGAAACCGGGGCGCCCTGTTCGGTGCAGCTTTCGAACACCCAATGGCAAGTAAGCGTCATGAACCGGACGCGCGAAGTACAGGAACGGGAGTATGCGGAAACCCTGCGACTCAAGCGCGAGAAAGAAGCGCAAGTGGATCGGCTCACGGCGGAAGTCCGCAAGATGGCCGAAGAACTCGCCGAAACCAAAGAGAAATTGAAGAAGTACGAAGCGGGCCCGGCACAGTAAGGGAACGTCATGGCAGTCGGTACACTCATTGGACAACCGTCCGGCGGTTTTACCCCAACCGTCATTGGGATCGGGGGCAAGCCGTCCGATACGCTCGTAGCCAACATGGCCCTCGGGCATATCGGCGTCTCGAAGCAAATCGGGAATATGGTCACCGAGAAGTCAACGGAAGCCGTTCAGTGTGCTCTCTATTACCCTCAGGCGATTCAGGAGTCGATTGAAGGCTGGGACTGGCCGGAACTGACGACCTGGGCGTCTCTCGCGCTCGTGGCGACACAACCTAACGATGATTGGGCCTATGCCTATAACTACCTTAATGACTGCGCCAAAATCCGGCGCATTGTCACGATCAACGGGCGGAAAGAAACGAATCCACCAGCCTGGAAGCTGGGCACGTACAACGGGAAAACATCCCTCTTTGCGCAGGTCAACCCCTGCCCGATCGAGTACACGCGGCTGCTCACGGACATTACCCAAGCGTCGGCACTCTTGGTCGGCGCGATCAGCTGGCGCCTCGCCTCGTTCATCGCGCCTGCACTCACGCGCATGCAGGGGCGGGCGGAGTCCTGCTTTCAGATGTATCAACTCCTGCTCTCACAGGCCGAAGTCCAGCGGGCCAACGAACAGCAGCACGAACCGGAATTGGAAAGCGAGATGATTCGGGCGAGAGGGTAAATGCAGGGCTCACTCATCCAGCGATCCTTTTCGGGGGGTGAGATTGCCCCCGCCCTTTACGCACGGGCCGATCAAGCCAAGTATCAAACCGGCCTCCGCACCTGTCTGAACTTCTTCGTGCGTCGGCATGGGGGCGCCTCGAACTGGCCCGGCTCGCAGTTTATCTGCCCGGTCAAAGATTCCACCCTCAAGCATAAGATCAAGAAGTTCGTCTTCAATGCGGATCAGACCTACATCCTCCTCTTCGGCGACTTTAACCTGCGCATTGTGCGGCAAGGCGTCCTCCTGACGGTCTCCAACCTCGCGGCGTGGGACGGGTCAGTGGCCTATGTCATGGGCGATCTGGTGACGTTTACCGGCGCCAATTTCTACTGTATCCAAGATCACACGAATCAAAGCACATCCAACCCCGATTATTGGTATCCGATGCCTGCGGATGGGACCTACGAACTCCCCACGCCGTATGCGGTGGCCGATCTCTTTGAGCTCCAAACCGTCCAAAGCGGCGATGTAGTCAGTATCGACCATGTGAGCTATGACCCTATGGAACTCCGGCGCACCGATCATACCGCCTGGACCTTGATTCTCGCGACGATTGGCTCTCAGCAAAATAGTCCTGTGGGAGCCTATACGAAACGGGGAACCACTGGATCTACGGTCTATCGCTATCGCGTGACCGGATTGGGCGATGCCAGCGGTCAAGAATCCCTCCCTGCGCGTGGGCCATTGCGCAAGATTACCGGGATCACCCAGGCGAATCCCTGTGTGGTGACGTCGGCGGGGCACGGGTTTGTCGATGGCGATGAAATCTTCATCACCGACGTGATGGGCATGACCCAGATCAACGACAGCGCCTACATCGTGACAAACTCGGCCACGAATACCTTCGAACTGGATGGCATCGACAGCACGACCTTTGCGGCCTATAAGTCGGGTGGGTTCGTCTCGCGCACGTTCTTGACGCTCGGGACAACCTCTGGGTCCACGGCGATTTCGACGGTCTCCCTCGCGAATCCCTGTGTCGTCACCACCTCCGGGGCGCATGGGCTAGCAACCGGACAAGTGGTCGTGCTGGCCTCCATCAAGGGGACGGCCCAACTCAATCAGGGCGCCTACTGCATTACGGTCCTTGACGGCACCCATTTCGAACTGAATGGGATCGATGCGCGAGACTTGACGGCCTATGTCTCAGGGGGGACCGTAGCAGTCTTCACGGAAGTGACAGGTGGGGTCCCGGTGACCGCCACCCCTCACATTATTACCTGGTCGCGGGCAACGAACAGCGTCACTCAGCGCTATAGCGTATATAAAGAGCAGGATGGCGTGTACGGCTATATCGGCTCCGCCACGGGCAATCTCTTCCATGACACCGGCATTACGCCTGATTTCACCCTGGGGCCTCCGCAATCACGGAACCCATTTAACGCACTGAATAATCGGCCTCGCGTGCCTGGCTACTATCAGCAACGGCGCCTCCATGGGGGCAGTAATCTGAAGCCAGAAACCGTCTGGACCTCGAAGACCGGCCAATTTACCGACTTCTCCATCTCCACGCCATTGAAAGATGACGACGCGATGACCTTCACGGTGGCCGGAAAACAGGTCAATGAAATTCGGCATTTCGTGGACCTTGGCACGCTGGTCATTCTCACCTCGGGCGGGGAATGGATTGCCTTGGGGGATGGCAATAACGCGATGAGCGCGAAGAACGGACCGGGCTTAAAACAATTCGGCTATTCCGGCTCCTCGACCATCCCCCCGCTGATCAGCGGAAGCAACATGCTCTACATCCAGGCCCGTGGCAATCGCGTCCGTGACTTTCGCACGGTCACGAATATGCAAGGCCAGCAAGGTTTTTCCGGCGATGATCTCACGGTCTTTGCCTCGCACCTCTTCGAGAATCGCACCATCGTCTATTGGGACTATGCCGAACTGCCGAACAACATGGCCGTGGCAGTCTGTAACGATGGCACGATCGTGACACTCACCTATCTCAAAGAGCAGGAAGTGCAAGCCTGGTCTCGACGCGATACGGACGGCGTCTATGAGGATGTCTGTGTGGTTCCTGAGTTTCAGGAGGATGCGATATACGTGCTTGTACGTAGAACAGTCAATGGTCAAACGGTGCGCTATTTGGAGCGCTTCGCCAGTCGGAAGATTGTCGATGTGCGAGCTGATGCGAAGTTCCTCGATTGTCACCTGTCCTACGATGGACGCAATACGCTCAATATCACGATGACGGTCTCGGGCGGGACGAGCAGGAACGTGGATGAAACCTTGATGCTGACGGCGAGCGGCGTGGTATTCGGTGTGGGCGATGTCGGGAACGTGATTCACTTGGGCTATAGTCAAGACCTCGTGCGACTCCAAATTGCCGCTGTGTTGTCGGATCAAACCGCGACGGTGCGGCCCGATCGGATTGTCCCGACGTCCATCCAGAATGTGGCCACCACGGACTGGGCCAAGGCGGTCGATCAGGTCGCAGGGCTTGATCATCTCGAAGGGAAGGCCGTGTCTATCTTGGCGGATGGCGATGTCATCACGAACGGGATTGATAACCCACTCACCACGATCGTTGGGGGGCAACTGTCGACGCCCTTGATCCGCGCAGCCTCGCTGATCCATGTGGGACTGCCCTATATGGCGGATCTTGAAACGCTCGATCTCGAAGTGGTGGATGGCAGCACCTTGGCCGATAAGCAAAAGCGGGTGGGCTCAGTGACAGTCTATACGGAGAATTCTCGTGGTGGCTTCGTGGGGCAAGCCCTGGATGATTTCATGGTGGAGATTCCGCCCACCATCGAGAATTACCGTGTCCCGATTCAGCCGGTGACCGGGAAAACCGATCCGATTGCAATACGGTCAGCCTTTAACACAGGTGGCCGGGTAGCAGTCCGGCAAAAAGATCCCTTGCCGATGACGGTCTTGGCAATCATTCCGAACGTGGAGATGGAGGGATAACATGGTCGGAGCAGCACTCGGCGCCGCGGCGGCGGGCCTCTCGATGGTGAGTACGATCTTTGGGGGTCTGGCTCAGCGCAAAGCAGCACGGGCGAAAGCCGAGGTCATGGAACGCAATGTTGACCTCGCGAACTACCAAGCCAGTGATGCACTAGGACGGGGGGACGTGGCAGCCAAGATTCGGCGGCAGCAGGCGCAACAAACCGCTGGTGAACAGCGGACGGCCTTAGCCGCGCAAGGGATCGATGTGAACAGCGGCACGGCGGCGGATATTCAGGGGAATACGACCTATCTGGGGGAACTCGACGCGCAGACGATCCGGAATAATGCGGCGCGGGAAGCCTGGGGCTATCAGGTCCAGGCCCAGGATTATCAGATCGGCGCCGATTTCACGCGAGCCGAAGGAGACAATGAGATGATTTCCACGCTCTTGACCGGGGCGAATAACCTCATTCTAGCGGGCGCAGGGTTTGGCCGAGGGTTGACCTCGGACTATCCCTTGCTACCGACACGGTAACGTATGCCAGACATTCCCCAAGAACAGCGACAAGTCGGACCGGCGGCGCTCCCTGGGGTACGGATGTCTTCCGTGCCGAATGCGAACACCTACGGCGCCAACATCGCCCGCGTTGGGGAAGATACCGGACTGGCGATCTATCAGAAGGAAGTGGAAGAGGCGAACCAGACCCAATTCTTGGACGGCGCCACCCAGCTCGAAGGGATCAAGAATGATCTCCTGACGCAAGCGCGGCAGGTGAAGGGGAAAGACGCGATGGGCGCCATGGATGCGGCGCTTGAGTCCTGGGACAAGCAGGCTGGCGAACTCATTGACGAGGGAGGCTATAACTCGACGGTGAAGCAAGCGCTTGGCCGAGCTCGGCTCCAACATGCCAAGGAATTGATGACCGGTCTGCAACAGCACGCGGCGACCCAACGGGAAGCCTACAAGGATGACGTGACCGATCAAGCGCTCGTCTCTTCGCAAAACAGCATCCGGAATCTCATCACTCCCGATGTCCCGATGGCCTCCTTGAAGGGGAGTCTTGCCACCATCGAACTGAACCAAGACGCGATCGTCGCCGATGTCGCCAAGCGGAAAGGGCTCGAAGGTACCGAGCTGCATGATGTGATTCGGAAGAATGCCCGGTCCTCGAATGGGGCCGAAGTGGTCAAGGGCCTGCTCGCGGTTGGACGTGATCAAGACGCCAAGCAATTCTTTCTCGACCGGAAGAAGGCCGGAGACTTTACAGCGGTGCACCTGGATCAACTCGAACATGCCGTGATGGAAGGGAGCAGCCAGGGTGAAGCCGCGCGAACGGTCAATGGTTGGATTCAGAGCGGGATGCCAGCGGACGAGATGCAGGCCAAGGTTCGCACCATGCGCGAAGCGAATCCTAAGGCCGCCGATTATGCGCATAACCTGGTCAACCAACATCTGGCCGAGCAGACGGCACAAGCCAAGGCGCAGAATAATCAAACGATGATGGACGGCATGGCCT
>CAZOHW010000114.1:0-11074 GCA_964579525.1 uncultured Nitrospira sp. | reverse complement strand
CGCCAATCCCCACGAGGCCTGGTATCTGGCATCGCAGCATGCAGGGCTGGCGCTCATGCCGAAATCGTCTTCTAGCAACCTGCGCAAGGGCACAACAGTCTTCCGGGCGTTTGCCGCGGAGGATTTATACGCAGAGATTTACTTGATGTTTCGTGATGGACCGCAATCGGCGGCATTAGCTTCCTTTGTGAACGCGGTGCTGCGAATGCGCGAACGCCATCTCCGGGGAAGGCTGTCTGGTGCGCTGTCGCCGGCTGAGATCATCCCCCGTCCCGTCGTGAAATCTTGGACGTCGCAGCGATCACTTCGACATGACCTGCACGCCGTTAGCGCTTTGAAGATTCCCGCTCTATCAGCTAGGGCATAGAAGAAGCGGGTTCTCATTCAAGCTCTGTGCCCCAACACGAGATCTCTTCGACTTGCCAGGCTTGTGCGGGCCGTGTGACGTAATGTCCGAAGAGGCTCGCTAGCTGCCCCTGGAGTGCACTGAGCGAATAGCCTCGATAGGCTTCTTCAGACTCCCATGTCTCCTGCAGCGCAAGCGTCTCGGGACTTCCTATGAGGCGATAGAGATCAAACGCCAGGCAGCCTGAGACTTGTCGAATAACCTCGACGAGAGAGCCTATCTGAGGCAGCAGAAGGTCTTCGACGCCGGGTTTGAGAACATACGTAGTGACCGAAATAACCTTTTTGTCCATCTAGGGCCGAACCTTCATGAGGTCTGGTGAAACTGCCGGCCGGACGGAAAGCAGACAGTGAAAATGAGATAGATCTGCGCACGATTGTCGCGCTCTTGCATCGGAAAGGATCGAACCCCTTGCCCACAACCCTTTTGGTCACTCGCGTCGAAGCGGGATCCATGCCGCATCCGGCGATGTCGACGCTTCATTCGCCAAGAGCATGTGGTGGACCGCTTCGGTTGCAGCCCGCACATATGGCCGCAGCCTGCCGGGGCTTTGGCTCGGTCCAAGGACTCCCACACCGATTGGCTTCAGCAAATCCAGCCGCAGATCGATCAAGACATCCGTCACTGCTTGGCCCATAATCACACCACACCTTGTCTCGCCGGGTTCGATAATCCCAAGCACGACAAGGACGTCGAGATCATTCTGTGAGAGAAGCTTTTTCTCAGTGAGGGAATCTCCAGATCCTGGCACCGAACTCACCACCGCGATCTGCATGCCTGATTCCTCCGTGACGTGTTCTGGTTCCTCATACATTGCTCTGTTCCTGCGTCGCGAAGAATTGTCAGAACGAATGCGATCCTGCTTGGCATGAAGCCTCCGATTGATCCGATGGATACCCTTGGGACTGGATCACATCCTCAGACCATCATCGAAGTAGGCAGCGAGTTGTCACACAGTTGTCATTGCATTGCATATTTTGATCGTGACGGCGGCGTTCAATAGTGCTGAGTCAGAGGCACCCATCGGCTCTTTGTCCTTTCGGAAGCGGAGTCAAGCAGAGTGAAGGCCGGAACTGACTAACAAGAGGTAAAGGAGTTAATCGGGATCCTGCAGAATACGTTGAGTGGAAAATGACGAGCACCGAGATCACAGCCTAGAACCTTGCGCAAGGGCTTCGGTTAGCATTTCCAGAGATCGAGTACCGCTATCAGGAAGAACGCCGCGCACAGCGCGGAGAGTTCCTTAGTTGCCGTGAAGTTCCGCAGACCTGCAAGCGTTGACACCACTCCCGCATTCAATCCATCGATTGTCTTTTCTTAATTCGCAATTCACTGACAATTGGCTGACAACGTCGCTTGGATACGGTCGCTAGACTTGCGACTGGCCAGACTTGCATGGACGTAGATTCCTTGAAAGTTCGGCAGAATGCGAGGTCAACATGCGTAGCATTTCTTCAGGACTCTCTCGGATGTGGCATTGATCTGTACAAGACCGAGCGTCGCATCATTAGAACTGATAGCAAATACAGGGGTTCGATCGAGGCGATCCGTGCGGATGCGGTGGTGTCATCCGGACCCCATCGCTGCCGTCGAACAGGAGATCGCGACGATTCTTCCGCCGCTGCCGGACTATCTGGTGACCACCTCGGAGTTCGATCAGGTGAAGGCGCTTCTGGAGCGCATCGAGAACAAGCGGCGTACGGATGACAAGCAGAACCAGAACAATCCGGTCCTGCGACTTGTCGGTGGGAGTAATAACGACGCGCCCTCAAAGGAGCTGCCTCCGCCGAGGAACTGACAGTCCGCTTACGGCCAACTGGATCTCGAAACGGAACGATTCCTGAGGCTCTAGCATCACAGCGGATCCATCACGCTGGGCTTGACAAAGAGTATTGTGAGGTGATGAGGTTGGTTCAAGCGCGACCGCATATTGCAGACTGTCCCGCTCTCCTTCGGGCCAACCGCCATAGCATAGCCATATTCCGAGGTAAGGAAGCGTGCGGACGTCGAAAGAGAGCTCGAGCGATTGCTGAGACGCGGCTCGATACACACGGCATCTGCCCTCGGCCAGCCGTTCTGTGTACAGCATCTCCGCTGTCCCGTCGTGCTCGGCGCCCGCGCGGTTCAGGCGGATACCCTGTTGGGTCACCGGCCACGAAACGATATCTCCTTTGCGCCCCAGGCGGTCGGCACGCGAATAGTCGAGCCGGAGGGAATCGACTTCCGGTGGCAGGAAGATCTCATCGCCGGGTGCGATGGCAAATAGAGGATGACAGGCGTACAGAAAGGACTGCGTGGTTTCGCCGACGTTCTGAATGGCGTATGTCAGACGCAATTGATTGGCATCGACTTCGACGGACTTCTCAAAGCGCAGCGGGCGGCTGAAGCCGTTCGCTGCCAGAACGACCTCCCGATCACCGGCGTGAAGCACCGTCCAAGCGAGCTGCCAGAAGTCGCCGTGGTCCGGCGCCGGTCCTCCGATTGTTTCTGGACCGGCCGGGCCAACCGTCGGGAGACACTCCTCAATCCCGGCACATGGTCCGCCTCGAAATGAGGCATCCAGGCTTGCTGGAACGGGAGACCACTGCAGTCGTGATTGCGTGAGGAACTCCATCCCGGAGGAAAGACTTTTGAGAGAGGCGAGGCGTCCTCCCTCAGCGGGCACGATCTCTATTCTCAATTCGGAGGATTTCAAGCAGTAGCGCTGATTCATAGACCTGATTGCAACGACGCTCGAGAAGGAGTCCCTTTCTTCAATTTGTACTCGGGTCAACACCTAGTAGGCATCAGGGCCGCGCAAGCCAAGGTGACTTGCGAGTGCGCCTCCCGGCGAACAAGCCATGGATGATGCGTGGATAGCCGCACTCTCGTCTAAGCGGTAACGTACACATCAAGAGTGCCGGAACGCAAGGCCCAAATGTTGGGCCTTGACCGCGTCTCATGCTAGGGCTTGGTGGTGCATGGGGCACGGGTGAAAGGCTGTACGTACACCAGGGAGTCCACTGTGGTACTGCTACAAAGCGGTGTATGTAGTGTAGTTGGCAGCCATCGACGCTCCTGTCACAGTACACAAGCGACCGATCACCCGGTGCGAAGAGGGCCTCGAAAGGCCCTTGACAAGGGTGCGCCAAAACCCATACTGTTTTTGCCGGTAACGTACACAGTAATGCAAAGCCCGGCAAAGATCGGAGCTGACCCCTCGGTCCTCCTCACTATGCATAGGCGAAGCGGCAGGGAAGAGAGGCAATAACAAATGGCAGCGCAACTCTTGAGGAAGGTGTCGCAAGTCGGAATCCTTGGTTTTCTCGGCATGCTCATGATCGGGTTTGTTCTCCCGGAGCAGGCACGCGCGCAGCAAGACCAGGGCGGCATTACGGGCTTTGTGAAGGATCCCACTGGGGCCATGGTTCCAGGGGCTGACGTGACCGTCACAAACCTTGACACAGGTCTCGTGCTGCACGCCAAGTCGAGCGCGAGTGGAGCGTACACGGTTGCGTCGATCAAGATCGGAAACTATACGGTGTCTGCGCAAGCCCCCGGGTTCAGCACCACCACTCAAACTGGCGTCCGCGTGGACATCCAGCAGCGCCCTGAAGTCACTTTAGTCCTGAAGGCGGGGGCCGTCAGCGAGACCGTTACGGTGAGCGACGAAGCGCCGCTGCTACAGACCCAGGACGCGGCGGTTCAGCAGGTTGTCACTGCTCATGACATTGACACCACGCCTCTGAATGGACGCAACTTCGTCTACATCGCCCAGCTAACTGCCGGCGTTGATCCTCCAGGCGGGAACGCGACCCGTGGTGCCGGTACAGGCGACTTCGTCGCAAACGGCCAGCGCACCGCGCAAAATGATTTCATCCTCGATGGCGTGGATAACAATACAAATCTTGTCGACTTCCTGAATGGGTCGAGCTACGTCGTGCGTCCTCCACCGGACGCCCTTGCGGAATTCGCAATCCAAACAAGCAACTTCAGCGCGGAGTTCGGTCATTCCGCCGGCGCGGTTCTCAACGCCAGCATCAAGTCCGGCACGAACCAAATCCACGGTGACGTGTGGGAATACTTCCGGAACACCGCTCTCGATGCCAAAGACTGGGATGCTCAAACCATTCCCGTGTACCACGAGAACCAGTTTGGCGCGACGCTAGGATTCCCGATTCTTCGCAACAAGCTTTTTTACTTTGGGGACATTGAAGCCAATCGCATTTCCTTTGGCCAGACGTATATCGAAAGCGTACCCACGGCATTAGAGCGCAAGGGCGACTTCAGCGAGCTTCTCAATGGTTCGATCAACGGCAAAGGTCAACCTGTGCAGTTGTACGCAAAAAATTCCGGAGGCGCTGCCACACTCAATTGCAACGGTGCAAACAACGTGATCTGCCCGGCCGACATCGATCCGGTTGCGCAGAACATCCTAAACATGTATCCGATGCCGAACACCAACGGCGCGAATATCTATAACAATTTCATCATCAATGCGCCATCGCATCCGAACACCATCCAATGGGACCAGCGCCTGGACTGGAATATCAGCCCTAAAGATCAGGCTTATTTCCGTTACAGCTACGAGCACGTCATAACGCTCAACACGCCTCCTCTGGGACCGATCCTTGACGGCACACCCTATGGTGGAACGAATGACACAAACCTGGCCGAAAACGGTATGTTGAGCGAGACCCATTTCTTCTCGCCCACCTTTTCCAACGAGTTTCGCTTTGGGTACAACTGGGGACGATTCGCGTTCCTGCAGCCGAATGCAAACGTCGACCTGGCGCCGACGCTTGGCCTAGGGGGCATCCCGTTCTCTCCGAATGAAGGCGGCTTGCCGCTCGTGGCCGTCTACGGAATCAGCAATTGGGGGTCTCAGGGTACGTCGAACGAATCCCAGAACGTGTACCAGATACTGGACAATGTTTCGAAGACCCTCGGACGGCATCAGGTCCGTGCGGGCATGGACCTCCAGGCAATCCGATTCTTCTATCGCTACGCTCCTTCATCCTTGGGGAACTATTACTTCACAGGCCGCCTGACCAGCGATCCATTTGTCAATGCAACGACCGGCTCTGGTGTTGCGGACTTCCTGCTGGACCAGATGGACACGTCAGCCCTTTCGACGGCTCCGAATATCAACGATGCGCTTTGGTACCGCTCCGCCTACGTGCAGGACGATTGGAAGGTGACCGATCGTCTGACTCTGAACCTGGGCGTTCGCTATGACTACTACCAGCCCTACAAAGAGAACTCCGGCAGGCAGATGAACTTCATTCCGTCCTCCACCGGCATTGGTCCCGGAGCCGGCACGCTACTCCTGCCGAGACAAATCCAGAACACGGTTCAGCTTGGCTCTAAGTTCATCGGCATTCTGGCGCAAGATAATGTCAACGTTGCCTACACCGACAACGAGCGACTGACGAATGCACAGTACACGAACTTCGCCCCGCGCATCGGCATCTCGTATCGCGTTTCTCCGAAGATCGCCGTACGCGCCGGCTTCGGCATCTTCTATGGGGGCTTGGAGAGCCAAGGTGGGAACAACCTTGGGGATAACTTCCCGTTCCGCGGTCAGGTGAACGTCTATCCTCCGGCTTGCAACCTCGGGAACTGCCCGTCCAACGGTATTACGCTTGAGACGGGCGAGGCGGCGGCATTAGCTGCGGGGTTCCTGAACTCGGTCAGCAGCCCGGGCCTGCATGCAACGGACTTCAATCGAAAGACGCCTTATACGGAAAACTACAATCTTTCGATGCAGCAGCAGATTACGCCCACCCTGGCTGCCACGATCAGCTACGTTGGAAATGAATCTCGGCACTTGTCCACATACTTCGACCCGAACACACTCCATGCTCTTTTCCCTAACGGCTACCACGGCTTGAGCAGCCAGCAACTGCAGCCCTTCCCCGATCTGGGCGGCATCGGGACCGTAAATTATGCGGGAGTCAGCACCTATAACTCGCTGCAGGCCAAGCTGGAAAAGCGTATGTCGCGAGGTCTCAGCTTCCTCGCAACGTATACATGGGCGCATGCGCTGGACGATACGAGCTCCGCAGGAGGCCTGTCGAACGGAACAGGTTATCGTAATCCAGTCCTCATCCCTCTCATCGACGAGCTGACGAACTCAACGTATGACGTTCGCAATCGCTTCACTCTCAACGGAAACTATCAGCTGCCGTTCGGCAAGGGACGAGCTTTCCTGAACCGCGGCGGCATTGTGAATGAGGTAATTGGTGGATGGTCAGCCAGTGCAACATGGGTTGCACAGAGTGGCGAACCGTTCTCCGTGGGCACTTCCTCGACCGGTCCTATGGGCGGAAGCACTCGTGCCATCAAGATCGGAGATCCATTCGCTCGAGGTTACGGAACGGCGCCTGCGTGCAATCTGCCAACGCATACGAAGGCAAACTGGTTCAACACCTGTGCGTTTGCGAATCCTCTGCCTGCGGCATCGATCACGACGCCGATCACGGATACTGCCACCGAATCGCGTACCTTGGCGGCCGCGCCAACGTCGTCTACGGTCCGGGATATCAGCGAACAAATTTCTCACTCTTCAAGAATTTCACTACATTCCGGGAGCAGTATCTGCAGTTCCGCGCGGATGCCTTCAACCTGTTCAACAATCCGTCGTACTCGAATCCGAACAACGCAAATGCAATCTTCAATGCATACGATTCGAGCGCAACGAACAACACCGCAACGTACATCAACGGTACGCGTTTTATGCAGAACGATACCCCGGATGCACGCTTCTTCCAGCTTTCCGCGAAGTATGTTTTCTAGCCTCCAGACTGACGTGGCCGCCCTCGGATGATCGAGGTGCGGCCACATCTAGCGTCTAGTCGGGGCGATTGCGACCGAAGAAACGATCAACTGAAAGAAGGTATACAAAACTTGCTCAAGCGCCTTCCTCTCCTCCTCATTGCGAGTTTGCCGTTTGCTTGGTCTGCAGGTCTGGTAGCACAGATGCAGACAACACTCTCGTCGCCCGACGGGCAGATTGTGATGCGTTTCGACGCCAAGAGCGCACAGGGCGCCCGCGGAGCCGAAGGACGGCTCGTCTACTCCATTGCTTTTCACGGCAAATCCGTGATGGACGATTCGGGACTGGCTTTGGAGCTAGATGGCCAGCCGACGCTCGGCTCCTCTGCGCGCATCGTGAGGACCGAGGCATCGAATGGCATCGATGACTACACGATGCAATTTCAAAAGGTAGGCCATGTTCGCGATGCGTATAACAGCCTCGTCCTGCATGTCGCCGAAGCTGCTACACCGCATCGCGAACTGGTCATCGAAGCGCGGGCGTACAACAACGGCGTTGCGTTCCGGTATTTGATTCCGAATCAGGATGGCCTCAAAGAAATCAGGCTGCGCCAAGAAGATACAGAGTTTCGGCTTCCCACCGATGCCACCGACTGGCTCTTGGCCCTCCCGAATTACCGCAGCAGCTACGAAAGTGAGTACATCAAGTTGCCCACAACAGCGCTGAGCAATCAGGGCGGTGTGTCCAGCAGCTTCCTCATTGGCCTTCCACTCCTGATGCATGAACCGGGCGTGGCCTGGCTTTCACTGATGGAGGCGGACATCGAAGGCAGCACCAGTATGTACGTCACCAACCCCTCAGGCAACTGGGCTGGACACTACTTCGTGGCAAAGCTTGCTCCACGATTCGACGACCCGACGGTTGCGCTCTTGAGCAACACTCCCTATCACTCCGCCTGGAGAGTCATCGGGATTGCCGACGATCCAGGACGCTTTGTCGAATCGGCCCTTGTCTACGATCTCAGTCCGGCCAGCCGGGTTTCGGATACAGGCTGGATCGAAGCGGGCAAAGCTTCGTGGAACTGGTGGGTCGACGACGTGGACGCGGACGGTCATCCCTCCTTCAGCACCAAGAATATGGAACGGTATGTCGACTTCTCGGCGGCTTCCGGTTTCCGTTACATGATGCTCGATGCAGGATGGGCAGTCGGGCGTGACATCACTCACATGAACGGGAAGGTCGATGTTCCCGAGCTCGTACGTTACGCCGCCTCGAAAAACGTCAAGATATGGATCTGGTGTTATTCGGAGTCGGTAATGGACCAGATGAAGGAGGCATTTCCGCTTTTCGAAAAGTGGGGCGTCGCCGGCGTGAAGATCGATTTCATCAACCGCGACGATCAGCGAGGGGTGCAGTTCTACTACGATACGGCCCGAGAAGCAGCGGCTCACCACCTGATGGTCGACTTCCACGGAACAAGAACTCCGTGGGGCCTCGAGCGCACTTATCCAAACGTAATGAGCTATGAGGGCGTCCTTGGCCTCGAAAATAACAAGGTCGGAAGGCGGGATAGCCCGGTCGATCGTTCCGTGTTTGCGTACACGCGACTCATCGCCGGACCCATGGACTATACACCAGGCGCGTTCAACAACGCGACGGAGGATGCGTTCGAAGCTCGAAATACGAGCCCCATGGCGATGGGAACACGGGCGCAACAACTCGCCCTCTACGTGATCTTCCAGACACCGATCCAGATGGTCTCCGACAGCCCGCAGGCGTACCAGGGCCAGCCTGCGTTCCAGTTCATTAAAGACGTACCTGCCTCATGGGACGCCGTAAAGGTCCTCAATGGCGAGCCGGGCGAGTACACGACCATCGCACGGCAGCACGGCAACGAGTGGTACCTGGGCAGCATGACCAACTGGAAACCACGCACTCTTTCTGTCCCGCTCAGCTTTCTTGGAGAGGGCCTCTACCGTGCGGAGATCTACGCGGACGGTCCCAATGCGGCGAAGGACGCCAAGGATGTTGCAATTCGGAAGCAACTGGTTCACCGGGGGCAGGTGCTGACCCTTAAGCTTGCGCCGGGCGGAGGATCTGCGATTCGCTTTGTGCCGGTGCGGCAGGCACGATGAACTGCACGCCGCAGCCGCTAACGCTTTCTCAACTCGGGTTCGAGCTCTTCATCGGTGTCGATAATCTGACCCGCAAACAGAGACAGGTTGCTGCGGAAGATAACGTGCGGTGCAAGGCGCACCGCCGGCTGCGTCTTCTCGTCGCTGCGAAGGTACTGGATCAGAGATTCGAAAGCGACCTTGCCTTGGGTGTAAGGACGTTGGTACATGGTCGCGAGTACCTTGCCAAACTCGATCAACGGTACGAGCTCCTGAAAGAGATCGGTCGTGACGATCTGGACTTTGCCAAGCAGATGGAGTTCGTCGAGCGCCTTCAATACGGGGATGCTGTTCGCCGTACTCAGATAGATGCCTTGCGGACGGTCTTTGCTCTTCATCAGGGTAAGCGCCTGTTGATACGCCTGCTTCGGCTGCTCGTGGCTTTCGAGGGCGGGAAGCAACGAAAGATGCGGCGCCTGCACGGCCAGCGTCGCAGCAAAGCCGCGCAGCTTCTCCGCATGGTCCAAAGTAAAGAGCTCACCGCTAAAAACGGCGACGTTGGCCTTCTGACGAAGGTTCATAGCCAGGAGTTCGGCGGCAATCGCACCGCTGACATAAGCGTGCGCTGCCACAAACCCCATACGGTCGGTATTCGGAGCATCGCTTCCGACACACATCATCGCCGTGCCATTGCGCGAGAGTTTACGGATCACCGCATCGAATTTGCGCGTGTCCCCAGGCAGGAAGATGATGCCGTCGTAATGCTGCTCCATCGCAGCTTCCACCGCCTGGACGTCGCCGACACCGAGGCGGGGGTATTCATGGAAATCGAGCGTGATCTGCATTCCGACGGTGGCAGCCGCAGCTGCGCGTATACCGGCTCGGACAGGGTCGAAGAAGTGAGATGTGTTTAGGAAGGATGGCCGCGATCGAAAGCTTGCGATTCAGCTTCAGCGCCTGGGCGGCCAGGTTCGGTTTATACCCCAGGCGCTCCGCCGCCTGCAGTACGCGAGCCTTCGTTTTTTCACTGACTCCCGCGCGTCCATGGAGAGCGCGATCGACGGTCCCGATCGACACGCCCAAGGTTCGGGCGATCTCCTTAATTCCGGACGTTCCGTTGGTCTCCGACATAGCTCCACCTGGAAGGACTGGGTGAGTTCAGGATCAGATTGTCTCATCGCGAACGGCGCCATGTGTAGCCCTTACACCAGCCCGCGAAGTTCATGTCGGGTTCAGGCTCAGCATGCGGTGGAGACACCGATATCTTGAATGAGTATAGAAGGAGAACAGTTGATGCATTGGACAAAGCAGCTTTTTCGCAGGTTCTTGGGCGACTCGCATTCGTGGCCGCGCTGCCGGCGGAGCTTTGTTTCCTGGTTTCTCGTCGCGGCCGCGACTGGATCTCCAGCAGCCGGGGTTCAAGTCAGAGACGCAGTCACCGTGGATCCGGCCTCTCATGTATTCCGGCTCGATGGCGGAGACACGACTTACATCTTCGGTGTCAATGAAAACGGTGAGGTGCAGTCGGTCTATTGGGGAAAGAGCCTATCTCCGGCTGACCGCTTCGCGAGTGTGAAGGCGTCGCCCGCTGCGGCTGCATTCGACTTATCGGTGACCACTACCCCTCATGAGTTTGTAGGCTGGGGAGGCGGGCTGTTCGTCGAACCGGACCTCAAAATTACCTTTCCAGATGGGAATCGGGACCTGGAGCTTCGCTACGTCTCTTATCTGAAAGAGGAAAGCGGGCTTTCGGTTGTCATGAAGGACGTCTCGCGCGACGTGTTCGTCACGCTGCAC
>CAZOHW010000113.1:0-11138 GCA_964579525.1 uncultured Nitrospira sp. | reverse complement strand
TGTGCTGAGCCTGAGGATCTGCATGGTGCGGATCCTCGTCTATGAATCCCCTAGGCGATTGCCTAGCCTCAGCGTCCAAGGAAGGGCCATGCAGCCTCTTCATTCAGAGACCACACATGAAACAAGCTGGGAACATTTCCCGCACCAGGCTGACATCGGTGTGCGGGGGGTGGGTTCGACCAAAGAGGCGGCGTTCGAGGGGGCGGGGTTGGCTTTGACCGCCGTGATCACAGACCTGGACGCTGTTTCTCCAATCCAAGCCGTGCCGATTGTCTGTGAAGCACCTGACGAAGAACTGTTGCTGGTCGATTGGCTGAATGCGCTGGTCTACGAAATGGCCACGCGGAAGATGCTGTTCAGCCGATTCAATATTCGCGTCCACGACCATTCACTGCACGCAACGGCGTGGGGAGAGAACGTCGAGGTGGCGAGACACCAACCGGCCGTCGAAGTGAAAGGCGCGACCTACACCGAGCTGTCGGTGAGACAAGATCAGCAGGGTCGCTGGGTGGCGCAGTGTGTTGTGGATGTCTAGCTCATATTCGGACATGAGGCGGTGATGGATCTCAATCTGTTGAAACGACGCGGGCGCGACGAATGGCACATTTCTCCTCACCGAAAGATGCGGGTGCCTGGTGTGATCTATGCCACCGAAGACTTGATTCACGGCATGGACGAAAAAGTCTATGAGCAAGTGACCAACGTGGCGACGTTACCCGGCATCATCCTGGCCTCCTACGCGATGCCCGATGCGCATTGGGGCTATGGATTTCCCATCGGCGGGGTTGCGGCATTTGACCCTGATCAGGGAGGGGTGGTCTCTGCAGGCGGTGTAGGCTTCGACATTTCCTGTGGAGTCCGAGCGCTTCGTACGGGACTCATGGTTGAGGATCTTCACGAGGTGAAGGAACAACTGGCCGAGGCCTTGTTTCATCGCATTCCCGCCGGCGTCGGGAGCACGGGGAAGGTCCACTTGGATCGGCATGAGATGGACGCCATGCTTGCCGGAGGGGCGAAATGGGCTGTGGGGAAGGGCTACGGTACGCATGAGGATCTTGAATTCATTGAAGAGCGCGGCTGCATGGCCGGCGCCAAACCTGAGAATGTCTCGGATCATGCCAAGAAGCGCCAGCAGGATGAGATGGGGACGCTCGGATCCGGGAACCACTACCTCGAAGTGCAGCGGGTGGTGCAGGTATTCGAAGCAGAGGCGGCGGCGGCCTTCGGCATTCGTGAAGGAGACGTCCTCGTGAGCATTCATTGCGGTTCACGAGGGCTCGGCCACCAGATCGGCACCGAGTTTCTGAAGAGCATGGTCACCAGCGCGGCGCGGCACCATATCGAACTGCCCGATCGTGAATTGGCTTGCGCCCCCATCAATTCGGAAGTAGGGCAGGAATATCTCGGTGCCATGCGGGCGGGGATTAACTGCGCGCTGGCCAACCGTCAGATCATCACCCATCTCGTCAGGCAGGTTTTCGCCGACATCTTGCCGCAGGCGACACTCTCGCTGCTCTATGACGTCTCCCATAACACTTGCAAGGTCGAGGAGCATGTCATCGACGGAACACCGACACGCCTCTTCGTCCATCGCAAGGGGGCGACGCGGGCTTTCGGCCCCGGTCACCCCGATATTCCGCCGTCACTGCGGGCCGTGGGGCAGCCTGTCCTGATCGGAGGCACCATGGGTACGGCTTCGTATGTGCTCGTGGGCACAAAGGAGAGCATGTCGTTGGCGTTCGGATCGGCCTGCCACGGAGCTGGTCGGAGTATGAGTCGGCATCAAGCCCTTCGCCAGTGGCATGGTCGTGACGTTGTCAAAGAGTTGGCCGTTCGCGGGATTCTAATTCGTAGTCCATCTATGCGCGGAGTTGCGGAGGAGGCACCAGGGGCCTACAAGGATGTCAGCCAAGTGGTGGATGCAGCGGATGACGCCCAGTTGGCAAGGAAGGTAGCCAGGCTGGAACCGCTTGTGTGCGTCAAGGGGTAGGCAGGTGTGCAGGGTAGAGGGTGCATCCCTGCACACGTTCTTCAAACCGCAGCAGAAAAATGACACGTAACCAAGAGAATCCTAGACGGAATCGCAGGAAATGAATCAGCGGCTACGAGATGGTCTGGTTCTTGGCACCGCCCTGCTCAGCATCCATTCGTTTGCCTCGTTCTTGGTGTTCCTGTACTGCCATATCAACACAGAAGGCCAGTCGGTATTCGCTTATTTTCTCTTCTTTGTGGTTGACGCGCCTACCGTGCCCTTGGCGTTCGAAATCGAAGGAAGGTTCGCCCTTCTCGCTGGTCTTACCGATTCGTGGACCGACTTGTGGTATTACGGGCATCAAGGAGTCAACCTGAGAGCCTTCATTCTGACCGCTCTCTTTGGAGGTCTTCATTGGTTCATCATCGGGAACTTGATGAGCTACACAATCGGTTGGATTCAGCAACGATTGCAACTGAAACGGCAACCAGCATGAGCAAGTGGCATGCTGTCGTAGTCAACGAATGCATCAAAGGCTTTTCGTAACGTACACACCCGCTCATCCTTTCTCTTTGCCTGCTCGATGAAGGTCGTTGTGGCCTTGCTGCCACCCTTTTATCGGCTGTGGCGCGCGGCCCTCAGCGCCATACAGCAATACCAAAGAAGGATCAAGTCAGAGGTCATGTATGGTCGGTCTCGGTTTTATCGGTGCTCCCAGCGTCTCCTGTAATTACGGATTAGTCTGCATCCTCTTGTGGGCTTTTATCATTTCCTCGGCGAATTCCTTTACGCGTTTGTTGGTCGCCCGCCCGTCAACGAGCAGAGCCAGCGCGATTTGGGCCTGCTGCATCTCGGCTGCTTTCTTGAGAAACGCTTGGGTGTACGGCCTAGGTTCCGCTTTGGCTCCCTGCGCCCTTGCGGCCGGGATGACGGCTACTGTGGCGGCCGTGGCATGTTGGCAAGGTTCGTGTTGGTGAATCGGTCTCTGTGCCATTTCAGCTTAGACGGCTGCCGCCACAATCCGATCGGCTGTCCGATCAACCGCGAGAGAATGACAAACCTTCTGTGAGACGAAAATGAACTCAAAGATGGCACTCGATAGCGGGCGTGTCGCTGGTTATGAGAGAACCCCCTTCTTGGGTGTTAGCGGTGACGACATATTGACCGGTACCTCTAAGCCTCAGCCTGATCTCACTCGTCCGACTCAGCCGATCCAACTTAAGAAAGATCTGGTTCCACGTCAAGTCAGGACATTGCCGGATGAAATCTTCCAACAGACAACCGTCTGGGCCTGACCGAGCGAGAACGTCCATGATTTGTATGGCTGTGGTCATCGTGGCCGGCATCATGCACCTCCCAGTTCAACGTCTTGTGCCTTCTCTATGCAGATGCAGTGCCATACAACCGGAAGATAAGTATTGGAAGAGTGAATTGACTGAACACCGCCACGTTAGGCGAACGACCTCTCCATAACCCTGGTGTGAAAGGACGTGAGCTTGAGGCGTTAGGCGGTAGGAGAATCGCGCAACTCTGTTGGTAATTTCTCATTCGGTCGGGATTGATCAGCGCAACGATGCCGGCTGTTACGGAGAGAACAGCACTCAGTTGTATCATGAAGAAAACCATGATTGTTTCCATGAGGCAATTGGCGACAATGACCCGGCTCCCATGGCCTAAAATACCCCAGCAATCCGCTTTCCCCTCTGTGACTATCTCCCTCTGACTTAGACCTTAAGCCGTTGTCATTCTATCCATATTTAGTCGAATCGATCTTTCGGCCATCGTGGCATTGTGGATGCTCTGGGTTTTCTGAGTGGCTCAATCGGAGAGGGGCGAGAATTTCGTGCCGGTTTTACTGTTTGATTCGCCCGCGGTCGGTACGTGGAAACCTGGAGTAAATATTTTCTAGACTGCATGTGGCCAGGTCGTTCTCGGAGGAGGCTCCGCGATGAAATGGAGTGAGTATGCAGAGGTGGGGCAGGAACACCGCGTTGCCAAAGTTCATTATGACGGAACGATTTTTAGCTTCCAGGATGGATCAGTCTGGATATCCCGGTTGGCGCGGCGTGAGCTATGTGCTGCTATAGAGGGATACGAGCGGTCCTGATGTGGTGGTGGCACACGGAAAAAGCACAAGAGGCACTCTTTAGAACACCATTATGCCGAGTGTTTGGAACAGAGAAATAGTAGCTCGCCAGAGGCGTGCCGAAAATCTCAGTCGCACGGAGGTGTGGCTTCTAGCTAAACTGAGCCTGACAGTGAGCATCAAGGAGCTTCAGATTCAGCCACAACTTTTGGTCTGAATGGACGGCATTTCATAGGGAGAGGCGTCCGCAGTGCAAGGAGAATTCGTCATTTTCGCGGGCACTGCAAACGCCGATTTGGCAGCTGCAATCGCGGCAGAGCTGGGGATGCTTCCGGGCACATGTGCCATCGAGCGATTCCCGGACGGGGAGACTTCTGTCCGGCTGCTGGAGTCGGTACGACGAAAGGAAGTCTTTCTTATCCAGTCACTCTCGCCTCCCGTCAACGATCATCTCGTCGAGCTGCTTGTCTTGGCGGATGCCTGTCGGCGGGCTGCGGCTGCGCGCATCACGGCGGTGGTGCCATACCTGGGGTATGCACGGTCGGACAAGAGGCATGGCCGGCGTGAGCCTATCTCGGGGCGGATGGTGGCCGATGTGTTCGAGGCCGTGGGGATCGATCATGTCGTCACCATGGATCTCCACGCGCTGCAGATTGAAGGATTCTTTCACATGCCGGTGGACAGCCTGACGGCGGTTCCCACACTGTGCAATATCCTGCACGAGCAGCTGCATCGGGAGGTTGTCGTGGTCGCACCGGATGCGGGCGCTCTTCGAATGGCGACTGAGTATGCGAATCGTCTGAAGGGAACGGTCGCGGTCCTCCACAAGCGACGAGAGAGCGGCACCGGCACCCAGGTCACTCATCTGGTTGGCGAAGTCGGTGGCAAATCTTGCCTCATCGTGGATGACATGATCTCGACTGGGGGCACTCTCGCGTCCGGCATTGAGGCGCTTCTCAGGGCAGGTGCTCGTCCAGAACTGACGATCGCGGCCACACACGGGCTGCTTCTTTCAGGAGCTCGCCAGAAGTTGACGCACGAAGCAGTGAAGAAGGTGTTGATCACTGATACCGTCGCTGGGGCACCCAACGATTGGCATCGCTTGCAGGTTATTTCAATCGCCCCGGTCATTGCTGGGGCGCTCAAACGACTTCTGGAACATCGGTCACTGGGTGATCTGTACTGAACAGATCGGTCTCGTGAGGATCAAGGCCGGGATCATCGGCGAGGTCGGAATCGGTAATGCAGGTCCTGATCTGAAGTCCAGTTCAACCGCCTATCAGGAGAGGGGTGATCGTTCGCTTGGAATGCTCCTCTGACCACCGAGGCAAAGGGGTGCCGTGTGCAATCTTGATCGGTGACCGTCGCATCGAGGTCCTGGAAATGTTCGATTGGTGGCCCGGTCGCGACCACCGTTATTTCAAGGTACGGGGCAGCGCCCGCGCGCAGTTAAGCGCGCGCGTTATCGTTCGGATAGGTTTGCTACCTATTTCGCCGGAGCTCACCGTCTCGAGCTTGAGGCCGAGAAGCTGAAGCTTATTATTCTGGCCCATTTGGTGGACGGCTGGGTGCGAAGATAGGTCGCGTGTTGCCGATCTTCAGCCTCACATGTTGCGGAGAGAAGATCTGATCGGTCTTCTGATCGGACTGCATGATTTGGCGAACGAAACAATCGCGCTCGGTATATGTGAAGGCGTGGGCCGAGACAACCGTCACATTTATGTTCGCACGCCTGTTGCTGCTGCATCTGCCATACGCATTCTCCAGCTGGGAAATGTCTACTGGGATGAGCGAGGCGATAGTATTGCCCAACGAGAGGTGAATCCGCTGTGAGAATGAAGGTACTTTGTCTGCTCCTAGGCGTGGCTACTCTCTTACCGCTTTTGAATCTGCTTCTAGGCATTTTCCCGCCGATCTTTAAAACTTTAGACGACCCCGCACACTACGGCCTGCCTTACGAGAAGGTGTTCTTCCCAACATCAGACGGGCTAACCCTACGCGGATGGTTCGTCCCTGCGGCTGCCGATGGGTCAACCGGCAAGAAGGCGACGATTCTCGTGGGACATGGCTACCCGTTCGACAAAGCAAATATTTTGCGCCACGCGCGGTTCCTGCACTCCAAGTTTCACTTGCTCCTCTTCGACTTCCGCTACTTCGGGGAAAGTGAAGGGGCCTACACGACGGCCGGTTTGCTGGAGACGCGCGATGTGGAAGCAGCGGTCACCTACTTGAAGCAACGGGTGGACGTCGATCCATCACGAATCGGTGCAATGGGGTTCTCCATGAGCGCGGCGGCGTTCATCTTGGCGCGGCATCCGGACATCAGAGCGATCGTCGCGGACAGTTCCTATGCGTCGCTAGAGGATCTCCTGGGGCGACAGTTCTTTTTCCTTCCCGGACCCACCAACTGGCCGCTGGTGGCGCTGACCAAACTCTATGCCCGTCTGTTGCTTGGAGTCGACATCAGAGCCGCGGCACCGGCCCAGGTGGTCCGCGAACTTGTGGCCCCTCTGCTCATCATTCATGGTGAGAAAGATTCCCAGATTCCCGTCGAGCATGCACGGCAGATCTACGCCTATGCCGATCCGACGAGGACCGAACTATGGACCATACCCGACGTGGATCACGGGCAAGCTCATGCGATCGAAGGGCAACGCTATGAAACCCGCGTCAGCACTTTCCTGGAACGACATCTCTCTGGACCGACAGCATGAATTGGCCGTTCCGCACGTTTCAAGAAATGATCTTTCTGTTTCGACCGTCGCGCCATGTCATCGTCGGAGCGATCGCCCTCTCAGCGACAGCATTGCTCTCGGCCTGCGCTTCGCCGGTCGAGGGCCTGTGGCCTCCCCCTCCGGATTCCGCCACTCATACCATCGTGGTGTCGCTCGATACCTGGCACGCAATGATCGCGTTTCCGATTCAGCCGTCAGCTGCCAGCCTACAGCTCTCAGCGACGGGTGAGGAGGAACAGAGTGGAGCTACCTCTTCTCAGGGCTATCAGTCATCAGCCATAAGCCATTCGCTCTTTGAAGAGTGGGGCTATGCCGAGCGCGCGTGGTATCTGGAGGGAAAGACAGGCGTGAGTGGCGTTGTGCGAGCCCTCTTTTGGCCGACCGAAGGCGTCGTGGAAGTCGGACACTATGATCGTGCCTGGGCGGAACGTACGCCGCAACCGCCTTCAGACCTCTTCACCTTTCGTCTGACCGAAGAAGGCTATCAGCGCTTACGCAGGCACTTGCATACGACTCTGTTGAACGACGAACCCGTGGCCTCGTTCGGACAATCCGTGTTTTATTCCGCGAAAGGTTCGTATCATCTATTTCATACCTGCCATCAGTACGCCGCGCTGGCGTTACGCGAAGCCGGCTTGCCGCTCGCACCGTTCTGGGCCTTCAACCGAACCAGCCTCGCGTGGCAACTACAGCGCGCTACCAGGCTTGCTGAGCAATCACCGGGTTCGCCACTTGGCCAGTTGCGGTAAACGACGCTGAGTCGGCATGGACATGCCGAGCGGCTGCTTCTTGATCCCTCATCATGCTGGTCTGCTTTTCTTGAATCTTGATTTCCGATATACTTGTCATCCTAGGAGTTTGCTCTATGTCAAAGACCGTCCCCACCCCTCGTCCAGGATTCGACGATCTCTCAGTCGAAGAGCAAATCGATTTCGTGCAATCTCTCTGTCTCTCTGGGAAAGATCGCGGCCAGTCCTGGGCAAGTTCCCATACCTGAATGGCGCCGGCAGATTATTCGCAAGCGCATGGAGACGTATCATGCGAATCCAGCCGTTGGTCGACTCTGTACAGCCAGCCGAAACGCACGGTCACAGGGTGAAAGCGCGGACGCCACGCAGCCATTGGTAACAGTGCTTTGTATATTCCTGAAATCCCACCGGCGCAGCCCACATTAAACGAGCTTGCAACTGTAGCGCGATCCTCGGCTGGAATAGTTGAGCCGTCCATCCGGAGAACGATCTCCTTTGAGTTATTATGCTCAATGCCCGTGAAATTTGTGTGTGGAAGCGGAACGGAATTCTTCCCCTTGCGGTCGGTGTCAGCCAGTGAATTGCTGAACGCCATGACGTACTCGCGGTCGATACAGTGCCACGTTCACGCGTGTGCCCTAGGTCGTGCACCACACTAATCGGCCTTATCGGAGTCGGCGTCGAAAAGTTGGAGCAGTTTGGTGTCCACGCTCAGCACCACTCATTCAGTGAATCGGTCGGCCGAACCTGTACATGTCCTCCCAGGTCTGACTCCTTATGGAGAATTGCGACGATGCGGTCCGTTTTAGATGCGAGCTCGAGTCGCGTGCTCATCCTCTGCTTCTGAACCTCTGCCATAGCAGGTACAGCGGGATTCCGACTAAAACTGTCGCGAGTCCCAAACCTGCTTCCCATGGTCGTTCAGAGACTGCGTGCCAGACGATCACCATCGACATGAAAATGAAAAACACAGGAACCAAGGGATAGAGCGGTGTGCGGTAGGGACGAGGAAGGTCAGGCTCTTTGCGGCGCAGGATTAGTACTGCCCCCACCGCGAGGGCGCTAAAGATAGTGAGCACGGTACCACTGTAGACCAACAGTCTCTCGAAGCTTCCAGAAAGAATCAGGATTGAGGCCCATAGACTCTGAAGAAGGATCGCGTTGACCGGGGTACCTGGTGTGCCGGAAGTTTTGTAAAAATACGAAGGAATGAGCCCGTCACGAGCCATGGCATAGTACACTCGCGGTCCCGCCCACACCATGGCGCTCATGGCTCCTGTGATCGATAGACAGAGCATCATGGTCACGAATCGCGCGGCGTCCACACCTAGCAGCGCCACTGCGACTTTGCTCGCGACGGGCAACAACGGCGGCTGGGCCAAATCTGTGACCGACAATGCGTAGAAGTAGAACGCGTTCAGCGTGAGATAGAGGAGCGTGACGAACAGTGTGCCACCGATCAGAGCCCGCGGAATGGTGCGAGCCGGCTCGGTGACCTCTCCGGCTAAATAGACCGCTGCATTCCACCCCGAATAGGCGTAGAGGGCGAAGATCAATGACACGATCGAAAATCCGATGCTTGGGGCAGCATGTGCATCGGAAAGACTGAGATGCCCCCAGTCGCCCCTTCCGACCATCAAGCCTGCCGCGATGAGTGACAGAATAGCTCCCATGTTCAGCACTGTCAGCGTCCGTTGAAGAAATCCACCAGATCCTCTCCCGGCAAGGTGAAATCCGGTGATCGACCACAGGAGGACTAGCGCGACGACCGTGGCGGGAAAGCCTCGTTCGCCGTCAAGCGGAAGGAGTTGATTCAAGTAGGCGGCGAAGCTCATGGCCCCTGCCGCGATGGCCGCACTGAAGCCGACGGCGAAGGACGTCCACCCGCTAAGAAACCCGATGAACGGCCCATAGGCGCGGTGAAGGTAGACATATTCTCCTCCGGCAACCGGAAGCGCCGTTCCTAACTCACTGTAACAAAGGGCACCCGCAAGGGCGATGAGTCCTCCCAGCAGCCAGATGGAGAGGATCAAACCAGGATGTCCGAGATCGCGCGCCATAAATCCGGTTGTGGTAAAGATGCCCGTCCCGACGACGTTGCTGACCAGCACACAGCTGGCAGTGAACCAACCGATGCGACGGGGAAGTACCAACGGATCTTGCACAGCGCGATCCATACAGATGGCTTAGTTCGACTATTTCTCTGGGTGGACCAGCGGAACGAACCGCACGAGAGTCAGCGTTTTTCGCTGATAGCCCTCAACCGTTCGCTGATAGAGATCCAGAGTCTGGATGTCTCGACCAACCGGTAGGATCAATCGGCCACCCACTGCCAACTGATCAAGCAGCGGTTGAGGGACGTGGTCCGGTGCGGCGGTGACGATAATGGCATCGAAAGGTGCTTCTTCAGGCCAACCGAGGTAGCCGTCGCCAGCCCGCACTCGGACGTTCTTGTATCCAAGCTCCGTGAGAGTCTGTTCTGCTTGACGAGCGAGCGGTTCCACAATTTCGATTGTGAATACCTTGTCCGCAAGTTCGGCGAGGATGGCGGCTTGGTAGCCGGAGCCTGTTCCGATCTCCAAGACTTTGTCCGTTTTCTTGAGTTTGAGTTCCTCCGTCATGTTAGCGACCAAGGATGGTTGCGAAATGGTTTGACTATGGCCGATTGGGAGAGGACCATCGATATATGCGAAGATCGAATAGCGTGCGGGTACAAAACGATGGCGCGGTACATGCCGCATCGTCGCGATCACGCCAGGGTCTTTGATGCCACTCGG
Organism: uncultured Nitrospira sp.; assembly: GCA_964579525.1. Taxonomy (GTDB): domain Bacteria; phylum Nitrospirota; class Nitrospiria; order Nitrospirales; family Nitrospiraceae; genus Nitrospira_D. The sequence goes on along the minus strand of CAZOHW010000113.1, from coordinate 819 downwards.
GATGATGTACTGATCAACCATCCGCTGGCGTTCGATCTCGCGGGATGAATCCATAGAGTGAGAATCTGCTCCTTTTCCTCCATTACATGAGGAGGTCCAGACCAGCAGGCCAATGATGGTGACAGACAGAAGGGGAACGCGCAGCGCATATCGACTATTAGACACCATGGGAACCCACACAGATTCTGTTCAGGCAGTCATGGACCGATGAGGAGCAATCGTGGTGCCATGGTCTCATGAACTGAGAGGTTAGGCAAAAAGTCTGACGGGTCGATCAGGGTGTGGCGTTCCACTACAGAGGTGGTGTCACCATTGTAGCAACTTATCCCTGCAGCTTGATTCGTCTAATCAGCGCCCGCGCTCCAACCTGTCGGAGCGGCTTGGCTTTTTCCTGAGCTGCCTAGTGGCACTGGCCTTGCTCCACCCTCTCTTACTTATTCTCGTGAGCCATTCCCATGATTGCCACGCCCAGCGATCTCCATGCTGCGCTATATTACGAAAGCCTCCCGGATCAGTTTGTCCGATGCACACTCTGCCCCCGTGATTGCAAGATCGCACCGCATCACCGTGGCGCTTGTGGAGTTCGGATCAATCAAGGTGGTCAACTTTTCACACGCGTCGCGAACCGCATTGTCTCAGCGGAGGTCGATCCGATCGAAAAGAAGCCGCTGTTTCATTTCCTTCCGGGAAGCACCGTCTACTCCATTGCGACGGACGGCTGCAATTTGCGTTGACGTGTCTGCCAGAACTTGAACATCCCTGAATGGCCAAAGCTTCAGCAGTTGGTGGACCGGGGAGAGGATGCATCGGCCGCCGCAA
>CAZOHW010000112.1:0-11218 GCA_964579525.1 uncultured Nitrospira sp. | reverse complement strand
GACGCGCAACGATATTGAAGTCACGGACCCTACAGCGCCATTGGAATCGTGGGAACTGTTTGATGGTCCAGCGAACCAAGCTCGGGCTTGTCCACATTTCTCTGTGGAGATGGAAACGGGTACGGGTAAGACGTATGTCTATCTGAGGACCATCTTCGAACTGTCGCGGCGATACGGGTTCCAGAAGTTCATCATCGTGGTGCCGAGCGTGGCGATTCGCGAGGGCGTCTTGAAGAACATCGACATCACCGGCGAGCATTTCCGCGCCCTCTACAATAACCTCCCTTTTGAATCATTTGTCTATGAAGCCAAGAAGGTCAATCGTCTTCGTCAATTTGCGACGAGCAACACATTGCAGATCCTCGTTATCAACATTGACGCTTTCCGCAAGAACTTCACCGGCACTGAGGCCGAGCAAAAGAGCAATGTGATCTATAAGGAGAGTGACAGGCTCTCAGGGCGACAGCCCATTGAGTTCGTTCAGGCGGCACGCCCCATCGTGATCATTGACGAGCCGCAGAGTGTGGATTCCACGGACAAGGCACAAGAAGCCATCAAGGCGCTGAATCCGTTCTGTACCCTGCGCTATTCAGCGACCCACCGCAATCCCTACAATCTCGTCTACCGGCTCGACCCGGTGCGGGCTTTTGAACTGAAGCTGGTCAAGCAGATCGTGGTGGCGAGTGCCCATGCAGAGGGGACAGCCAACGACACATTCGTACGCGTGGAAAAGATCGATTACAAGAACGGGATCAAAGCCAAGCTGCGCATTCATGTGCAGGGATCTGAGGGGCCAAAGCCGAAATCGGTCACCGTCAAACAGGGTGCAGATCTCTTCACGCTCTCCAATGAACGAGCTAACTACAAGACCGGGTTTGAAGTCGCAGAGATCAACGCCGAGCCTGGCAGCGAGTACATCCGTTTCACCAATGGACGGACACTCCGGCTCGGTGAGGAAATTGGCGCTCTGCGCGACGATGTCTGGCGTGCACAGATTAAACATACAATCAAACGACACCTCGATAAGGAAATCCAAGTCCGTGCACGTGGGATTAAAGTACTCTCGCTCTTCTTTATCGACCGTGTCGCCAATTACCGTGACTATGATGCGGCTGGCCAGCCGGTAAAGGGCAAGTTTGCGGAGGTGTTCGAGACAGAGCTGTCGGAACTCGCGAAGGAGGAGCGCTACCGTGAGATGACTTGGCTCAAGCAGTCCATAGACAAGCTGCACAATGGCTACTTCGCGCAGGACAAGAAGGGCGTTTTCAAAGACACGCGCGGCGACACGCAGGCCGACGACGAAGTCTATAACCTGATTATGAAAGAGAAGGAGCGTCTGCTGTCACTCGATGAGCCCCTGCGTTTTATTTTTAGTCACTCGGCTCTTCGGGAAGGATGGGACAACCCCAACGTCTTCCAGATCTGTATGCTGAACGAGAGCCACAGTGCGATGAAAAAACGGCAGGAGATCGGGCGCGGGTTGCGTCTGCCTGTCGATCAGCATGGCGTCCGTGTGTTTGACGACTCGGTCAATAAGCTCTATGTGATGGCGAATGAGAGTTACGAGGACTTTGCGAAGAAGCTCCAGACTGAGTATAAGGAGGACTGCGGCGTTATTTTTGGAAAGGTCCCGCTTACGGCGCTGGTCAAACTGACGCGCATTGTGGACGGTGTGGAACAGCCGATCGGGCGGGAAGCTGCGGAGGCCATTCGCAGTGCGCTGGTTGGCCAGAAGATGCTGGATGTCGAAGGACGCATCCAACCGGTATTCGATCCGAAGCACAAAGACTTCAAGCTCGACCTTCCAGAAGCACAGCGAGACATGACCCCAGCCGTCATTGACCTGCTGTCGTCTTATCAGATTGAACGACATATTCGACGCGAGCGAGATGATGGACCGAATCGGCTCAAGAAAGAAGTGACCCTCAGCTCGGAGTTTCTGGCGCTCTGGAATCGTATCAAGCCCAGGACCACCTATCGGGTAGAGTTTGAGACTGACAAACTGGTCGAGCGAGCGGTCGATGCCATCAAGCGGATGGAGAAGATCGAGGCGCCGACGATCCATGTCGCTGCTGGACAAGTCCAGGTGGTCAAGGGCGGGGTGGTCACCACTGCCATGAGCGTCGCCGAGGAGCAGCCTATCTATGGGGCGCGTGCGTTGCCCGATATCCTCGCCTACCTGCAGAACGAGACCGAGCTGACCCGCTCTACTCTCGTGCGCATTCTCAAAGAATCTGGCCGCCTCGCAGACGTGTTCCAGAATCCGCAGCGGTTCCTTGACCAGGTAGCAGCGATCCTTAAACATGAGCTGCATCGCTTGCTTGTAGACGGCATCAAGTATGAGCGAATCGCAGGTTCTGGGCCGGACGCGGAATGGGAGATGATGCTGTTTAAGAATGAGGAATTCATCAACTATTTGACCGCGCTGAAGGTCAATCACTCCGTGTATGAGTATGTTGTCTATGAGTCGGAAGTGGAACGAGACTTTGCCAGGAAGCTCGATGAGCGCGAAGATATCAAGCTCTTTGTGAAGCTGCCAGACTGGTTCAAGGTGGACACGCCCGTTGGCACATACAATCCTGACTGGGCGATCGTCAAGCACGAGGACCAGACGATCTATCTGGTCAAAGAAACCAAGAGCACGAAAGACTTCCTGAAGCTTCGCATCATCGAAGCCGACAAAGTACGCTGTGGGCAGAAGCACTTCGAGACACTCGGAGTGTCATTTGCCGTGGCGGTGACGGCGGATGAGGTCTAACGACTCGTTATGCGAATCCTAATCGGAGACATGTTCGAGTCGAAGGCGAAAACGCTGATTAAATCGAATTGTTATTATCCACACGTGTTGAGTAAAGGCGATGAGTGCTAGCGGGTCATTGTCTATCACCGTCGTGAGTGGACGGTGTTTCTGATGACGGGCGCAGTTTCTAAAAACAAATCAGAAAGTTGCTGATGCCGGCAGGCTAATTCTGCCTCTTAGCTCTTGGTTTTGCGAGGGGTGAAACGGGCGGCGTGAGCATCCTGGTTCGGTAATTTGAGGAATACCATGATCCCGGTGTCCGACTGTAATGTAAACGTTCCGGTGCCCTTCAGCTGATTCTCACCGGCCGGAGATAGCTCCACCTGCGTAGTGGCTTTCTCAAATCCCTGCTGGATCGTGGCTTTGGCCTTTGCCCCTTCAGTGGCAATGGGTTTGTCCGAATGATCGGTCACGTATAGGAGGAGTTCTCCGTCCTTCGCAACGAGTTCGAGATGATAGGGGCCCGCTGCGAGCGCTTGCCCACCGTGAAGAGCCTTCACGGGCGCCGCATGTTTCGCCGAGTGGGCCTCGACTGATACGGCTCCGAGCAGTGTGGCGCATAGCGCAAAACTTCCCAGCAAGTGTCTCACCATGAGTTCCCCTCTAACAGGATGCTGAAAAAGTCCGCCAGCGTCGTTCTCGCATCGTTCAGAGGCTCAACGTACGACAAAGAGTACGCTTTGCCTCTTCACTCGCTGCGGCCTTGCTGGGCAGCCTTTTTGAGCCTCCTGTGCTTGTTCCTGAAGCAGGCTATGGTGTTCCATATATTTTTCCGCAGCCTGCTAAACTCAGCTTGGTCTCCATCGATGGAGTCGCATTGACCATCAATGCTTCGGTGAGTGGTGATGATGGTGCGGTCCGGCATCATCCACATGGGATGGGGCTTTCTCGCCTTGCTCACCCTTCGGCTTCAATGGCATGAACCGAGCGGCATAGCCGTCCTGGTTCGGCAGTTTCATGAACACGATGACCACGGTGTTCGTCGCTAGTGAAAAGGTACCGGACCCCTTGAGGACGTTGTCCCCTACCGGGTGAAGATGCACCTGTGTTCGAGTGGGCCCTGTTTCGACCGTAGCTTTTGCCAAACCGCCGTCCACACTGATGGCGTTGTCTGCATGGTCCGTGACGTAGACCGTCAGTTCCCCTTCCTTGGCCAGCAGTTCCAGATGATAGGGACCGGTCATGCGCAACTGTCCGCCATGTGGCGCCTGAACAGATTCAAAATATTCGTCTGTGTGGGCACTAGCTGGTAATGCGAGAGCCAGGGTCACGCCGAACAGCACAGCAGGGAACATCATCTTCATACCTTGCTCGCCTCCTAATGATTCAGCCACGGGGCTACTTGAGTAAGTAGTCGGATATGAGTGCGGCGAGTTCGGCCGGCTCGACGACCCCTTCGCGTGTAAGCAACAATTTACCATGCGCGAAGAAATGGGTGGTGGGATACGTTTCAAAGGTGTGGGTCTTCTTGATCTCGCGACAGCGGCCAGGCACGTGCATCTTGGCCTTGCCAATCTTGATGGTTGGGAACGTCGCAGCGGTCGCTTCCAAAATCGGATCATAGGCTTTACAGGGCTCGCAGGTGGCGAGGCCATAGGCGACCACCGCACCGGAGCTGTCGGTGAAGTCTTTGTAGGTGGCGTCGCTGACATCTTCAACGGTTCCAGACATGATAACGAGTGCAGAGACCTGAGTGCCGAGGACTGAGCTTCAGAGCCACCCAGTCCTCAGTCCTCGTTGCTCAGTCCTATATTGTTAGTTGAGTTTCGCGAGGGCATCGAGGATCTCTTTATCCTCACGCGCCGTCTTGATTTCCTGTACCTTTGTGTAAGCAACCTTGCCGTTCTTATCGACGATCACGGTCGCGCGCTTGGAACAGTTCAGGGGTTCAAAATAGAGCCCATACGACTTGGCCGTCGTCCGATGCACGTCGGACAGGAGGCGGTGCTTCAGGTCCAGCGAATCGGCCCAGGCCTTGTGAGAAAAGAAGCTGTCGCAGCTGACGCCGAACAATTCGGCGTTGGCGGACTGGAACTTCGGGAAGTCATCAGTCAGACACTTATTTTCACCCTGGCAGACCGGGCTCCAATCCAGCGGATAGAAGCACAAGACGACGTTCTTCTTGCCCTTATAGTCGCTCAGCTTCACGTCCTTTTGGTCTTGATCCTTCAGATTGAAATCCGGTGCTGTATCGCCCACTTTGATTTCCGGTGCCACGTCACTCATCGCAAACCTCCTTATTAGAACATCTGTATGGATGATGGCTGTACTGAGGTCTCGAATTGGCAGGACCCCACTCGAACCCATAAACTTTGTAACCTGTGTTTTGAAGGGATGTCAACGGCCCGATAGGCCTATCGAGCCGTTGAAGAAGTCCGCCGTCGGCGTTCTCACATCGCTCAGCGGTCGGCTAGAGGTCAAACAAGAACTCGGCAAGGTGTTGAGCAATCGACAGACTTATGAGGTGTGTAGTTCTCGGAATCCCGCCATGCGGCCGGTTGGTGCGGCGGTCCGGTAATTTCTGATGCGGACCGTACGACCGAGGAGCGGAAGATCAAGCGTGGTCCCCACCTTCATCGGTTGGCCAAGCCGCAGCAATTCATTGCCTGAGGCAGACAAGATTTCTTTGGCGGAACTGTCAGGAAGTCCCTTCGCCGAGAACATTTCAACCTCGTCCAGGCCGAACTTGCTGAGGCCAAGGGAGTAGGACCACACTCGCTCCGGTTGAGTGGTATCGTCATGAACAATGGAGACATGGTCGTCCAGCAGAAAACTCGAGAGTGGGCGTTGCTGCCAGTCTGAGGGATTGACGTAGGCTTGTGTGAACACATCGTACGCCGTGCCTTGAGACAGCAGTGTCAAACAACGAGCCAGTCGCGCGGCAAGGAGGACGGTATCGGGCATCTCGCGAGGAGAGGTGATGGATGGGGCGACGGCGCCCATGAGATTGTGTTCCCACGACAATTGTTTCATCACCACTGCCACTTGATCCGCAGGAAGCGGCATGACGACATGGGCGGACCATGGGCCATGGGCGGCCTGCCAAGACTCAGGCGATCCTTCCTCGTGCCGGATCACCAGCGGGCCACCGTATTCTCGGTCGTACAGCGCCTTCACTTCGTCCGTGCCTGGAGCCGTTCCCCGATAGCCGATAAAGTAGAGGGGTGGGCGTTTAGTGGAGGGCTTGGGTGACTTTTTTCGAATTCTCATACTGATCCCCTATCTCATACCTCGCACTATGAGCATGTTGAGTTTTAAGTGTTTAGTTTTGAGTTCAAACTAAAAATTCAACACTCACAACTAAAAACTTGCCAACCAAATCATTTCCCCGCCTTCCGAGCCTTGCGGCGATCCTCCGGGTTCAGTAACCGTTTGCGTAGGCGGAGGTTTTGCGGAGTGATCTCTACCAGTTCATCGGCTCCGATGTATTCCAACGCAAACTCCAGGGTCATTTCACGCGGAGGGGTGAGTACCAATGCTTCGTCGGACCCGGAGGCGCGCATGTTGGAGAGATGCTTTTCCTTGCAGACGTTCACATCCAAATCTTCGTCTCGACTGTTTTGGCCGACGACCATCCCCCGGTACACCTCAACTCCAGGGCCGATGAACATGGCGCCCCGCTCCTGGGTCATGAAGATAGCATAGCCCGTACTGACTCCATCCTCGAAACCCACCAGTGAACCATGCGGGGCCACGATCAGATCACGCTCTTCCGCCGGTTCGTAGGCCGAAAACACATGGTGCATGATGACGGTACCGCGAGTCTTCGCCAGCAGCACGTTCTTCAGCCCCATGATGCCGCGGGTCGGAATGTGATATTCCAGGTGCATTTCGCTGGTGCCGACATCGGAGTGAATCAGCCGCATGTGCCGCATTTCGCCACGACGCTTCCCGATCTCTTCGATGACCGTGCCTTGGTAGGTTTCCGGTACCTGGATCGTCAACTCCTCGTAGGGCTCCATGACGGCGCCGCCTTCACGATGGAGAATGACTTCCGGTTGCGAGACTTGGAGTTCATACCCTTCTCGCCGCATCTGTTCGATCAACACCGACAGATGGAGTTCCCCACGGCCTGCCACGAGGAAACGGTCCGCACTGTCGGTTTCATTCACACGAAGAGAGACGTTGGTTTCGAGTTCTCTGAAGAGTCGCTCGCGCAGATGGCGTGACGTGAGAAATTTCCCTTCCCGTCCGGCGAACGGGCTGTTATTCACGGAAAAGGTCATCTGCACCGTCGGCTCATCGATCGTGACGCGCGGCAAGGCGAGGGGCTGTTCCGCGTCGGCGATGGTATCTCCGATGCTCACGTCGTCAAGCCCCGCGACGGCGACGATTTCTCCAGCTGCTGCCTGTTCCATGTCGGCCCGTTCCAGGCCCGAGTAGACGGCGAGGTCGGACACCTTACCGGGCAGCTGTGCGCCGTTCTTGCCGAGGACCATGACATTCTGTCGCCTGGCAATGGAACCGGACTGGATCTTGCCGATCCCCATCTTGCCTTTGTAGGAATCTTGCACAAGGGCCAGCACAAGAATTTGGAGTGGAGCATCGACGGTGATGGCTGGGGCAGGAATCTTCTCCAGCACGGTATCGAGCAGCGGAACGATATCGGTCCCCGGCTTATTGACATCGAGCGTGGCGATTCCTTTGATCGCCGACGTGTAGACGATGGGGAAATCAAGTTGTTCGTCGGTGGCACCCAAGTGGACGAAAAGGTCGAACGTGCGGTTGACCACGTCATCGATGACCGCATCCGGCCGGTCGATCTTGTTGATGACGACGATGGCCTTGTGCCCGAGCGCCAAGGCTTTCCTCAACACGAAGGTCGTCTGCGGCATGGGCCCTTCTTTCGCATCGACCAAGATCAACACACCGTCTACCATCCGGAGCGTGCGTTCCACTTCCCCGCCGAAATCGGCATGGCCCGGAGTATCGACGATGTTGATTTTCACCCCGTTGTAGGTGACGCTGGCGTTTTTGGCTCGAATGGTGATCCCGCGTTCCCGCTCCTGATCCATGGAGTCCATGATGCGCTCGCCCATGTCATCAATTTTTCGGTGGACGTGGGTCTGGCGGAGAATGGCGTCGACCAAAGTGGTCTTGCCATGGTCGACGTGGGCAATGATGGCGATATTGCGGATATCGTTTCGACGGTCGTGAGGCGCGCGTACTGAGGACATGATGGCGGTACTTCCTTAATGACAAAAAAACGCCCACTAGTGAGGCGCAAACTCGTTAGTATACTCGATGCTGATCATTCGAAACAAGCAAAGGATAGAACTGTAGAACTGTAGTATCAGAAAACGCCAGGGCGATGATTGGTTGATGAGAGGATAGGGTTGTTGTTCGTAGAAGGGGTTCTCATGCATGACGATTCGTTTGATAGCTGATAGCTATATGAGAGGGGGGTATGGTGAGCGACGGTTTGATGCGTTGATCCAGAAGGAGGGAGGAAGATTGTCCGATCACCCAAGCAGGTTATTGATATTGCCTAGGGAAAAACGATTCAATGGTCTTCAGAAGACGGTCTGACGAAAAGAGTTTCTTCACGTATTCCGTAGCTCCGAGGTTGGTGGGCTGGGTCATCGATTCAGGCTGGCCATTAGCGGTGAGCATAATCACTGGGTCCATAGCCGTTTGGGTGTCGATCGGATGATGCGGTACGGATTCGGCACGGCTGGCCTCCTCCATGATTGTGTGGCCCGGTTCCTGGGCTTTTCTACGTATTATGGAGAGGACAATTTTCAGAGCGAATTACTTCTTTGCATAACACGACGGGGAGAGCGGTCGTGGAGCGGCAGGTGCAGAGCTTGTGACGAATCAGTCGAAATTGACTGACACCGCCATCACTGTCTTGCTTGAGTTTTCACCAGGCGCATTGTAAGGTCTTGCGAACCCCGGATTCACATCTACAAGGCTTCATTCACCATGCCGAACGATCGTCGCTTTATCGAACAACGAGAACCGCCACGCCGGCGATGGCATTGGTGGAAGATCGTGTTGCTGGCCGGGGTCGGTTGCTCCATAGCCGGTGTCGCCGTGGCTGCAGGGGTGATCTGGCATTTCTCGCAGGACCTGCCGTCGCTCGATTCACTCGAAAATTATCAACCGAGCCTCATTACCACCGTCTATGCAGACGATCGACGACCGATCGGTCAGTTTTTTATCGAACGCCGCATCCTGACTCCGCTGACCGGCATCCCGAAGACCCTCACGCAAGCGGTGATTGCGACCGAAGACGCGCGGTTCTTCGAGCATCCAGGGTTGGACTATGTCGGCATGGTGCGGGCGGCGTGGACGAATATCCGGCATGGGGGGAAAAAAGTCGAGGGGGCCAGCACGATTACTCAACAGTTGGCCCGGTCGTTGTTTCTGTCTTCCGAGCGATCCTATGAGCGCAAGATCCGCGAGCTCATTTTGGCGTACAAGATGGAGGCAGTGTCTGGGAAGGAAAAGATTCTTGAGACCTATTTGAACCAAATCTATTTTGGGCAAGGGGCCTATGGTGTGGCATCAGCGGCACAATCGTATTTCGGCAAAGACATCAAGACTCTCACCCTTGCCGAATCAGCCTTCCTGGCCGGGCTCCCCAAATCTCCCAGTAAGTACTCGCCCTTCAGCGCCTATGACAAAGCGAAGAAGCGTCAAGAACATGTGTTGAGTCGCATGGAAGAGGAGGGATTTATTACTGCCGTCGAACGTGAAGCGGCTGCTCGGGATGCGCTGACCTTCCATCGACCCGGCGGCGAACATCTGGCGCCCTACTTCGTCGAATATGTCCGCCAATTGCTGGTCGCGAAGTATGGAGAAGCGATGGTGTACAAGGGCGGCCTCCAAGTCTATACGACCTTGAATTTGGAGATGCAGAAAGCGGCGGAAACGGCGTTTCTCGCTGGGGTTCGAGAGCTCGATAAACGGGAAGGGTGGCGCGGACCGCGACGCACCATGGATCCGGACTCGTTCCGACCCTCAGATCTTGCTCATAGTGATCAGCCATTGAAGCCGGGCGATATCAGTGAGGGGATTGTGCTCAAGGTCGGGAAAGATCATTACGTCGTTCAACTCGGCGTATTCACGGCAAAGCTGGCGTTTGATGATATGGCCTGGGCGAAACGTCAGCTCAAGGGGCCTGATCCTACGGTCGATTTTGTGGTGAATCCAAATCTCAAATCGCTCCTGAAACCCGGAGATGTGATCGAAGTCGGTGTGAAAAAACTGTCACGCGATGGAGTCCAGCTGACACTGGAACAGACCCCGATCGTCGAGGGCGGGTTGATCGCGATTGATCCCACAGCCGGGGCCATTCGTGCGATGGTCGGCGGCTATGATTTCGCTCGGAGCGAATACAACCGCGCCGTGCAGGCGCATCGGCAACCGGGATCGGCTTTCAAACCGCTCATCTATGCCACTGCGATGAGCCAAGGCTTGAGTCCTGCGACCCAAATCCTCGATGCTCCAGTCGTCTATGAACAGCAAGAAGAAGACAAGACATGGAAACCCGAGAACTATGGCCGAAAGTTCCACGGCATGGTCAGCCTCAGAGATGCTTTGGCACAGTCGCACAACCTGGCGACGGTTCGCTTGCTGGATAAGGTGGGGGTGAAGAATGTCATCGAGTTTTCGCGCTTGATCGGGGTGACAAGCCCGCTTCCCGCCGATCTTTCTCTCGGGCTGGGCACCTCTTCGATGGGCTTGATGGAGTTGACGTCAGTCTATGGGGTGTTGTTGAACCAGGGAAACCGCGTGGATCCCTTTGCAGTCAAACTCGTGAAGGATAATGCAGGGCAAACACTTGAAGTGACGGAGGCTCAGCCACGTGAGGTCGTCACGAGAGAGACGGCCTACTTGATCACCAACATGATGGAAGATGTCGTGCAGAAGGGAACCGGCCAAGCGGCGAAAGTGCTCGGCCGCCCGGTTGCCGGGAAGACGGGTACGACGAACGACTACATCAACGCCTGGTTCATCGGTGGGACGCCGAATTTGGTTACGGGGGTGTACGTCGGATTCGACGATCGCCGTTCTCTGGGAGAAAGCGAAACCGGAGCCCGTTCGGCCTTGCCGATCTGGATCAACTTCATGAAAGAGGCGCTGAAGCAGCTTCCTGTCGTGCCGTTTGAGATTCCCGATGGAGTGACATTCGTGAAGATCGATACATCCACGGGATTGCTGGAGTCGGACCAAGAAGGAGAAGGGCAGAAGTCCACTGTCGAGTTATTTGCCAGAGGGAGTGAACCGACCCAGGCGGCGCAGCGTCGACTCGACCCGACGGATTTCTATAAACTGGATCAGATTCCGGAAGGGCAACCGGTGGGAGACGGAGGGTTGTGATTCGAGTTAGCCCGCATTATTCATGACGGTTCGCAGCGAAATCGCGCAGTCGCGTTGCGAGACGGGCATGCGGAGCCCCGAGAAGCCAAG